>NZ_SJPT01000007.1:0-300000 GCF_007860095.1 Novipirellula galeiformis | reverse complement strand
GTGCTTAGAATCAGGGCAGCCAAAAGGATCGATGTGTATCGCATAATCAAATCGGGGTGTAAAAGTCGCGGGGCGTTAGGAGAGTGGGGAATGCCGCAGTCGCCATGCCAGTGTGATGTCGATTGCAGTGCGGTCGTTGAGCATAAGTCGACGGTGCGACCGAGCGTACGGGGCAATCGGTCGATCGCTCTTTATTGCTGGCCACCCCATCCCTTTGGGACCTCTGGGGCCTTTTTAAGCTTTGCAACTTGAGAACGGGGGCAACTTCAGTACGCGCAATCCACTTGATTAAACCCAAAATGCTCGGTTTTTCAAACCGGGGGTTGGTTTGCTTTGTGCGCTCGAGATACGGGCGAGCGGACGAAAGGGGGCGAGCCCATGGCGTCCCAGGGGGGACGCTCGACCGGACGGCGTTTGCCCGGGGGGCCCTATTTCAACTTGTAGCACATCAGCTTGTCTTGCTCACGCAAGTACAGTTTGCCACCCGCGATGACGGGATGGGCCCAACTTTGGCCTTGTTGGAATTCAGGCTTCACGATGCTCACGACGTCGAATTTTTCCGGGGTGGCTTTGGTCAAGATCAACGTGCCATCTTCGCGACGATAGAGGATGTGCCCATCGGCATAGATCAGACTGGTTTCTCCCTTGCCTTTGGCTCGCTCGGGGCCCCAGGCGATCTTTCCCGTCGCCATCTCGACGCAAATCGGCAGCCCCGTTCCGTTGCCATGACCGCAATAGATATAGCCATCGATCAACGTCATGCCACCATGTTTGTTTTGCAATTCGCGACCTTCGAGCCAATAGTCTTCGCGCGCCTTGACGCCGCCCTTTCCATCGCTCGAAAGGCTCAACAGCGCTGAACCGGTGCCGTATCCGGTGCTGGTGAAGACATGGTCGCCATCGACCAATGGCGTGGGGATATTCGCGGTGGTGTTGGCAACGCGATTGTATTGCCAAAGCAATTTTCCATCCGCGGCGCGAACGCCAATCAAACCGCGGCCGACCAATTGGATGTATTGTTTTACACCGCCGCCATGGGAGATCACGGGCGACGAATAACCGGCCCCGTCGTTGACCTTTTTTCCACCACTTTCCAAATCATCGCCAGCGAGTTTGCAAGCCCAGATGTCTTTACCATTGGTTTTGTCGAGTGCGACCATCAAGCCTGCGTTTCCGCCGGGGGTGCAAATCAAACGGTCTCCGTCGACAAGCGGAGATTCGCTGAATCCCCATCCGCTCATCATCTTGCCATTCCATTCCTTAAAATCACGACTCCAGACTTGGGAACCGTCTTTGGCGTTCAAGCAAACGATGCGACCATCGCTGCTGACCATATACAAACGATCGCCATCGATGGTGGGCGTGGTGCGACTTCCTGCGTAGCCATGTTTCGGTGGAGCGGCGGTGATCGCTTGTTTCCAAAGGATGTTGCCCGAGCGTGCATCGATCGCGACCGCCGATTGGCTGTCGTCAAAATTGCCGGTGGTGTAGATACGGTTTCCGGCAACCGAAACGCTCGCGTAGCCAGCGCCCAGCCCTTCGGCCATCCATTGCAGCGACGGTCCATCGGTGCCCCAGGATTCAAACAGTCCCGTTTCGGAAGACCGGTTGGCGCGATCGGCACCACGCCAGCCGAGCCAATCTTCGGCGTTTGCGACTAAGCACGCGCACAATACCGTCCCGACGATGGGCAGACTCGCCCGCAGTGAAAACAAACGCATAAAGTTGATCCTGAGTGCTGGCGTCATGAAAATTCGGATTTGCCCCGTGGGAGCATTGGGGCTCCCGAAATTGTAAACGATGGGCGAACGCCACGTCACTCATGCTTGGTAAAGCTTTCAGTCGTCCTACACGGGCAGGCCGCGGACCTTCACAAATGCCGAAATGGCAACGATCACACAAGCCAAAAATACAATCACTTTCAACCATTTCGGTCGCTGGCTTCGCATCGCGTCGAATTTGGGACTACGCCCTACCAAGACCGAAGCGATGAAAAAGACGACCAGGGCGAGGATCATTTTGGTGCCTACCAACGCGTGGTAGAGGGCGTCGCCTTTGTGTCCAGGGATCGCGCGGATGTAATTGTACATGCCGCTGAGCAACAACAATAAAATGCCGGCATGGACAAAACGTTTCCAGCGTCCAACGACCGCAGTGCTGATCGATCCTCGCGAGTGATCGTCGAGCCCTTGCGAGGAGGGCAAGAATACGAACAACAGAAACATGGTGCCGCCAACCATCGTGATCGCCGTGCCAACATGAGCAAATCGAGACAACACGTCGAGGAAAAACATCGGTCGAGAGCTCCAAAATCGCGTGAGGGGTAGGCCAACGGAGGATTAGAAGCCATCGGCGGACAATGACCAAGCCCTGGTTGGGAGTTGGGAGAGTGGGAGAGTGGGAGAGTGGGAGAGTGGGAGAGTACGTGTCATTTGTCTACTCGTTTTGGTGCCCCTCAGCCGTTCTGATAGAGCGGACTCGTCGGGTGGCGAGAATCGATTCGCTGCAATGTAAATTCGCGTTTTTTACCCCAGGCACTACAATCGATTCAAACCGCACCAGTCGTTCGGTCTGCCCAATCGTTAGCCCCGCCGAACTGTTTACTCCCTTTGCTCAAATTTAAAGCCGCTTCGACTGAATTTCGGAACTAGCCTCGGATTTTGAATCGCGGACCTTGAAACGCGGATTTTGAAACGCGAAACGTGCAATGCGACTCGTTGTTCGTCCTCAACTAGGCACTCTGTTGAACGCTTCTTCCACTGGCCGAATTGACGCTGCTCACGCTCATCCTTCGGATTCCACCGTTGCGGGGGATCCCAGGCGGTGCGTTGCATCGATTGCCAAACGCAGCGGTGACCGCAGTGAATTCATTCGTTTGCTGGCCCGTCACTTGCAAACCGAATTTGAGGTCGGCTTGGTCGCCATCGTTGCCCCGGAATACGAGCAACCGATCATGTTGGTCGTCGACGAGGAGTTGGGAGCGCAAGTCCATCGCCCGTCGATCCGTCAATCGTTGCAGAGGGCTACCTTGGTAGCGACCGCAAGCGAAGTCGCGTTAATGGACCCGTCGAATCCCGAGGATGACCCCACCGGTGACCCCGCGGGGATTGTCACGGGCGATCTCTCCGACGACGCTTCAGGCGACCACGAGGCGGTGCATCGAGAGGACGACGTCGATACGGCATTGTCGGTTCGCGGCTATCGCATCGAGTTAAAGTCCGCTCCCGAGCGACTCGCGGTCTTACTCGTCCATCGTGTCAGCGAACGTCCCACTCCGGCCGAGCAGGTGCAAATCCTGCGTCGGCTGAGTCTGTACGGAAACTCTGTTCGTGACCTGGATGCGGGAGCAGGTTCGAGCGACGCCTCAACCGCCGAGCCCACCCCTCCAACATCCAACCCGTCGCCTGGGACCCCACCGCAAAATGCGGGCGTTAATCTGACCCCGATTGCCGGCCGTCCGCAGGGGCCTTCGTGGCTTGCCCAGCGGCGCAATTTGTTGCAATTGCATCGCAGTTTGGAGGTCGACGCGACCGCCTATCGAATCGCAAATGAATCACGGCGTTTGATCGGTTGCGACCGAGTCACCGTCTTGGTTCCTCGCGGGACTCGATTGCGGGTGCGGGCGGTGAGCGGCGTTGCGGTCGTGGACAAACGCAGCAATACGGTGCGCGGTATCGAGCGAATGGTGCAGCGTGCGATCGTCTTGCCGGGGCCTCTGGTTTTGCCGCAATCGGACATGTTGCCGCCCCAAATCCAAGAACCGTTGGACGATTACCTCGATCAATCTGGTGCGACCTGTGCGGTGCTATTGCCAATCCGAATCGCTACCACGGCATGCTCAAACGACTTCGAAGAAGAGTTTGAAACGGATCCTTTCGTTCGTGATGGTGAACTCGTCGGTGTCATCCTGGCGGAATACTTCAGCGGGCATGATTCGCTCGAGGTCAACGGCGCGATGCAGGTGGTCGCCAGTGAGTCATCGGTAGCGCTGCACAACGCGTTAGAGCATGAAAGCATCTTTGGGCTTGGTGTTTGGAAATCGATCGGACGGGCTAGACGTACTGGAAAACGGGTCTGGATCGCGGCCGCGATTGTGATGGTCGCAGCCCTGGCGGTCGCATCGGTAATCGTCCCCGTGGATCATTACATCATCGCAACCGGTTCCGTGGAACCGACTCAGCGTCGTCAAGTGTTTGCCGCGGTCGATGGAGTTGTCAAATCGTTGCATGTGGTTGATGGGCAATCGGTCGATCGGGGCACGCCGTTGATTCAACTTGAAAACGCAGAACTTCAACGCAATGACGAATCGATTGCGGGCCAGATCCAAACCACGTTACAGCGTTTGGCCTCGATCAAGGCCGTTCGACTGAGCGGTGAGGGCAACGAGACTCAGTCGAGCCGGATGGCGATCGAACAACAACAATTCGAAAGCGAGTTGGCGAACTTGCGATCCCAGCATGCGATCATCCAAGCTCAACAAGAGGATTTGGTTGTCAAAAGTCCCATTCAAGGCACCGTGGTCGGTTGGCAACTCGAACATCGACTCTCGCGTCGCCCGGTCTCACGCGGCAATCTCTTGCTAAGCGTGGTCGATGAAAGCGGGCCTTGGGAATTGAAGCTGCAGATCCCTGATCGTGAAGCGGGTGCATTGTTGGAATCTGTGAAGCAGAGCGAAGCGTTGCCCGTCACCTTTGCGGTGGCGACTCAGCCCGACCGTTCTTACCACGCAACGTTGCAGGGGGTTGCTACGGCGGCACGAATCGATGAACGCAAAGAAGCGGTCATCGATGCGACCGCTCGCGTCATGCTGCATCCGGCATCCCAATCCTCGACGGATGTGTTCGATCCTGAGGATGTGAAGATTGGCGCGGATGTGACCGCACGTGTTTATTGTGGCCAAAGGTCGGTTTTGAGAAGTTGGTTTAGTGACGTGTTTGACTTCATCAATCGCAACGTCATGTTCTACTTTCGCTAACGAAATTTGCTCTGTTCTCGCAGCGTGCAACGTATGTCGAAATCCAGCACCCCATCGAGCAACGCCATCGCCGTTCGCGTTCGCGCAGACCTCGTGGCGGTACAGACACGACATCAAAACGAGTCGGCGTACGTGGTTAAAGATCCCGTGGCGATGACGTACCACCGACTCCGCCCAGACGAGTACTTTATTCTCGATCGTTTGGATGGCACTCGTAGTCTCGACCAATTGTGCCACGACTACGAGCATACCTTCCATCCGCAAAAGGTATCCAAGAGCGAACTGAATCAATTGCTATTTCGCTTTCACCAAAGCGGGTTGACGATCTCGGATGCGACAAACCAGGGAGACCGTCTTTGTGAACGTCGCCACAAGGAACTGCGACAAAAATGGATGCAGCAATGTTCGAGTTTGCTCTTCATTCGCTTTCCTGGCGTCGATCCGGAACCGTTCCTGCGACGCGTCTATCCTTGGGTTGGGTGGCTGTTAAGTCCATGGGCGATTGTGGTTGCGGGATTCATCTGCATCGCCGCAGCGTGCATGATGTTGGTTCGTTTGCCCCTCTTTGCGGCGGAGTTTCCGACCATCGGAGTTTGGTTGCGGTTCGAATCGATCTTGATCCTGGCGGCCGTGATCGGAGGAACAAAGGTCTTGCACGAACTCGGGCACGCGCTGGTGTGTAAACACTTCGGTGGTGAGTGCCATCAAATCGGTCCGATGTTGTTGGTGTTCACACCCGCACTGTATTGCGACACCTCCGATTCGTGGCTGCTGCCGAATCGATTCCACCGCGCCGCGGTCGGATTAGCGGGGATTGGTAGCGAAGTCATGTTGGCCGCGATTGCGACTTGGGTTTGGACGCTGACCGCTGAGGGGCTGGTTCATTCGATTGCCATGAACGTGATGCTCGTTTGCGGCGTCAGCACGATTGTTTTTAACGCCAATCCGCTGCTGCGTTACGATGGTTATTACGTGCTTGCGGATCTCTGCGACGTGCCAAACTTGGCCGAGCGTTCACGACGATTGTTGTCGGATGCTTTGAATCGTTGGTTGTTAGGCGTCGATGCAGTGCCCGATCGGTCGCTGGCACCGGCGACCCGATTTTGGATGATCGCTTACGCAATCACCGCGGCGGTCTACCGTTGGAGTTTAACCCTTTTGATTTTATGGTTTGTCTCGCTTATGTTGCGTCCCTATGGACTCGAATCGATTGGCCGTTTGTTAGCCGCATTGGCGATACTCGGGATGCTGTACAGTTTGCTGCAACGTCCGCTGCGGTTTTTTCGGAACCCTGCTAGACGGACTCAGGTGCGCGTGGGCCGTTTGTTTGTTTCCGTAGGGGGACTCGTTTTGATTGGAGGGTTAGCGTTGTGGCCGATGCCGTCTTCGATCTCGACGACCGCTCGCATCACCCCACGCAAGCAAACCTCGATTTATATTTCCACGTCGGGAATGCTTGAATCATTGAAGGCACATCCCGGAGACACGGTCAGCACTGGAGACGCGATTGCTGTGTTGGTGAATCATGAGGTCGAAGCTGACTACGTTCAAGCACTCGGCCGCGTCCAGGCTCAAACGGGGCTGATCGCATCGCTGCGTCAAAGTCGTTACGAATCTCCTGAAGCGGCGAACGAATTACCCGCCGCGGAGGCGTTGTTGAGCGATTTGGAGGAACAGTTGAAAACACGTCGAGAACGGCGTGATGCCCTGGTGATCCGCGCGACCGCCAGCGGGAGATTGATTGTGGGGGCACGCACTCCCGACGCAACGGGGCAAGGCAATCAAGATGCATTCCAGCTCGTCAGTGGATCGGGGTATCCGACCGACGCCGAAAACGCAAACGGTTATTTACGCTCAGGCACGGAATTGATGTCGATTGTCGAAAGCGAGGATTGGGATGTCGAGGTTGTGATGTCACAAACCGAGGTGCAACGCATTGCCATCGGTGCATCGGTGAAATTGGCGCTAGAATCCGACACGACGAAGGTGTTTTGGGGCAAGGTTAGCGAGATTTCACGAGCCGAATGGACGGCTGAGATGAACACGCCTCGTTGGGATGATGCGAACGCCAGCCGCCAACAGGCTCCTGCGGCAACCTCGTACGTCGTCCGCGCCGCCATCGAGCATCCCGAAGGACTCAACCTGATCGCCGGTGGTGGTGCAATCAGTCGCATCGAAGCTGCCCCGCTCTCTTTCGTTGCACGGATTTTTCGTGGACTTAACAGCCTGTTGCGTTTCCGCTAAGGCATTTTGGAAAATGACGTGCATTCAAACCGTAGCGGCGTTCGCAAGAACGCGGTCCACCGTCGAGTGACACTAGCTACATCAAAATTGAAAATGCTCTAGGCAAATTGCTGGGTTTCGGCCCGGAATACTTCGGAAACCGCAACTTCATAACGCAATTGTGAGGGACCGAATGGAGAGAGAGATACGCCCTCGCATACACGAGTATCCGGGCTAAGCCTGGGCTGCTAAAACTTTGGTATGGACAGAGCATTTCATGAAGGCATTTTTGTTCCGCGATCTTTGTCCTGAAGGCTTTGTCATCATCCCGAAGGGATTCTTAGAAAATAGCCGGGGATAAGCGTAGCGACATCCCCGGAATCCGAACCGTAGTACACCTTGCGGGGGCGGTTGGGACATCCGCGCTGGCCTTCCGGTGGTGTTCGCTGCGCTCAAACCACCGGCTACTGTCTGTCATCCCGTCGGGATGAAAATTGCGCAAACCAAAAAAACACAACCCCAACTTTTCCACGGTCCGGGCTAAGCTGCTAGACCTTAAACAAGCGAGGGTGTGAAGGAGAAGGACTATGAGCCGACTATGAGCCGGTGATTCACATCACGTTGACACCGATGGATTTAGGTGTCACTGGGGGGTTTGGGGGAATGGCGATATCCCGTTTCTCGCTTCGAAACGGTCGCATGGCTGTGATTCCTTTTATTTCTTAATCGTAATCTTACTCTTAATCCTAATCTTCACGATTGGGCTTCAGTCGGGCGTGGTTGCGCAGACGGGATTAAGATTAAGAGTAGGATGAAGATTAAGGATTGCTTGTTTAAGGGCTAACGCACGTTTTCACGACGCCACGTATCAGACGCAAACAATTGCCCGTGCGGTTAACGTGCTACTGTTTTTTCAGCGTCATCGTGTACTCGACCAAGTTGACGAGTTGATCGGCCGTCATCAATCGCTGTAGATCTTGCGGCATCAACGACTTGGTTTGCTTCTTGAGGATTTCAATCTCGTCCTTGCGGACGGTGTTATCGATCCCTTCCGCGGTACGAAGTGTGACGGCGTCTTCGCTGTCGTTGATCAGCAATCCGGTGATCGCCGAGCCATCGTCGGTGAGTAGGCTGTAGGTTTCAAAATTATGGCTGACCGCGGCACTCGGATCGAGTATCGAAACGTACATGGCTTCACGGGAAAGTTTGCTGCCGATCTCGGACAAATCGGGACCCACGTCTTTGCCTTCGCCAAGCACCTTGTGGCAATGGTTACAGGTTCCGATGGTGCGAAAGACGATAGCGCCCGCGGCTACGTCGCCGCGTCGTTGCACGAGAGTTTCCAGCGGAGGCAACGGTTGGCTGTCAGCGGTCGCGGGAAGTTCAAGGTACTTCGCCGCGCGTTGTTGGATCGCGTCTTGATCGGACGAGAGCAGCACGTTGGCAGCTGCAAATTTTAGGTCCTCGGCAAGTTTGCCGTCGGTGACTAACGCCAACAAGGCTTGTTGGCCATCGGTGCGGCGTCCGATTCCCGCGACCGCTGCGGTGCGGACACCACGGGGATATTTTGCCGACGTGAGAATGGGCAACAGAAGCGGGACGGTTTTATCGCCGCCAGCATGCCCGACAAGCGTCGCCGCCGCCACGCTGCGTTCCAAATTGTCACTGTCGATCGCCGAACGCAACCGTGCTTCACACTCCATCGAGAACAAGATTTTCGCCGCCCGCACTCCGTTGCTTTGATCGGAGTGGGATAGGCTGAACTCAAGCAAATCGTCGGCCATTTCGGCAAGCTTGAACCGCTCGAGCAATTCAAAATAGGAGTCCGTCCCCGGTTGGGCACGCAAATACCGTAGCAATGCTTCCTTGGCTGGTTTTGACGATTCGATATCAAAGCTTTTCAGCCGTAACACGGTCTCGACAATCAACTTGTCTTTCGCGGTGAGCGGCGGTGGAGTCGCCGTGGATGTATTTTCTTCGGCCACGACGCAGCTGCACGCCAATAGCAGGCATACGATCGGGAAAATGTGTTTTTGAAACATGGGCGGGGTGCGAGGCGGTAGGTGGCGAGAGGAAATTATTCGATGCGTCGATCAATGCTTCGCTGAGTTTGCAGAACCGATCTCGCTGATGCGTTTTGAAGTTGCCCATTTTTCATCACCCGAAGCGTCAGCGAGGAGACGTCACGGTTGACTCGGTCCCAGACCTACGCTTCGGGTTAAGATTGGCCAGGTCAAACTGCAATAGCGTAACTTCAAAACGGACGCCCCGGGTTATGGCTTGCATTCAAGCCTCAAAGTCCCAGTAGACTTTTGAGTGCGAGTTCTTTTTCGTCTCCGTCATGGAAGTCAAACGCACGCATGTAGCGTGCTTGATCCGCTTCGTCGGTCGCGGGGTCTTGCAGGATTTTCACGAGCAATGCGGGGGCGGACTTGGCTCGGCTGCGCCAGACGATGTCGCGGCCCGCAGGCGTGTTCCAATCGTCACCCACGGTTTCGATCCAAGCTGCGAAACAGGCGTCTGCATCGGTGTCTGAGGCGAGCCCAAGTGCTTCTAAGTACCAGCGATCTTTGCCGTCGTACTGAACCGCCAACTCCGCCCATCGCTGTGGCTTTTGAGTTGATTCGCAATGGCGCAAGGCCACCAACAATTCACGACGAACCTGAGGTGATGCGTCGCGGATCAGCGGCGTGACATATTCGCCAATTTCGAGATTCAATTGACGGGCCAAACGCACCCCCACAATACGCAGGTTCGGATCGGGGTCGGCGATCGCCTGGGCAACTGTTTTGGGACCGCGTCCCTCGATTTTGCCCAGCAACCATAACGCTCGGGCTCGGTAAATCGGATTCTCCGATGACGCCATTTTTAGCAGTGCCGATTCCGCCTTGGCCCCCATGCGGTGAAGCGATTGCCAAGCGACCGAGCGAGCCGAGTTGTTCGGGCTTTTTAATCCATCGATGGCTCCATTGACGGTGCTGAAATCAAGCTTCGGCACCTTGTAGTTGCCATCGTGATTCGCGGGCACGATGCGGAACAAACGTCCTCGGTCGAGATCGCCCATGCCATGTCCCCCGACACCGGGATCGTACCAGTCGGCGACGACCAACGAACCATCGGGAGCGACCTTCACATCCGAAGGTCGGAACCATGGATCACGGCTGCCGGTCAACAGATTGCGGATTTCGGCTTGATAGCCGGCGCCGTCATTGTCCACGACGTAGGCGCGGCATACGTTCGGTCCAGCGTCGCAATGAATCAATTCACCACGCAACGTCGGCAACAAATCGCCTTCGTAAACCGCAATCCCCGTGGGCGATCCCGCGCCGGTCAACAATAGATTGGGAACGACGCCGGGGTCGTTTAGATGCCAATGCCGCTCGGGGATGTTATCACTCATGCCGGTGCGAGGCGATTGCCAACCCGCGCCGGTTTTTTCGTCTTTAT
Source organism: Novipirellula galeiformis (assembly GCF_007860095.1). Lineage (NCBI taxonomy): Bacteria > Pseudomonadati > Planctomycetota > Planctomycetia > Pirellulales > Pirellulaceae > Novipirellula > Novipirellula galeiformis. The sequence goes on along the minus strand of NZ_SJPT01000007.1, from coordinate 289,355 downwards.
AGCCGTAATTTCCGTATTCCATCACATAGTTAATGCGGACCCCTTTGTTGCCGTCATCGTCGTTGTCGGATTGCCAAATCGACCCGTAGGAATCGACCGCGACCATCCAATTGTTGCGGAAGTTCCAACCCAGGGTTTCGAAGTCGCTACCGTCAAGGTTGCAACGAAACACCATGCCTTCTTGATACGGTTGCCGCTTCGCAGCCACTTCGTTGCCGGCCGCATCGATGATCGGTTTGCCCTCTTTGTCGCGGACTTGTTGGCCGACATTGCCAAAGTTGAAATACAACTTGCCATCGGGGCCAAACGTGAAGGCGTGGATTCCGTGATCATGTTGAGCTCCAGAGATGCCGCTAAAGAGCACCGCTTGGTGATCCGGTTTGTCGTCGCCATCGCGATCGGTAAACAAAAAGACTTTGTCGCCGGCCGAAACGATGACTTTGTCACCGAGCACACAAACGCCATGCGCTGAATCGATATCCGTACCTTGGTAGAAGACCGTTTCTTTGTCCGCTTGGCCATCACCATCGACATCTTCGAGAATCAGGATCCGGTCCCCCTCGGCTCGTTTTCCCTTGTGCCCTCGGTAGTTGACGACCTCACACACCCAGACACGACCGCGATGATCGATATCGATGCTTGAAGGGCTGAGCAGTTGTGGTTCGGCGGCAAACAACATCGCCGCGACGCCAGTGCCGACATCGAGATTCTCCAATGCATCGGCGATCTCGTGTGATCCTGAGGCAGCGCCCGGAGCGATCGCAAGCGGAGGGGCTTGCGTGTAGACAAGAAACTCAACCTCGCTAGCGCCCGCTTGGTCGGTACCGCCGTTATCGAGTCCTCCGAGGGCGACAAAACGCTCGTATCCCGCGGGGATTTCAAATCGGATCACGGAATTGGAGTGCGTCCCGATTCCGTAGGAAACCGGCTCGCCGGCGATCCGCAGCGGTTGCCCGTTGGCGTTTTTGTTCACGTTGACGCTGCCCCATTGCGAGGAAGCTTGTTTCCACTTCAGCTCCGTTAATTTCAGTTCACCGCGTGGGCCGAGCAAGCGAGGTTCTGCCCAATCGGCCCAATCGCACGCGATACCGTTTCCCCCATCGGTGACGACCAAAAAGAGCTGTTGGGCTCCGTCGAGGGGAACATCGATCGCAACCGCGTGCCCGGGCGTTTGCTTGGACACCGGCTGACTCGCGAAAATCGGCTGTGCGGCTTCACTGGACGACCCGTTTGCCTTGGCGTCTTGCGGCACACCTCGTTTGATTCGCTTGGCATTTCGGGGCTTGGCATCCGGTTTTTGTTTGGCATGGGAGGCCGCCTCAGCAGGCTTCGGCTCGTCTTGATTCGCCTCGAGTTGCTCTTGTGACGGATCGCCACTCGAGACGCCCTGGGGCGGGACTTCGCCATGAGCGGTCCACACGATGGCATTGAGCATCACTTTGCGAAAATTCTCGTCGCCCCAATTCCAATGAAAGTGGCCACCGGTAAAGCCGAATCCGCGGCCACCACCTTCACGCTCGGCGGCCCACGCCATGTGTTGGATTTCGTGATTGGCGATCGCTTTGCGAACCGCGGGATTGCCGCTGTGCGGACCATCGGGGCGGCGCAGCGTGTCGACGGGCGGATGAGCCGACAAAATGGGCGTGACGCCCTTCATCTCGTCGCGAAATCGCATGTGATAGTACCATTCGTCATTGATGGCGAACGGTTTGACTCCGCGGCTGATCGGATGCTCGGGGAACGTTTCGTACTGGGCGACCCAGTGCGGATTGACCGACCAATTCGCCTCGAAATAGCCGCCGATCCAATCGAGGAACGCGTCACCGGTTTTCCCCGCGGGCGTTTCCACCCCGTAGTGAATGCACACCAACCCCACCCCCTTCTTCATCAACGGATCGAGTTCGTCGATGTGCGGGTTCAACAAATGTCTAGCGCCTCCGTCACAATAAACCACTAGCGTGTCGAAACCTTCGAGTGCCTTGACGCCCTCATCCGGCCAGCCCTGTTTGATCACCTTCACTTCGACGTTGGGCAGTGCTTCGGTCAGCGAATTGGCGAGCAGCAAGCATCCAGCGTAATGTTCGTGCGAACCATAACCATGGCTGGGGCGTCCGGCCAGGAAGCCAACCTTCAATGGTTTGTCGTCTGGCAGCGGGGCGACGCCGGGACTCTCGCAGCGTCCTTGATGGATCGGGATCAGCGACCAGGCCAACAAACAAATCAAACTCAGCGTTCGCATAGTAGGTGCCTTTGGGCAAGGTGAGTGAGCGAAGGGGCCGCTCGGCATGAACTCGTTGGGAGCGGCCCGTTGAAGCGAGTCCGGCGCGGGACGAATTCAGTGGGAAGCCGAGAGAAGGAAGGCGGGAGCTGCGTCATCTGAGCGTAATCGATTGAAAATGGCCGGTCAACTTTTCTGCCCCCCGCGAACGCTGCAAGCCAACCGAGGACTCCTTTTCGCTACCGGTTTGCCGCTACCGGTTTGCCGGTGGGGCTGTGAATCAATGGAAGTGGCTGTCGTCGAAGCAAATATTCGTACCCCAATGCCTCCGCGAGAGCCAACTGCCTCCTCGAGGGCGCGAGGGACCGGATGGCAATTGGCAAAAGTTTGCAACTCGCCCGATTTGGCCTCGCTTGGATCTCGCTTTGCTTCTCTTGGCAGGCTGAGCCTGCGGCTTTGAATCAGACGCGAGGCAACACCGCGGAGGAGGATTTCGCGGCGGGGGCTGATCGAGTATGCTAGTCCGCCACCGATTGGTATAGCTCAACCGTTGCAAGCCGAGGCAAGCTAGGCCTCGCTGCCGCCGCAAAACTGGGGTCTTTTTTCCCCCAGTGTGTGGGGCTATGGCTCGCAACGCGTGCCGTCTTGGGGCGATTCTACCGAGCAGGTTGACATTGCTTTCCTTCCACTCTCTCTCCTTCACTTTGGCAAGAAACAAAAGATGTCCGATACTTCCAAGTTCCGCCCTGCCACCCAGACGATTCACGCTGGCCAGGAGCCTGATCCGACCACCAATAGTCGCGCCGTGCCGATCTATGCGACCAGCAGTTATACGTTCAACAGTACCGAGCATGCTGCGGGATTGTTTGGTTTAAGCGAATTTGGAAACATCTACAGCCGCTTGATGAATCCCACCGTGGATGTGCTCGAGAAGCGTTTGGCCGCCCTGGATGGGGGCGTGACCGGCCTCTGTTTTGCCTCGGGGCAAGCGGCCATTTCCGCCGCGATCTTGACGATCGCTCATAGCGGCCAGAACATTGTCAGCGGCACCTCGCTGTACGGTGGCACTTGGACCCTATTTACCCAGACGTTCAAGAATCTCGGCATTGAAGTTCGCTTTTTTGACCCCGATCATCCCGAGCAAATCCATGACTTGGTCGACGAGAATACCCGTCTGGTTTACATGGAGAGTATCGGCAATCCGAAGAACGATGTGCCCGACTTCAAAGCGATCGCCGACGCATCTCATTCGGCTCCCCACGGTGCGTTGCCATTGATGTGCGATAACACCGTGATGACTCCGATGTTGTTGCGCCCGATCGAGCATGGGGTGGATATTGTGGTCTACAGCACAACGAAGTTCATCGGCGGTCACGGAACGCACATTGGTGGCGCGGTCGTCGACAGCGGCAACTTCAAGTGGGCCGACAATCCAAGCAAGTGGCCTGAATTGTGCGGTCCATCCCCTTCGTATCACGGCGCTGTGTTCGAAGAGCATCTGCGCCCGATGGGGAACATTTCGTATTTGCTGCACACCCGCACCCATTGGTTGCGTGATACCGGGGCGGCGATGAGTCCCTTTGCTGCATTTTTGTTCCTGCAAGGCCTCGAGACGTTGCACCTGCGAATGCCACGTCACTGTGAAAACGCGAAAAAGGTTGCCGAGTACCTCGAGGCGCACGAGTTGGTCGAGTGGGTCAACTATCCCGGATTGAAGTCGCATAAAGACTACGCTCGCGGTCAACAGTACATGCCCGACGGCCAAGGTGCCATTCTCGGTTTCGGAATCAAGGGCGGCATCGAAGCGGGCAAGAAATTCATCAACTCCTGCAAACTTTGTTCGCATCTCGCTAACATCGGCGACGCCAAGACGCTCGTGATTCATCCCGCCAGCACGACGCATCAGCAATTGTCCGCCGAAGAGCAAAAACAGGCCGGCGTGTTGCCTGAGTACGTGCGAATTTCCGTAGGGATTGAAGACGTTCGCGACATCATCGACGATTTGGCTCAGGCGCTCGAGGCCACTCGCGCGTAACCTTGCGAGAAATCAAATCCCGTCGAACGCAATCGCATGGAAATGGAACACGTGACTAGCACCGATGACATTCGTGTCGAGGGACCGCTGAAGCATTTGCAGCAGGTCTCCTTCGCAGGCCCGATTGCGCTGGAACTCGGCGGCAGTTTGCCGCGGGTCACCTGCGCCTTTGAGACTTGGGGGACGCTGAACTCGGATTGCTCCAATGCGATTCTCGTGTGCCATGCGGTTTCGGGAGACTCGCATGCCGCATCGCATGATGCGGATGATGCGCCCGGTTGGTGGGAGCGTTTGATCGGCCCCGGCAAGCCGATCGATACCGACCGCTATTTTGTTGTCTGTCCCAACGTCCTCGGCGGGTGCCGAGGAACGACCGGCCCGAGTGATCCAATGCCCTCGGCGGGAACCAACGGGGAATCGCGACCCTATGGGGCCGATTTTCCAGATATTACGATCAACGATATGGTCGATCTGCAACGCCGCTTGGCCCATCATTTGGGCATCGATCGTTGGCATGCGATTGTCGGCGGTTCGCTCGGTGGGCATCAGACGCTCAGTTGGGTGACGCGGTATCCGAAGTCGACGAAGCATTGTATCGCCATCGCAACGTCGTCTCGGTTGACGTCGCAGGCGCTGGGATTCGATGTGGTCGCTCGCAATGCAATTCAAACCGATCCGAATTTTGCAGGCGGCCAGTACTATGACCGCGCGGAAAAGCCGACGACCGGTTTAGCGATCGCACGCATGCTGGGGCACATTACCTATCTGTCGAGTGAAGCGATGGATAGTAAATTTGATCCTGACCGCCACGATCCGCGTCATATTGCATCCTCCTTCGAACAACGATTTAGCGTCGGGTCGTATCTAGCCCATCAAGGCCAGAAATTTACCACTCGCTTTGACGCCAACAGTTACATCACCCTTTCGATGGCGATGGATTTGATGGATTTGGGCAGGTCGCGGTTGGAGTTGATGGAGTCGTTCGATGATTGCGAATGCGATTTTTTGATCATCAGCTTCAGCAGCGATTGGTTGTTCACGTCGCAACAATCGTGTGAGATCGTCAACGCTTTAACCGCATTGGACAAACCGGTCACGTACGCCGAGATCACGACGATTGCCGGGCATGACGCGTTTTTGATTGATGCGGATATCGATCAGTACGCACCGCTTGTGCGAGCGCGCTTGAGCGAACACGAACCTCCACCACCCGAAACGACCGAGGCCGAGCAACTCATCATGGGCTTGATCCCCGAGGGGGCTTCCGTGCTGGATTTGGGGTGTGGGCAAGGTGGTTTGTTGGCTGAGTTGCGCAAGCGTGGTCATGACCGATTGATCGGCGTTGAAGTGGCCCAGGATGGGATTCACGCCGCCGCAGCCCAGGGCTTGAATATCATCGATTGTGATTTGAACCAAGGGTTGCCTGCCTTTATCGATCAACAGTTCGACTTTGTGATACTTAGTGAGACGTTGCAAGTCGTTGCTAATATTGAAACGTTGATGGAAGAAATGTTGCGGGTGGGCAAGCATGTGATTGTTGCATTCCAAAACTTTGCGCACCGCTCCTTGCGAGAGGATTATGTCACTCGCGGTCGATCGCCACGCGCGACCGGGTTGTACGATCACGAGTGGTACAATACGCCCAATCGCCGCTTCCCCAGTATTGCGGACGTGCATGATCTGTGCCGCACCAAGCAAGCGATCGTCCACCGTGCCATCTATCGCGATTCAAAGAATCAATGCGAAATCGCGGCGGATGCGGACCCTAACTTGAATGCCGATCTGGCGGTGTTGTTGTTCAGCAAGAGCAGCGGCGAGTAAGGCGTACCGGCGGAGCATCGCCGAGGGCGACTCCGCGTTACGGGAGACCGTTGCCTGGGGGGGGGGCGATTGGAGCTTGGCTCGCACTCTCGCCGGCGCCTCGGGTGAGGAGCGTTCCAAGCCGAAACGCTCTTTTGTCGATCACGAACCGGATGGGACGCGGCATACGGGCAAGTGTGGCGGATTGAAAAAGTTAAATTGACAATTGCAAATTGGGGAAAGTTGCGGGGCGCTCACGAGGGGCTCGCGACGCAGTGCGGTGTCTTTCAATTAAGAATTGTCAATTTACAATTCGCCATTTTTTCAATGGTTTGCCTTCGTCGACGTAAAGTCAACGATCCGGTGCGTTGCGGGAACGCTGTTGCTGGGAAACGGCAAACACGCCACTTCAAAACTGCGACTATGGGTTAATATCGTGCAGTTCGACTTTGAAGTGCAGCGTCGCGTAGGGAGGGATGCTGCCCGGGCGGCCTTCAGGACCGTAACCAAGTTCGTAAGGGATTTCCAGTTCGATCATCCCTCCCTTGCCCACCAATTGCAGTCCTTCGGTCCATCCCGGAACGACTTGGTCTAAGCGGAAGCTAGTCGGTTGGCGTCTCGCATACGAGCTGTCGAACTCGGTGCCATTGTCCAACCATCCGGTGTAGTCAACGGTTACGTTGTCGGTGGGCGACGGTTTGGGGCCAGCGGATTTTCGCAAGATACGATACTTCAATCCCGATTTGGTCTCGGTGAATTCGGTGGGCGCATCGGGATCGACGTTGCTGAGCCCGGTTGGGGTTTTGGAGGCACATCCGCAGAGCAGGAGCATGGCTAGGGTGGCGGCAAAATATTTCATCATTTCGTTCCTCGAATCTGTTGCTTGGGACGCGTTTGGGCAGCTTTCGTTTCAGCCGCATAGGGGTGTCGCTACAATACACGCTTGGCGAATGAATCACTACGTGGGAGCGAAAATATCGACGTGGTTGTGCAAATGCCAAGAGGCACTAAACGAAATCGCCGTGTGCCTGCGTTGTGAGACGTTTGCATAAGGGGTTCCGGCAACAGCAAAACTCGCGTTTGCAAACGAGCGGCTGGCTTCGGTGCAGTCCCCATGCCGCAGGTTTACAAACCTGCAGCAAACGCGCCTGCGAGGAAACCGCCAGCGACCATTCCCATCAGTACCAAGATCGCAAAGATGCGCCTCGTTTGGACCCAATTCTTGGCGACAAAATAAAGGATGTAGCAGGGGACAAACATGGTCAACAAACCCGTTTTGACATTCTGCTTGAACGCTTGGAAGATCAACACAAATTGAGCGCCCAAGGAGATCGTGAGGCAGGCTCCGAAGCCAAGCGCGAGGAACGTTGCCAGCGGATTGAAGCCCCCTCCCTCGTTATCGATTTGGCGTGACACATTGATGGCGATCACCGTGATCGCAGTCGAGCTGACGATCAAAAACAAAACGAGCGTCAACATCCACCACGGCATTCCAACGTTGCCGCTCAAACGATCTTGCGTTTCCTTGGCTCGCGCCATGTCGGCGGCCGCTTTTTGCAGCGCCATGGTTCCATGGGAGATGTCGAGTCCGGGCGTTTTGTGTCCAGAGAGTTGCGTGCCGGTTTGTTTGTTGAAACCACATTTGGTGCACAACACCGCGTCGGCTTGCATCTCGGCACGACACGCGGGGCAGATGGCCGCGACCTGTTGGCTAAAGCCTTCTTCGTTGAACAAATCATCCATGCTGGTGTCGACCGCGACCGGAGCGGCCGGAGCCGGGCGGCGAGCCGCTTGTTGCGGCGCGGCGGGGCGTTGCGGCTTCGCGAGGGCTGAGCCAGCTGGGGCTGTTTTTGCTGGGCCAGTTTTTGCTGGGCCTGACGCTGCAGCTGCTCCTGAGGCGGGCACCCTCAACACCGTTTGGCATCCAGGGCACTTCACCGCTTTGCCCGCAGCCGCGTCAGGGATGTTGAGTGCTTTGCCGCATTGGCAAGTCATTTTGATAGGCATTGCAATCAGCCGATGAGAATAATGTGAATGACGATGCGTGGGATGGCGGCGGCGGATGCCGGCCTCCATCGAACTATCTTGAATCCCCGCGTGACCCGAGTCCAGGCGTTTAGACCGCTTTGCTCTTCAATCGCACAATGTCGTTTTCAACCGATTCGTGTTGCCGTTTCAAATCATCCAACGACTCACGCTCTTTGGCCACCACCTCTTCGGGCGCACGCGAGACAAAGTTCTCGTTGGAGAGTTTTTGTTGTTTGCCGCTGATCTGTTTGACGATTTGGTCGAGCAGTTTTTGCAGACGCGATAATTCGGCTTCCACATCAATGAACTGTTCCAAGTCGACATGCACGTCGATATCCAACCCGCTAATCGCAAGCGGTGCGTCAATTTCGAATGGCTTGGCATGGGAACCCAACTCGAGCACCTCGGCGCCGGCGAGCCCTTGGAAATAGGCTCGCATCGGTTCCAACAACGCTTGCGATGACTCGCTACAGCGGATGGCAACCGGCACGGTATCGCGCGGAGCAATATTCTGGCTGGCCCGGATCCGCCGGATCGCTCCGACCACCTCTTGGAATTCATTGAATTGGCGCTCGATGCCTTCGTCGTAATGTGACGCATCGGCAATCGGCCACGACGCGGTCATCACGAACTTGGGGGCTTCGACCGGTACGGGCAATCCTCGTTTCGGAGCGGCTTCGTTCAAATAGCCCCAGATCGATTCGGTGACAAAGGGCGTGATCGGGTGTAACAGACGTAGCAACGTGTCGAGCCCATGAGCGATTACCGATTGAGTGACCGCGCGAAGGGAATCATCGGCCAATCGCGGCTTGGCGATCTCAACGTAAAAGCTACAGAATTCGTCCCAAGCGAAATCATAAAGAATGCGCGAAGCTTCGGCGAAGCGGTAATGTTCGGTCGCTTCGGTGACTTGTTTGGTAACGGTCGACAAACGGCTCAACAACCATCGGTCTTCGAGCGGTAGTTCTGCGACATTGATTTCTTGCGCCGAATAACCTTCGAAATTCATCAGCGCGAACCGCGCCGCGTTCCACAATTTGTTGACGAAGTTGCGGGCCGTTTCAAAGCGTTCACTGACTACCGCGGCGCGAGGAAACGCTTTGTCGGACGCCGATTCAGCCCATTGCGTCGAGAAGGTTTTCTTGCACGCCGGGCACTCGACCGTGTGTAGTGCTCGGTTTTTCTTGGTTTGGTCGATCAGTTTTTCGCAGTGCGGGCATTCGTACTGGACCGGCATCCGCACGTCTTGCGTCTCGGTCGCCAATCGTGCCAATCCAAAACGCAAGGCATCGGGACCAAACTTTTCGATCACGTCGATCGGATCGACTCCGTTGCCTTTACTCTTGCTCATCGTTTCCCCTAATCCATCCAGGATTTTGGGATGAATAAAGACTTCGCTGAAGGGCACTTTGCCAACGTTATTGAGCCCCATCAAAACCATCCGCGCGACCCATAACGTGATGATGTCACGCGAGGTAATCAGCGTACTGGTGGGATAAAAGTACTCAAGCTCTGCCGTTTGTTCGGGCCATCCGAGAGTGCTATGAGGCCACAAGGCGGACGAGAACCAGGTGTCCAAAACATCGGGGTCACGGACCAATCCGAGTGCTTCAACCTTGGCTTCCAACGCCGCGTCTTCGCTACGCAAGCAGACGAACAGCGAATAGGTACCGTCTTCGTTTTCATCAACCCGGTGCGAAATCTTGCCGGATGCATATTCGGGAAACGTCGTAAGTTGTTCGGAAGCCGCGTTGGCCGAATCCGACGCCACACCGCTGAGAGACCAGATCGGGATCTGGTGTCCCCACCACAATTGGCGGCTGACGGGCCAGTCGCGTTTTTCGCTCAGCCAATCCAGGTAGCCTTTGCGATAACGGGTTGGAAAGATTTTGACCTCTTCACTCGTAACCGCATCCATTGCTGATTGAGCGAGCTCTTCCATCGCGACGAACCATTGATCGGCGAGGTAGGGCTCGATCGGCGTCTTGCTGCGGTCGCTAAGCGGAAGCTCAATTTCACGGTCCTCGACCTCACCGACCAAGTCGAGTGCTTCGAGGTCTTCGAGCACTTTGACGCGAGTCTTCTTGATCGTTAAACCCTCGTAAACGCCCGCTTCGGAATTCATCGTTCCGTCCGAGTTGAGGATGTTGATCATCGCCAAGCCGACGCGTTTGCCCACTTCGTAGTCATTGGGATCGTGTGCGGGGGTGATCTTGACGCATCCCGTTCCCATTTCGGGTTTCGCCCATTCGTCAGCAACAATCGGAATCTCGCGATTCATCAGTGGCAAGGTCACCTTGCGACCGTCCAGGGCCATGTCTCGCAATTGGATCAATTGCGGTAGCATCGTCTTGCGGCGTTCGGCTAATGCATCGATTTGTTTGTTGAGCTCGGTTTTCTCATTGGCCGAGGCCGATTCGAGTTTCGCTTTGAGCTCGGCCTCGATTTTGTCGAAGGCGGCCTCGGGATCGGGATGGACCGCGATGGCGGTATCGCCCAGCATGGTTTCCGGACGAGTCGTCGCGATTTCGATCCGTGTCGGTTCTCCCGGTTTGGGATCCACGACAGGATAGAACAGATGCCAAAAGTGACCTTTCTCGGTTTTGCTGATCACTTCGTCATCGCTGACGGCCGTCTGCAAATAGGTATCCCAGTTGACGAGTCGTTTGCCGCGATAGATGCGTTTTTTGCTAAACAGATCGAAGAAGGTCGCGCGCACTGCGGCGGCGCAGCGATCGTCCAACGTGAACCGGGTCCGCTCCCAATCGCAACTGCAACCCATCCGCTTTAGTTGGCCGAGGATCCGTTTTTCGTATTGTTCTTTCCAGTCCCAGATCCGTTGCACCAACGCTTCGCGACCCAAGTCGTGACGCGTCTTGTTTTCTTGTTCCTTCAATCGCTTTTCGACCACCGCTTGTGTTGCGATCCCGGCATGATCGGTGCCCGGCATCCACAATGCTTCAAACCCTTGCATCCGTTTGGTCCGAACGACGATGTCTTGCAGCGTATTGTTCAAACCATGCCCGAGGTGCAACGCCCCGGTCACGTTCGGTGGCGGGATTACGATCGTGAAAGGTTTGCGGTTCGGGTTGGGTTCGGCGTGAGCACACCGCGCGTCTTCCCAGGCTTTGGCAATGTCCGCCGCTGCGTCCGAATGATCAAATCGAGTCGGAATCGTCATGATTTTACTATCGCTAAACAGGGTGTCTCGGTTAAGTCTCGGTCTCAGTGAAGTCACGGACCCCGGGGGCCCCCACAGACGGGGTTCAGGGCGTTTCGTGACCGCTTGTTCGTTTTTTAGTGTTGGGTTGGCCGCGTCGGTCTGGCCATGCCCTGATGCTCGGTTGTGGGGCATCCCGATTGTGGGTCTTGGCGGCGAAGCGACGCTCCACCACGGTCGTCCACGACACGAGGTCCACCAGCGATGCAGGTTTAGGGGGTGGATTTGTGCAGTTTGTACTCGACGGCATCGACGAGCGCATTCCAGCTCGCTTCGATAATGTTTTCACTCACGCCGATCGTGCCCCACGATTCGTGCTCGTCCGTGCTTTCAATGTTCACGCGGATCGATGCTGCGGTACCGGAACCGGAATCGACGACGCGCACTTTGTAGTCCGTTAAACGCATTTCAGCGAGCTGCGGGTACTCATCCGACAGCGCCTTGCGGAGTGCAGCATCGAGTGCATTGACCGGTCCGTGCCCCTCGGCGGCATCAAACCATAACGCGTCGCCCACTTTCAGTTTAATGATCGCCTCGGCGAACACCCCGCTCGCTTCGCCTTCGGTGTTTCGGTCTCCGGCCACGACACGGTATTTGATGGTTTCGAAATGAGGCGTGTAGGAACCGGCGATTCGTTTGATCAACAGATCGAAGGAGGCTCCGGCGTTCTCGAATTGGTAGCCTTGGTTTTCCAGCCGCACGACTTCCGCCAAAATTTTGTCCATCAACTCTCGATCGTCTTCGAGTTTGTGTTTCGTCGCCAGTGCCGTGATGTTGCTTCGCCCCGAGAGTTCGCTGACCAAAATCCGACGTTCATTTCCGATCAACGCGGGGTCGATATGCTCGTAGGTTTTCGCCGCTTTATTAATCGCGTGGACATGCATGCCGCCCTTGTGGGCGAAGGCGCTTTGCCCAACAAACGGTTGACTGTTTCGCCATTGAAGGTTGGCGGTTTCGTAAACAAAGCGGCTCAGTTGCGTTAGCGGTTTGAGCGAGCGGCCACCCAGCACCGTGAAGCCCTTCTTCTTGAGTGCCAGGTTCGAAATCATCGAGATCAGGTCGACGTTACCGCACCGCTCGCCGATGCCGTTGATCGTTCCTTGAACTTGAGTCGCTCCGGCGTCGACGGCGGCCAAGGAATTGGCGACGGCGAGTTCGCAATCGTTGTGACAATGGATTCCGATTTGGACGTTGTAGTCGGCCAATGCTTCGATTGCCGCACGCGTGACTTCGCTGACGCGTTCGGGAAGCGTGCCTCCGTTAGTGTCACAAAGGCTTAGCCAAGTCGCGCCACCGGCCGCAGCTGCCTTTAACGTCTTGATCGCGTACTCGGGATTCGCATGATACCCATCAAAAAAATGCTCCGCGTCGTAGATCAATTCGGCATTGCGGGAGAGGAATTCGGCACTCTCGCCGATCATCGCCAAGTTTTCTTCGAGCGTGACACGAAGCACTTCGGTGGCGTGGTAGTCCCACGTTTTGCCCACCAACGTGATGCAGGGGGTTCCCGCTTCGACCAACGCCTTCATCCCAGGGTCGTCTTTCGCCTGCATCGATTTGCGACGCGTCATACCGAACGCGCAAACCTTGCTCTGGCCGAGGTCGCGTTTTTTGATTTCACGAAAAAAGGCTACGTCCTTTTCGTTCGAAAGGGGGTAGCCCCCTTCGATGAAATCGATGCCAATTTCCGCCAGACGCTCCGCGATGTTTAGCTTGTCTTGAAGTGAAAAACTAACCCCTTCACCCTGCGAGCCATCTCTCAGGGTTGTGTCGTAGATCAAGATAGGTTTGGCGTTCATCGCTTGCGTTTTGAATCGAGGTTTAGCGGAGGTGCGTTTGGGAGCGTGAGGATGCGTGTCGCGGGAATTCGCAGCCGTCAGGCTTGATGTTGGATCTTGGGAAAACGAAAAAACCCCCGAAGCTATGAGTGGCCTCGGGGGTTAATGTCGAAGTGGCATTTCGAGCCGAGCAGTGTCCCGTATCGATGACGGTCGCTCCGATTCGTTCCCCGCGTTACGGCCGGCTCATGTTGCCGACGACGCGAATAATCACCGTTGGGATGATGTTGTTGTATGCCACGGAATTGTCTGGTTTTTAGGAAGTTTGGAAGTACAGAGGATAGTTTTTTTGTCGCCGCTGTCAATCGTAGCTAACTGGCGGTCAACCGACGACGACGCGTCTGGATAAACGAGACGATGCTGAGCACGAGATATACCACACAAAGGACCGTCATCACCATGACGATTCGCATTCCTAACGGGTTCACTTCAATCCCGCGGAGTAAACGAAACAGCGTGAAAAGGGTATTGCTGCCCCCCATCAATGTCCCCAGCAACGCGATCGCGGCAGCGACGTGCATGGCGTGTTTGCGACGGTGAGGGTTCAAGCCGACGACGCCGCAAAACAGCATCGGGATTCCCAGCATCATCGGGCAGAATTGAGCTGGGATTTTCTGCATCGAGGCAATCAATGCCGCCAACGTTACCGTGCATAACAGCAAGCCGAAAAAGATCGCAATCCGTGACATCAGTCGTCATTCCGCACTAAGAAAGGAGCTGTTCTCCGCTGCCAGGCTCCCCAGGCCCAAAATCGTATCGTCCCCAGCGGCACGGGGCGAGGGGCCTCACGCGTCGCGAGCCCTGCGGGAGTGGGGCGGCTGCGGAGCTGGTGATTTTGCCCCAGCGATGCTAGCCCCATGGCACTTACTTTGACACTCATCGGTTGGTTTTGGTTGGTTTTTGTAGTGGAGCAGCACGAGTCGCCCGCTGTTTTGCAAACATTTCACTCGCGGCATCCGGGCAAAGCCTCACACCCGACCGCGACTAAAGTAAGTGCCACTGGATCCTAGCCCCCGCTGCGATTTGGGGGGGCTCCGCTCGTTATTTTACAGCCGCAGCGGGGCGAATTGGATTACTTTTGTTCCATCTTTAGCACTGGCAATCGGCGTCGCAGGTCAATTTGAGCGCGAATCGCCTCGGGGGTTTCATCCGCAGGCCGAGGGCGTAGGTGAGGCAGGATGTCGGGCGCCGTGTAGTGCGAGCCCTGACGTGTGCCGCGGCGTTTGAATTCCTGCTCAATCGCCAGCCGCAGGGACGACTTTTCTAAACACCATTTCGGTTCAATCAGAAAATTGGGGGGGGCATCGCCACTCACACGCTCCACGATCACCTCCGGCGGAATCCGCTCCAGAAAGTCGACCACCGTGTGGATGTATTCCTCTCGCTCGATCAGGGTGATTTCACCGCTCTTCACCTGGTCTCCCAGCGGGGTTCCCTCGACGGCGTAGAGGTTGTGCAATTTGATCGCATCGAACCCGAGACGACCAATCTCGACGGCCGTTTCCATCATCATCGCGTGAGTTTCCCCAGGAATGCCGAGAATCACATGGCTACAACATTCGAATCCTCGCCCCCGGCTGCGGTCGATCGCATTGATCATGCTCGCGTGGTCATGGGCGCGATTCATCCAACGAAGCCCCGGTTCGTGAATCGTTTGCATGCCGAATTCCAAGGAAACGTAGGTCTCTTGGCTCAGTCTTTCGAGCAGCTCGAGCACGCTTTCGGGGACACAGTCCGGGCGTGTTCCGACCGCCAATCCCACCACCCGGTCGCTGATCGAAAGCGACAATCGGAACACCTCTTCGAGCTGTTCAACGGGGGCATACGTGTTCGTCGCGGGTTGGAAATAGGCAATGAAACCTGCCACTTTGTCGTACCGTTGGGTGACGGTTTCAATCCCGGTGGCAAGCTGTTCACTGACCTGCTTCAAACGGACGCGGCGTGACGGGCTGAAGGAGCGATTGTCACAAAAATTGCATCCCCCTCGCGCCACGGCACCGTCCACATTGGGGCAGGTGAACCCCGCATCAATGCTAACGCGTTGGATTCGCCCGCCAAATTGACGGCGGAGCGACGCGCCAAAAGCGTTAAAAGGCAATTTTTCCGACTGCCATCGCAATCGTTCGTTGGAATCTGGGTCGATCAATTTACAAGCCGTTGCCATTTATGAGAACTTGGTCAGAATAGGTAGATGAACGTGAACGGGAAGCCACTGCTCTAATGGCGGGGGGGATTCTTCAACACGAAAAGCTTCGATAACACGATGCTTCCATCACACGGAATATTGAATTTGAATATGGAATCCAAGTTGAAGGCAACGCACAGGCGTTAACCGGATGCAGGATTCATGATTTCGGTTTTATCAATCTATCAATTGCGAAATGAACGGTAATTCACCGTTTTCGTTATTCTCTATTTATTCGGACTCTAACGGGAAGACTTGGATCGTGGAATTTGAAGACGAAGATTCAAAACCTAAATTTGCGGGAGCTTACGGACAGCTTACCCCTTGTGGCGGTGGCGATCCGATTCCGCTTATCAAAGACCGACTGTTGGTCGGACGTCGTAATGAATGCGATATCCAGTTGAAGTTCGCCAATGTTTCGAGCCACCATTGCCGGTTGACGCTTGAGCACGGCTATTGGTTTATTCGCGACTTGAATAGCCGCAATGGCTTGAAGGTCGATGGTCGGCCGGTTCAGCGTAAGCGAATCGACCCCAATAGCAAAGTGTCCATCGCCCGCCACGAATACCTAATCGAATATGAACCGCAAATGTTGGGGGCCTACGGGCCGCCGCCAGCGGATGATGACTATCTCGAAGATTTGATGAAGAGTTCCTTGATGGACCGAGCCGGTTTGGCGCGACGTGATCCCAAGAGCCCCTCTTCAAACCGGAATCGAAGCGAGTAAGGTTAGCGGTCCCGCGATGGCCACTTTGGCGCCGTCGCTGGCTCAGGTGGGGCGTCCTGCGGTGGAGTTCACCCGCGCGCCCTGTGACGTTTCTGGTAACCTCCCGCGCGCAAAGTATCGCTATGACTCGATTGGCACATCACGTTTTCTTCACCCTCAAAGACCGCAGCGACGAAGCCGTCGAGACACTCGTCCAAGCCTGCCTAGAATATCTGGACAATCATCCGGGGCTGGTCGATTTCGCCGTGGGAACACGCGAAAAAGAGCTTGCTCGTCCGGTCAATCACGACTTTGATGTTTCGCTGCACACCGTGTTTGTCGATCGCGCCGCCCACGATGCCTACCAAGTTGCCGAACGGCACTTGC
The DNA here is from genome assembly GCF_007860095.1 of Novipirellula galeiformis. Lineage (NCBI taxonomy): Bacteria > Pseudomonadati > Planctomycetota > Planctomycetia > Pirellulales > Pirellulaceae > Novipirellula > Novipirellula galeiformis. Next base: position 272,938 of record NZ_SJPT01000007.1, on the reverse strand, counting down.
AATTCATTGCCGAGAACAAAGCGAGTTGGGCGGAAGTCAAAGTGTGTGACAGCAACCTACGCTAGAACATTTTTGATTTTGCTGTAGCGACCCTCATTTAGAGGGTGGGCCGGGTTCTGGCGGACGCCGTTACCACGTGAATCCCACGTCATTTTGCAAATTGCATTTTGCAAATTGCGCTAACGACGTATTACGCATTTTGAATGATGGACGCAAACAAAATCACAACCCGACGCGTGAGCGAGGGAATCTCGGCCTTGGCTCGGTCCCTCGTTGACGCTTGGGGTGATGAAAGATCCAGGGTGATGCCAGCCACTTAACGCCAGCCACTTAACGCCAGCCACTTAACGCCAGCCACTTAATGCCGGCTGCATTAATGCCAATCGCGTGGATCGACTCGGTAGTACGATTTCAGCAGCGTGAACAACGCCTGATGGCGGTCGTGCAGCGGTGCGGGGCGTTCGAAAAAACATTCGCTCGCGACCGCAAAGAACTCCGCTTCATTGGTTGCGCCGTAGGGATCGATTAGCGTTCGCCGTCCCGCTTCGACCGCTTGGACGTGTTGCTGGAATTCCGTTCTCGCGACGTGCTCCCACTCGCTTTGATCGCGGCTTGTGTCGAAAGAAATCGAGCCTCCCATTTCGCCATCCAATCCGTCCAAGTGATGAGCAAACTCGTGGATGACCACATTGTCGCCATCGCGATGATTGGCTGCCTGCAGCACTTCGGGCCACGATAGGATCACGCCACCGTTGTCCCAGGCTTCGCCAACGGTGTGTTCGATGACGCCGTCATGGTTTCGCACCATGACGCTCGGATAGACCAAGATCGAACTCACGCTGTCGAAGTAATAATCGCCTGAGCACAGCAGCATCAGCGCGGCGTGGCCGGCGATGGTCGTTTTCATCTCGGCGGACACCACCAATCGCTCGCAACCTTCCCAGTGTTGTTCGGCGATCATGATGCGAACGCAATCAAGCATCCGCTGTTGCTTCTCCTCCGACAAGCGGTTGAAAGCGGGAACGTTGCGTTTCAGAATTTCGAGTTGCAGGGGTGGCAATGCAACCGCCAGCAACTTTCGTCGACGACGGTTGCGAAAGAAGGACCACATGATTTCTCGGTGACCTTATTTTTCGGTGACTTTGACACCGAACGACAGAAGTTCGCTGCGCTGCGTTTCAAGCTTTTTCGCTTCGATCGGATTTTCGCTGAGGAAAACCTGCAGAAACGGAGCGAAGCGCCGGTCCCCTTGGAAATCCTTGCGGCACATTTCCACCAAAGGGGAAAGGTCGCTCACCTGATTGCGTTGCATGATCAACATATTCAATTCGCCGAGCCCGGTGAGCGGCTCCAGTGACGCGATTTGGTTGCCGGCGATGTCGAGAGTGGAAAGCCAAGTCAACTTAGCGACGGGAGCGAGATCGGTGAGTTGGTTCTCCGACACATCCAACGACCAGATCTTGCTGAGACCCTTGATTCCGTCGATCGACTTCAACTGGTTTTTGGCCAAATACAACGTTCTCAGGTTCGCCATCTTGCCCAATGCGGATGTATCGCTGAGTTGGTTGCCCGACAGATCCAACAGTTGCATCGCCGTCAATTCCGCTAGCGGCGCGATGTCCGTGATCTTGTTATTGGCGAGCGTGACCGATTGCAACCGTTTGAGTCCGGCAATCGGTTTCAGGTCGGTGATTTCGTTGTCGGCAAGATCGAGCATCATCAGTGCGGGACAATGCTCGAGTCCCTCTAGACTCTTGATCTTCTTGCCCGACGCGACCACGCGTGAAATGGTGGCAACGTCTTCCTTGGTGATGGGCTCTTGATTGTTGCGTTTCGCGAAAACTTCGGCTCGCACGGCCGCTTCTAGCGCCGTGTCGGGAAACAACGGTTTGGCGACCTCGGTTTCCGCAGCGGGCGGATCCGCAGGCGTCTCTTGGCCGTAAACGGCGATGGCAGGAACCACAAGCCAGACGAGGGCAAAAAAAGCAATCGGGCGAGGGAGCAAGGGCATGCGAAAGTCTCCGGGGCCGCAGGAAGAACCCATGCGGCAGGTGGGAAGGGGACGTTTGTGAACATTCCCCCCCATTCTAATCGGAAATCGTGCCCGTTCCCACATGTCGCGACGTCCGATGTTCACACGTCCCCTGTTTACGCGAAGCGTGACCCCAATCACTTCGTGTGCAGGTGGACGGTGGAACGTGGACTGCGGCAATGCCTTCGCGTTTTCAGCCGCGATCCGGGGGCCGTTATCTCGCCCTGATGCCTGCGTTTTTTTCGCGATTCACCGTCGCTAATAAAACGCAAGTCATTGGATCACAGCCGGTCAATGCATGGCTGGGGCTCATCCCCATTTCGCAGCTTAGCCGAACATGCGTTCGTGCGGATCGGACAAACCATCAGCGAGGCGTCGCAACGCTTCGGTTTCGATTTGACGAACGCGTTCGCGTGTCAAACCTAGCTCGGCACCGATTTCCTTCAACGTTTTCGGATCGCAGCCATCGAGCCCAAATCGCAACTTCAACACCGTCGCTTCACGCTCTTCGAGGTTTCCGAGCAATTCCATCGCATGACGAAGGATGTCGTGATCGAGCATCTCCTCGTCGGGCGCCTTCAAACGCTCGTCCATGACCATGTCGCCGAGCGACCAACCCGATTCGCTTTGATCGCTTTGCGGTGTGCTGTTGCTAATCCGGATCGCCTTGCGAATGATCGGCAACTTCTTCTTGGGCAATCCCAATAGGCGGGCGATCTCTTCGTTGGACGGAGTGCGTCCAAGGTCTTCGCTCAAACGCGCTGTAGCTCTTCGCCACTTGCTCAGCAATTCGACCATGTAGGCGGGAATGCGAATCGTTTTGGCACTGTTGATCAACGCCCGTTTAATCGATTGCTTGATCCAGTAACTGGCGTACGTGCTAAATCGCGTTCCCATCGTGGGGTCGAAACCTTCGACGGCTCGCAGCAAACCTAGGTTGCCTTCTTCGATTAAATCTTGCAGCCCCAAGCCTTTGCCGGTGTAGCCGCGAGCGATGTTCACGACTAAACGCAAATTGGCTCGCACCATGCGATCGCGAGCCAAGGCGTCGCCCTGCGCAATTCGGGTCGCCAGTTCGGTTTCGTCATCCGCCGTCAACAGGGCGGTCTCGTTAATCTCACGCAGGTACGTTTCCAGGGGAGACTGGGCCGCACTGCTGCGCGAAGGCGTTTGCTTTGACGGGCGAATTCGGGACTCCGCTAGTTCGGTGTCCACTTCGGTGTCGTGATCGCTAGAAAGTATTTCGGATTGTGACATGGATTGCTCGGACGCGAGATGCCGAACGTCGCCTTCTCGTCAATCACGCCGCTTGTTCGTTCTGGATTACCACGCGATGGACATCAGAGACATCGCGGCAAGCAAAAAGTTCAAGCGAATGGGAGGTTACGTGATCCGGAAGTCGGTATTCGACAGGGATGGAGGTCAGGTGAACATTGCTAGCATCGGCAGCTTTGTCGCTCTCACTCCAGTTCTCGTCAAAGCGGATTGGTGGCGCTGGTTATTCCGGTTAGGGGGCCGTCTCGGGTTAGGAAAAGATTGCGAAGCGTATGCCGGGTGAGGGGGCGGAGGAAGCGAATTCACCAGCGGGCCCAGACGGTCGGCCTGAGGACGTCACCTCCCGTTTTGGCAGTAAAGTACGGTCTATCACATGGTTCTCGGGACGGGTGCTCGGGCGCCTCTGCAGGGGTGCGCTGGGGCTTGGATCGTTTTTCCCATTGCGGCGTTGGTCATTTTTAAGTCACGAAGCGCAAAAAAAACGCTGACTGGAAAAATCCAGCCAGCGTTCGAATTTGGTTAATCAGCGGGACGCGATGATTATTTTTTAGCGTTGGGCTTGAAGCCTTGATTGCCGATTCCAACGATTCCAACGGCAACGCGTGGGCCAGCATCGCCCGAAGGTTGGCTCTTCAGATCGTCCGCGCCTGCATGCACGACGAACGAGCGTCCGAGGATAAAGTGCAATGCGGTGTCCTTGGTCGTGATGTTGACATTCGCAACCCCATCGGCATTGGCCAGGATATTGCCGAGGTCGCCCGCGTGGCTGTGGGCTCCAGGGCCACCGTGTTCGTGTCCGTCGGGGTTGTAGTGACCGCCTGCGGAGGTTCCATCCGCAGCGCGTCGATCGCCAAATTCATGAATGTGGAATCCATGTTCGCCGGGCGTCAAGTTGCGGACTTGCCCGGTAATCGTCAATGCATCCCCTTTTTGTACCAAGCGCAGCGTGCCACGCGTTTTGTTGCCTTTGGTTGGCATCAGCACGCAAATGCCGAGGGTGGGCAGTTCGCCGTGGGCGTGATCATGCTTTTTGTCGTGTTTGTGATCGTCGGCGCTGGCGACCGGAGCAGTGAAAAAGGCTGCGATCGCAACGAATGCCATCGCCGTTGCTGTTTTCATTAATCCAAGTTGCATCGAAAGTCTCTTGTTGTAAGTGAAGTGAAGTGGGAAGGCACCATGAATACGGATTCGGGGAATACGGATTCGGCTGAATCCGCGATTGTACACGCTCCGCAACCCAATATCGTTCTCGTAAAGCCACGAATGGACGGAAAACGAGTCTCCCTGCAAAGGGTGTTCCTGAATGATAGTCAAATGGGCGTCATTTTTGAAACCGATCGATGCTGATCCTGAACAACCCTTGGGTGCCGAGGGTGCCGAGGGTGCCGCAGTATCCCAATGTCGAGCAGTATCCCAAGGTCGACAAGCCAAGGTCGACAAGCCAAGGTCGACAAGCCAAGGTCGACAAGCCAAGGTCGACAAGCCAAGGTCGACAAGCCAAGGTCGACAAGATCGTAAACGCAACCCAAGTCAGTCATGGGGGCGAAGTTCCGTGTGATGCGGCGGACCGCGGTGGTGCAATTTGAGCGTGATTCCGCAGCGGATTGTCGTCCCCTTGGGCAACCGATATCGTGTTTCGATTTCTGCGGACGCTTGCGGTTCCGTTCCGAAAGACCATTTGAATTGTTGGATAAACATTTGATGTTGATCGATTGCCATCACCACCTGTGGACCTATTCGGCCGAGCAATACGGGTGGATTTCAGACGACATGTCGCGGTTGAAGCGGGATTTTCTGGCGCCGGAATTGCATTCGATTGCAAGAAATGCAGCTTCAAAGGACGCAGCTTCAAATGACGCAGCAGTGACCGGATTCGTTTCGGTTCAAGCGAGACAATCGTTACAGGAAACCGACGAATTGCTTGACATTGCCGCTAGCGAACGCCTCATTCGCGGCGTCGTCGGTTGGGTTCCGCTCGCGGCGGCCGACATCCAAGACGTGTTGGACCGCTACGCCGGGGCTGAACTGCTCAAAGGGGTTCGGCATGTCGTGCAAGACGAACCCGACGATCGATTCTTGTTGGGACGTGACTTCAACCGTGGAGTAGCCCAATTGAAGGACCATGGCTTGGTCTACGATGTTTTGATTTTGGCCCGACAATTACCTGCGGCGATCGAGTTTGCCAACCAGCATCCCGCACAGCCATTTGTACTCAATCACATCGCCAAGCCTGAGATTAAGAAGTCCGAGTTCGATCGAACTTGGGAATTCCATCTTCGTGAACTCGCGAAACACGATAACATGACCTGCAAATTCTCAGGCATTGCGACCCAAGTGCGTGATGAGACTTGGGACATCGAAACGCTACGCCCCTATTGGGATGTGGCGTTGGACGCTTTCGGGCCGCAGCGGTTGATGTACGCCAGCGATTGGCCGGTTTGCTTGTTGGCCTGCGAGTATCAACGTTGGTTGACGGTGGTTCGTGAATTGGCAAGCGAATTGTCGCCAAGCGAGCAAGCCGATTTCTTCGCAAACAACGCAATTCGCGTTTACGGGCTCTAACATCGGCGGGCTCTAACATCGACGGGCTCTAACGGCGATCCTTTTCGTCTCGCCTGCGAACCCAGGAACATCGTGCGAACCCAGAACGATCGTGCGTGCGATCCAAGTCCTCCCCACTCAAGCAAAGTGAATCGTATGTCGCAGAAATGTGTCACCTTAGGATTGGCCCCGAGTTTTGGCTTTGGCGATCGCACGGGCCTGGCGACGGCGGGGCACGTCGCGGCGATGAAACGCTGTGGTGCCGGGATCGAAGCGATTTACCCTCAGCAATCGATTCGCGAAATGTTTCGCACCCAACGCACGCCACCGCAAGTCATGGAGGACGCGTGCCGCGGTGCCGAAGCAGCCGGGTGGAGCGGGCCGATCGGGGCCGATGCTGATCATTTGAAGGTCAACCAGGACGTTGATGTGACCGCGGCGGTTGGCTTTACGTTTTTTACGATCGATCCATCGGACGATGTTGATCAACAGGCCGATGATTACGACGAAGCCACGTTGCGGGAAAAATTCGCCAGTCGTCGTGACGATGCACCATGGTACGAGAGCTATCTCGGCAAATCGATCAAGCTCGACACCGGCTCGGTGATCGAACTCGGCGAAAAAGCTTGTATGCGGGCGGCGGTGAAATATGGCAAGGCGATTCGCCGTGCACTCAAATTGGGCGATTACATCAAACAGGTCAACGAGCAAGCCGGTCACGATTACGAAATCGAATTGTCGGTCGACGAAACCGATCAACCCACCACCTTGGCCGAGCACTACATCATTGCGGATCAGTGTTTTGGCGGAGGCATGAAGTTGGTCAGTTTGGCGCCCCGTTTCATCGGCGACTTTGAAAAGGGAGTGGACTTTAAAGGGGACCTCGCCGCATTAGAACTCTCGCTGAAAGACCACGCCGCCGTCGCCGAAATGCTCGGCCCCTATAAGTTGAGTTTGCACTCCGGCAGCGATAAAGTTTCGATGTACAAAATTTTGGCGAGTTCGACGAAGGGGCGTTTCCACGTCAAGACCGCCGGGACGAGCTATCTCGAAGCGCTGCGCGTGGTCGCCCGTCACGATGCGGCGGCGTTTCGCGAGATCATCGACTTTTCACGCGCTCGCTACCAAACGGACAAGGCAACCTACCACGTCTCAGCCACGCTGGCCGACGCGCCGGAACCGTCGGCCGTCGACGGCCCCACGCTGGAACGCGAATACCTGGAAATCTGGAGCGAAGTCCCGCTCGGAAAGGGATTCACCAAACCGGGCCGTCAAATCCTGCACTGCACGTTCGGCTCCGTGCTGACCGATGCCAAACTCGGCAAAATCGTGATCGATTGTTTGCGATCGCATCCGGACACCTACACGGAGGTCTTGGATGACCACTTTGGCCGCCATTTGGACGCTTTACGGAGCGGAATGTAGCGTGCCAATCCCAACACTCGGGGGACGGCAAAGTGCCGACTTGGCACTTGACATTTTGATGATTTCAAACAATTGTTTAAAACAGGTGTTTAATGTCGTTCTTTTGTCTCCCAAGTGAAAACCGTCTTGTCAAAACCTAACCCCCCATCGGAGATGCCCCCGTCCGATGGAACGGCGTCCGATGGAACGGCGTCCGATGGAACCGCGTCCGATGGAACGGCAGACGCGCGGACCCGTCTGTTGATGGCGGCGGGAGCGGTATTCGCCAGCCGCGGGTTCAACCGCGCGACGGTCCGCGAGATTTGCGGCGAAGCGAACGTCAATATTGCCTCGGTGGGATACTACTTTGGCGACAAGCTAGGGCTCTATCGCGAGGTGATCGAGACGGTTCGTCGCTCGCGCGAGCATGCGTTTCCGGTGCCAGAACATTCGGGTGATGAGCCGCGTTATGATTTGTTCCGTTTGGTCAACACCTTGCTTTCGCGAATTTTGGCGAAGGATGATGGCGGTTGGGAGACGGAATTGTTTTTGCGTGAGATGCAGAATCCCACTTCAGTATTCCGCGAGTTGGTGAATGAATTTTTTCGCCCCTTGTTTGATCGCATCCGCAACGCGGTCGAAGCGATCATTGGCCAACCGGTGCCCCAGCACGTGATCGATCAACTAGCGCTCAGCGCGGTGGGGCAATGTTTGTATTACCGTGTTAGTTCGGGGGTGGTCCACTTGTTGATTCCCGCGGATCAGCGCGAGCAACACTATGACGTGTCGTCGTTAAGTCATCACATCACGGCTGTGATTTTGGCGTCCGCGGATCAAGCCGCGTTGTTGAAACACAAGCGGAAATTGACTGAGCTGATCGAGTCTCACGCCACTTCCATTCACGACAAACCTTAAGACGTGGTTTTGACCACGACTGCATCATGGCTTCTCCTACTCTGTCTAAATCTTCTCTGACGAAATCGACTCCGACCGCGCCATCGACGGCGACGGACGACGCTCCCCCAGCGAGCGCGGTCGCGTCTACCCCTTCCACGGTTTCCCCCATGACTTCTGAGCCCAAAGACAAGCTGGCTGGAAAGCCCCACGCCCACGCGTCTTGGTGGTTGTTCAATCTCATTATTCCGTTTGCGATTGTTGTCGCCGCGGTCGTCACCGTGTGGTGGTTGGGCAAAGTCGAGCCTGCTCAGCGACCGCCTGCCGACGCGAGTCGAGCGGGGCGAATGAAGTTGTTGACACCGATTCGAGCTGAGCAGATCAAATCGATGAGCGATTTCAATCAACGTTTGCAATTGCAAGTCGATGGGACGGTGGTGCCGTTCCGTGAAGTTCGCATTGCAACGGAGGTCGCGGGGCAAATCGTTTTCAAGTCGGACAAGTGCGAGGCGGGAGCCTTCGTCAAGAAAGGTGACTTGTTGATGCGGATTGACCCGACCGATTATGAACTCGAAGTGGCTCGCTTGACTCGTTTGAAAGAGCAAGAGTACGAGGCGCTCGGCGAGGTCGACCAGGAGATGGCCAACGCAAAGCGATTGATCGAGGTCGCCACGCAAGACGAAACGCTTCAACAACGTGAGGTCGATCGATTGAAGTCGCTTCCCGATGGGTTTGCAAGCGAAGGTGAGATCGACAAGGCGAAGCGCGCCGCACTGCAATCCACTCAGCAGCGGGTCGGTTACGAGAATCAACTCGACTTGCTTCGCAAACGTCGCTCGCGATTGGAAGCTTCGGAGCGTTTGGCCGCTGCACAATTGAACACGGCTAACGTCAATTTGGAGCGAACGGAAATCCGCTCGCCGATCGACGGCGTGATTGTCAACGAGGATGCTGAGTTGAACACCTTTGTCGCGCGGGGCAACACGATCGTGACGATCGAGGACACCACGAAAGTCGAGGTGGCGACCAGTTTGCGGATGGATCAACTGTATTGGGTGCTCGATCAAGCCGATCGCTCGTCCACCGCTCCGCAAACCGACTCGCGGGGGTACGATATCCCGGAAACGGCGGCGATCGTCGAGTTTGAAATCTCCGGTCGCGAGGGCAAGGTGTACCGCTGGGACGGACGCTTGATGAGCTACGACGGCATCGGCCTCGATCCTGCAACACGGACGGTGCCGGTTCGCATCTTGGTCGACGATCCCAAAGCGTTCCGAACGCAGGGCGGGGCTGCGGCGTTGTCGGGACCGACCACGTTGGTGCGCGGTATGTACGTGACCGTCAAACTGCTGATTGAGCCCAAGACGCCATTGGTGGTGATTCCGGCCGAAGCGATGAAGCCAGGCAACCGAGCTTGGGAATTTGTGCCCGATGAATCGGTGCTTCAGCTGCCCCCGTCTGCTGCCACGGCGTCCGACGAGCTGGGCGTTGATGGGGATCCGACGCCAACGATGATCGTGTCACAAGTCAACGCGGTCGAGGGCGAAGCCGGGGGAACTCAGCCTAGCCAAGAGCAAAGCTCTGGTGCGACAACCTCCAGTGAAACGGCGAATGCATTTAACCCATCGCAGTGGCGAGCGGGCCGGATTGTGAATCGTGATTCGATTTTTCCGGTCGAATCGTTGTCGGTCGAAGGCGTGTTCGCTGAATCCGATCAAGACAATCCGTTACAGAACAGGGACAGGAAATGGTGGGTTTGTGAAGTCCAAAACCAAACGATGAAGGTGGGGGCGTACGTGGTGGTTTCGCCGGTGGGAGTCGTCGATGGAGACACGATGCCCGCCCGCATGCCCGCCCAGATGCCCACGAGCATGCCCGCCCACGAAGAAACGACCGCTCAATACCCGGCAGCAGCTAACCCGGTTATCGCGACCGATGGCCAACGCGAAGCGAATAAGGAGGCCGTCAAGTGAAGCGTTTTATTGGCTGGGCCATTAAGAATTCGCCGGGCATGAACGTCTTGATGTTGGCGTTGATGTTGGTGGGCGGTTTGTCGCTTTGGAAGATGCGACGGGAGGTCTTTCCCGAGTTCGAACTCGAAGTCGTGATGGTGACGGTGCCTTATCCGGGCGCGACGCCGCAAGACACCGAGGAAGCCATTTGTCAGAAAATCGAGGAGGCGATCCGCGCGATCGATGGCATCAAAAAGGTCACCTCGATTGCCCAAGAAGGCTCTGGTTATGTCTTGGCCGAGTTGCGCAGCGACGTCAAAGATGTGCAAAAGGTAATGTCCGAGATCGATCGCGAAGTCAACCGCATCCCCAGCTTTCCCGCGTTGGCCGAAGATCCTCAAATCCAGCAGATCACGTTTCGTGAAGCGGCGATTCGGATTGGGGTGATCGGACCGAATGATCGCTCGCGGGAAGCGGAATTGCGTCTGCGTGAGGTTGCCGAGGACGTCCGCGACGACGTGCTTCAGATTGGGGCGGTTTCCTCGGCCTCGATCATGGGCACACGCGATTATCAGATCGATGTGGAGATTCCCGAGGCGACGCTGCGTAGTTACGGGCTGTCGCTTGGCCAAGTGGCGTCGATTTTGCGCGCTCGCAATATCGAGTTACCCGGCGGGCAATTGAAATCCGATGGCCAAGAGGTGTTGCTTCGCGCCAAAAATAAGGGGCGGATCGGTGAAGAAATTGCCAAGCTTCCGTTGGTCACCCAAGCCAACGGCGTCGTGTTGACGGTGGCCGATCTAGGCGTTGTGAAAGATGAGTTTGCTGACGTCACCGCGACTGGCGAAATCAATGGCGAACCGGCAATGGTCGTCAATGTCGAACGGACCAAGAGCGAAGACCTGTTGGCGATGGTCGATGCCGTTTACGCCTATGTGGATCAAAAAGAACTGCCCGAGGGCTATCGGTTCGCGATTTGGGGCGACAGCAGCAAAGATGTCCGCGATCGACTCTCGTTGCTGCTGCGCAATGGCGCGCAAGGGCTGTTCTTGGTCTTCATTGTATTGGCGTTGTTTCTTGAAATCCGGTTGGCGTTTTGGGTCGCACTCGGCATTCCCATCTCGATCTTGGGCGCCGGAGCGATGTTGTCGTGGGGCGATCAAACGCTCAATATGCTTAGCTTGTTCTCGTTTTTGGTCGCGTTGGGAATTGTGGTCGATGATGCGATCGTGATTGGCGAGAACATCTATGCACATCAACAGATGGGCAAACCGCTGCTCGAAGCCGCGATCGACGGTGCAACCGAAGTGCTCCCCAGCGTGGCGGCCTCCGTTTCGACCACGGTCATCGCCTTCTCACCGATGTTCTTTGTCTCGGGGGTGATGGGGAAATTCATGGCGGTGATTCCCTTTGCCGTGATTGCGATGCTCTTGATTTCGCTTTGGGAAAGCACGTTTGTTTTGCCGTGCCACTTGGCGCATCGTCACCATGGCGTGTTTCGCTTGATCTCGGTTTTGATGTATCCGCTGCGACCCTTTGGTTTGTTGCTTGCTTGGGGAAGCGTGCGAGCGACCAAGGGAATGGATTGGATTTGTAACCAATATTATGTTCCTACGCTCAAGTTCAGCCTGCGGTACCCTCCATTCATGTTAGCGGTTGCGATCGCAATGTTTGCGATCACGATTGGGATGGTCCGTGGCGGCATTGTGAAAAGTATTCTGTTTCCAAAGTCGGATAACAATTTTCTACAAGCGAGCGTGGTTTTCCCCGACGGTACTCCTGCGACGGAGACCGATCGAGCGACCCAGGCGATGGAGCGAGCGATTCGTCGTGTCAGTCTGCGTGTCGCCGCAGAGCGTGCTAAACGGAGCGGTTTGCCGCTCGCGGAGATCTACACCGAGTCCGAGGGAGACAACTTTGGTCCAGTCCGTTTGACTTACCGGGAAAACGGGAAGATCACGAACACGCAAGGCCCGATGGGGGGAAACGGTGGCGGTGGCAGCCACGTCGGACAGGTGTTTGTGGAGCTCTTTGATACCGAAATTCGCGACATCCACAGCGACCAATTGCTGGCCATGTGGCGCGAGGAGGTGGGCGAGTTTGCCGGGGCCGAGAAAACCAACTACGGATCGGTGGGCGTCGGTCCCAACGGCAAACCGATCGAATTCAAGCTGTTGGCACAGAGCCAAGATGTGGACCAATTGCTCGCTGCAACCGAAGCGATCAAGCAACGCTTGAACGGTTTTACCGGTGTCTACGATATCGTCGACGACAACACTCCGGGGAAATGGGAGTTCCAATTCAAGGTCAAAGAGCGTGCACTCGCGACCGGAGTCACGCCAACGGATTTGGGCGAAACCGTTCGCAATGCGTACTTCGGTGCTGAAGTGATGCGACTGCAACGGGGCCGCCATGAAGTCAAATTGATGGTCCGGCATCCCGAAGAAGAGCGAAACAGCTTAGTCAATTTTCGCGAAATTCGCGTCAGCACGGCGGACGGCACACAGCGTCCGATTACCGAGTTGGCCGACGTTGATTTACAGCGTGGGTTCTCGGAAATTAACCGCGTCGATCAAATGAGGTCGGTCACCGTGTCGGCCGATTTGGATGAGACGACCGCCAATGCGGATTTGATCATTGGTGAGCTGCAAAAAGATTTTGTGCCGCAGTTGATGAAGGACTATCCCGCTGTTTCACTGCGTTGGGAAGGCCAACGTGAACAGAGTAATGAATCGGTCGGCAGCTTGATGGTCGGCTTTGGAATCGCGATCGTTTGCATGTTCGTGTTGTTGGTTCTGCAGTTTCGAAGCTACGTGCAACCATTGTTGATCTTGGCGATCGTGCCGTTCGGCATGATCGGTGCCGTTTGGGGACACGCCTTGTTGGGGCTGCCGTTGACCTTGTTTAGCATGTTCGGATTGGTCGCGTTGGCGGGAGTGGTCGTCAATGATTCGATCGTGTTGATCGACTTCATCAACTCACGCGTTCGCCAAGGGGTGCCGCCGCGAGTTGCGTTGGTGGAGTCGGGTGAGCGACGATTCCGCCCCATCATGTTGACAAGTTTGACGACGATCGCGGGGTTGTTGCCGTTGTTGACCGAGCGATCGTTTCAGGCTCAGTTGCTGATCCCGATGGCCGCTAGTTTGGCGTTCGGATTGATGTTAGCGACGTCGTTGGTGTTGTTGTTGATTCCGGTGTTCTACTTGATCTACATCCGCATCATTGAGCTATTGGGGTTCTCGGCAATCGAGGATGAATGAGAAGCGGACCTGCGGGGACGCTTCGGGGGAACAAGCGGTCCGAGTGATGGTGATTGATCGTTAGCGGAGGCGGGCATCACGGAAGATCATCGCTGCGTCACGGTGGATCGTAGCCGCCGGGGTTCCATGGGTGACAGCGCAAAATGCGACGTACCGCTCGGAAACCGCCTCGAAAAATGCCGTACCTGCGAATCGCTTCGATCGCATATTGGCTACAAGTGGGCGTAAAGCGACAACTCGGACCGAGCAGCGGGCTGATCCCCAATTGATAAAAACGAATCGGGGCGACGACCAATCGAAGCGCCCATTGGTGAAGCTGTTTTCGCATCGCTATGCACCTAGGCAGGAGTTGTTCTGCAAATGGAGCCGCTCGACGCTAGCGGCGGGGCTCGTCTTGACTGGATTTAACGCCGGCTCGGCTAATCGGGATGACACCGAATCGTTTTTGCGGTGGGGGCTTAGGTCTTCGAGGAGGCGATCGGAGTCTTCGCGCTGGGCGATTTGATGTGGTTCCAAGCGGACAAGCTGACCACGACGATCACCAGCGGCAGGACCAAGAGCGAGTAGCCGGTTTTTAAGGTCGTCAACGAGTCGAGCTTCATCGTCTCAGCGGCCAGGACGACGGAGTACATCGTAAACAGCATCAACATCACGGCGCCTTCGAATCGAGAGACCGTTGAACCACTGATGAAAATCGGCCAGCAAATCAGGGCGATCATCGCCATCACGGCAAGATCAAACCACAGCACCGGCGATTCGACCGGCACCCCGGCAGGGGCCAATACCGAAGCGGCTGGCAAAACGATCAAGAGATTGAATAGGTTGCTGCCGACGGCGTTTCCTACCGCCAAATCGCGTTGACCCTTCATCGCGGCGACCACCGAGGTGGCGAGTTCCGGAAGGGACGTGCCGATCGCAACAATGGTCAAACCGATCACAATCTCGCTGATCCCAAAAGCAATCGCGATCTTGGTGGCCGAATCGACTAGCAATTGAGCCCCCAACACAAGCATCCCCAGGCCCAGCAAAATATAAAACGCGTTCAAAAAGCCGTTTCGTAGCGACAGCGGTTGCAGGGAGGGATCGTTCGCGTCGAGTTCGATTGCATTGCGACGCAACGCTTCCTCTCGACGCCCTTTGCGAATCATCCAAACGGTATAGACCAAGAAGCCGACAAACAGCCCGATGCCTTCGAAGCGACCGATTGTGCCATCGTAGGCGGCCAGCCAAACCGCCGCCGATGCCGCGATCATCACAGGCACATCCAAGCGGGTTAATTGCGACGAAACCGACAACGGCACGATCACCGCAGAAATCCCCAGGATCAACAAAATGTTGCAAATGTTGCTGCCGATCACATTGCCCAGCGCGATCGCCGAATCCCCTTTCAGACTTGAAACCGACGATACGGCCAACTCCGGCGCACTGGTGCCGAACGCGACCACGGTCAAACCGATGATCAGCGGCGAAACCCCCGCAAACGAAGCCAGCGTCACGGAACCGCGAACCAATAACTCCGCTCCGAGTACGAGAATGATCAATCCAACTAGCAGCAGCACATAGGTCATCAGCGAATCAAACTCAGCGAAAGGAGGAAGGAAACGAAATCCGAGAGCGCTACGTCGTGATTTAGCACGCGATCCAGCGCAATATCAGCCCAACGCGATATCAGCAAACCACATTTCGGTCGGGGCAACGGGGCGCCTAGACGATTCTATGCGGAAATCGAGGATCCAGGAACACGCGTTCCAAGGCGGGGGATGACAAGATCGCTAGCGGATCCCAATGGAGCATCCAATGCCATCGATTGGGGCTTGGACCAGCCTTTTGAAACGCAACTTCAAACGACCACTCTCAGGTCCACGAAACAGGGGCCCAGGCATCCGGGATTTGGGAAACCAGCAATCCGCCCGTCGTATCAGGCCCTATCTCCCTATCTCCCTGTCTCCTTGTCTCCTTGTCTCCTTGTCTCCTTACTCCTTACTCCTTACTCCTTACTCCTTACTCCCCCCCCCCCCCGCACCTATGGCTGACGGTTTCAGGATGCTGCGATAAAATGGGGCCCAATCGAGTGAGTGGTTCGCTGCTGACTCGTTCCTCCCACTTGCCTGTCTCACTACTTGGATGAAGTGTTTATGCGTACGGTATTAGCGTTGTTGATGGTCGGTGTCGGTTTTTTATCTGCCAATGCCGAGGTTCAAACCAAACAGGTCACTTACCACGATGGGGACCTCGTTCTCGAAGGCTTGGTGGTCTGGGATCCCGCAACGGCCTCGAAGACGTCCCCCGGCGTGCTCGTCGTCCATCAATGGATGGGGCAAACCGCTTACGAACATCGCCGCTGTAAACAGTTGGCGGAACTGGGTTACGTTGCCTTTGCACTCGATATTTATGGCAAAGGCAATCGTCCCGCGGATCGTCAGGAAGCGGCGAAGCTATCGAGTACCTTTAAAAGTAATGCCGAATTGTATCGTCGCCGCTTGAATCTTGGGCTTGAACAGTTGCTGGCTCAGCCGGGTGTCGACACGAAGCAAATCGCGGCGATCGGATACTGTTTCGGCGGCAAGGGGGTACTCGAGTTGGCACGCAGTGGAGCGGATGTCGATGGCGTCGTCAGCTTTCATGGGGCGCTTGATTCACCCCAACCCGAAGATGGCAAGAACATCAAGGCGAAAGTGTTGATTTGTCACGGTGCGGATGATCCGTTTGTGCCCGAGGCCGACATCGATGCGATGAAAAAGGAGTTCAACGACGCTAACGTCGATTGGCAAATGATCTACTATTCCGGTGCCGTTCACTCCTTTACCCAGCCGATGGCGGGGAATGACAATTCACAGGGTGCCGCCTACAACGCTAAAGCCGACCATCGCTCCTGGATTGCGATGAAATCGTTCTTTGCTGAGCTTTTCGAATCGGACAAATAAAACGCGGGCGCTCGAAATCGGTTTTTGGATTGGCAAGTCATTTCGAATCTTGCCAGCTATTCGAAAGCCAAAATTGCGATAGATTGATCTTTCTCCAACGCAACGACTGTGACTCTCCCTTCCACCCCCAAAGTTGACATCCTCCGATGACCTACGTATGGCTGTTCCTCGGCTTGGCCATTCTTGTGGCGGGGGCGGAGTTCTTGGTGCGGGGTGCAGTGGCGTTGGCTGAGTTGGCACGCATTTCACCGCTGGTGATCGGTTTGACCGTGGTCGCGTTTGGCACCAGTGCGCCGGAATTGGCCGTCTCGTCAGTGTCTTCGCTGGAGGGCGATTCGGCGATCGCGCTGGGCAACGTCGTCGGCAGCAACATCTTCAATGTCTTGTTGATCCTGGGCGTCTCGGCGGTGATCGTGCCGCTCTCGGTTTCGTCGCAATTGGTTCGCTTGGATGTGCCCATCATGATCGTCGCATCGATCGTGGTTTGGTTGGCCGCTTACGATGGATCGATTGAGCGATACGAAGGCGCCGGAATGTTGGCCGCATTTTTGTTTTATACCGGTTGGCTAATTCGGGCGGGACGCCGGGAATCCAAGCCGCTCGATTCGCTGGCGGAACCCACGCCAAAGTCATCGTGGCAAAAACTGGTTGGCAATGTTGTCTTGCTCGCGATCGGTTTGGGATTGTTGGTGTATGGTGCCGGCATGCTGGTCGATTCGGCGACGGAGATTGCCCGCCAATTCGGAGTCAGCGACTTAGTGATCGGATTGACGATCGTTGCCGCGGGGACCTCACTGCCGGAGTTGGCCACTTCGATGGTTGCAGCGATCCGAGGACAACGCGACATCGCGGTCGGCAACGTCGTCGGCAGCAACGTCTTTAACCTGCTGATGGTGTTAGCGGTCGCATCGGTGTTATCGAGCTCCGGCGTCCCGGTGTCGCCTTCGGTGTTGTGGTTCGACTTGGCCGTGATGGTTTGGGTGGCCCTGTTGTGCTGGCCGATCTTCTTCAGCCACGCGGTGGTGTCTCGCGGCGAAGGCATCGTGATGCTGGCGTTATTTCTGAGTTACAACGGCTTGTTGATTGGCGATTCGATACACTGGGAATATGCTCCTGCGATGAAGACGACGCTTGTCTTCGGAATCTTCCCGACCGTTTGTGTGGGCGTTAGTTATTTCGCTTGGAAACACTATCGGCTCGATAGGCCCGCAGCCGAGATACGCCCGTGACCGAGATAGGCCCGCAACCGAGATAGGCCCGCAACCGAATAGGCCCGTGACCGAGATACGCTCGTGACACCACGTGAACGTGGCTCCATGAGTTTCGCTGCCTAGGCGACGCTGGGTGTCGTCGGCGAATTGTTCCACCGTTTGCTGAAGCACAAGCGTGCGGTCATCGTGATTAGGTTGTCACGGGGGGGATTTCGCTT
The DNA here is from genome assembly GCF_007860095.1 of Novipirellula galeiformis. Taxonomy (NCBI): domain Bacteria; kingdom Pseudomonadati; phylum Planctomycetota; class Planctomycetia; order Pirellulales; family Pirellulaceae; genus Novipirellula; species Novipirellula galeiformis. Next base: position 255,227 of record NZ_SJPT01000007.1, on the reverse strand, counting down.
TGCATCGCAGCGGGTTCGCTGTGGGGATCGGGGCGGGGTTCGGAGCGGGGGACCAACCAATCGAAAATCGGCGACGCCATCAACGTCGTGACGATCGCCATCAAAACCAACACCACAAATAACTCTTCCGAGATCAGACCACGTTGGAGTCCGATGTTGATGATGATCAACTCCATCAATCCTCGCGAGTTCATCAAGACGCCAATCCCCACCGATTCGCGTGCGGGAACGCCCGTTTGCCAAGCTGCCACTGCACACGCGACTCCTTTTCCCAACACCGCAACTAACAACACCACGCCACAGAGACTCCACAAATAAACGCTGTCGAGCACTCCGATCCGCGTGTTGAGTCCTGAATAAGTGAAAAACAACGGCAATAAAATGGCCACCGTCAACGGTTCGATTCGCTGAATCAATTGCCGGCTGATCGGGCCTCGCGGGATGACCGTGCCGATCACAAAGGCGCCGAACACCGCATGCAATTGAATCATGTCGGTGAACCACGCACCGAGTGACATGCACGCCAGCGCGATCACCAACCCGGCGTCACTCAGTTGTCCTTCTTTTTGGATTGCGAAGCGAGCCAACCGGTTCAACAGCGGTCGGATCACAACGGCGGCAATCAATACGAAGGCGAGCCCGCCCGCGATGCTGCGATAGGCCAATGAGAAGTCGCTATCGAAGCTGGCCAATACCACCGCCAACAAACACCAAGCCGCTGCATCGTCAATCGCTCCTGCCCCGATCGCGACGGTTCCCATCCGGGTCCCCGCAAGTCCCTTGGTGTGAATGATTCGAGCGAGCATCGGGAACGCGGTGATGCACAACGAGGCACCCAAAAACAACATCGCTTCGATCATGCCCGTTTGCGGCATAAACATCGTCGTGTGACGGACGAAAAACCAAGCAAGCACCGCCCCCAATCCAAAGGGAACCAACATGCCGGCCACCGAGACGGCAACGGAACTGCGAAAGTGCTGACGAACGATGTCGACGCGAAACTCCATCCCGACGACAAACATGTACAGCGCCAAGCCAAGTTGCGAGAGCGGATACAGATAGCTTTGCGAATCCCGCGTTGTTTGGCTGGCATCCCAAGGAAACAACGCCTGCTGCCACTCGGGCAACCACAGCCCGAACAACGACGGTCCCAGGGCGACCCCGGCGATCATCTCAGCGACCACCTGGGGTTGGCCAAGCCGCGCGGCGATCAAACCCACGACGCGACAAAATAATAAAATCACTGCAATTTGCAGAAACAAATGCAGACTTAAATCAAGGTTGTTCATCGGCGGCGGGAAAAGCACCCATTCACGCATCGGATAGCGAGCCGTTCGCAAAGTGGATGCATCACTCGGCGACGGACAACGCACCCTACGTCATCCGCGAACAATTATAGACCACCACGGCAACGGCTTGCATTTGATTGACTCTCCCATCTGGGGCTGGGAGAGTCGAAAATCGAGCCTTCAACGAAAAGATTTCGCGCAACGGACTGCTGACGCTGAGCGTGTCCGTTCAGCGTCTCAAATACACCGCGGCTGCCCCGCGGCGAACCCGCTCCGCTCGTTCGGAGTTCTCCGAAACAGGTTGCGTGTAAGGTGAAGCACACAAAACGATTGGATTCGTGCGAGCGAAAGGCCGCACGACCTCCGAACGTTAGAGCAGGAAAAACGCGGAGCGGCTGAATCGAGACCGTCCGTTCTGCCAAGCGGCTTAGACGGCAAGCTCGAACGCGTTGCCGGATGCGCCGTGCGGTTGTCGTTGCACCACGTCGAATTCGAACTCTCCCGGCTCAAAGTCGATCGGCACTTGGCAATGCGGTGGTTCGATCCGATTGAGCTTCCAATCGAGCCGCCGTAGCCATGACAACGACTTTTCCCACCGTTGGATCGACTGGCCGATCCGCACCGCCATCGGATGATTGGCCTCACGCGTCTCCTGGATTACCGTCAACGCTCCGCTCGGGGAGCCTTTTAATAGCAGTGCGGTGGCAAAATTGCGTTTGCACGCATTGCTGATGTCGGGGCGTTCGGTCACGTTGCCCGGCAACAGCACGAATTGGCGGAACACGGATAAGGCCTCGTCCACTTGGCCTAGCCGCAACAAACAGACGCCTAACGTATTGCGAACCGAGGTGTCACGACCGGCCGATCGCAGCAACTCGGCGGCGCCGTGATAGTCGGACTTCTGGATCCGAGTGATCGCCCGCGCCAGTGCGGGGTGCATGGCGGCAGCAGGGTTGGTTGCAGCCGGAGAGCGGTTTGCAGGGGAGGTCGACGACGATTTTGTACCCCGCTCCTCGCTGGCGTTGGAAACGGATTTCTTGACGGGCTTCTTGATGCGCGCACCCATAGAATTGACTCTCAAAAAAGGACAATTTGCGTTGGTTAAAACAGAATGAAAAGGAACAAACCGAGTTCGTTTAAATCTGTAACCGTACGTGCAAATCCACGAGCGTCGCTGGATGCCCCAAAGAGGATCCCACGCTCGATCGCGTAGCATCCCAAGCAAACTGGCCTGAATCGGTGGTGCCAAAGAGGGCGGAAGCAAAATCAAGCTGCTTGATCGTGGGATCTCGATCTTCCGCAATCTGGATGCTCTGGCCCACAGCACGACAAACCGCAATCGCGACCTGCGTCGCCACCGTGACATCGCATGCGCCCAGGGCGGAGTCCGGTCGGAGCCCTCCCTTCGCCGCGAAACCCATTGGCATCAATTGGGCAAACGCGGCCAACAAGATCAGAACGCTCAGCGGTCGTCGCAAGACAAAACGCCATCGACCGTGCAATAGCACGGGAAGCGAGAGGTCGCTAGAGAGACGCCGTTGAGCCATGGGGGAAAGTCGAACCACCGATGCTTGCGAAGAACAAACGTCTTCTTTCGAATGCGCGATCGGTCTCTTCATTATCGGATCGACCGGGGCCTAAGCAAGAGGCATCGGTAAAGATTTTACGGACAGGGTTATTCGGTCTGTTTCGACCCTAGGGTCCGCAAGTCGTTTAACTTGGCGTAACAGCACCGATTTTCCCAACCCGCATGCTTTAGGTAACCCATACCATTACGGTGCATTGAATTTTCAGGCTACATTTGGGGATTGAGCGATGGCAGCGGAACGACCGAACACAGAACGTAAGGCATTGGCCGTCAATCTCGACGCGCGTCGCTATGGTTCGTTTGCCGAAATTGGTGCCGGGCAAGAAGTGGTGCGTTGGTTCTTTCGTGTCGGCGGTGCGGCAGGCACGATCGCGAAGAGCATGTCGGCCTATGACATGTCCGTCAGCGATGCGATCTATGGCCATTGCGATCGCTACGTTTGCCGCCAACGTCTGCAAGACATGCTCGATCGTGAACACGCGTTGAACCTCGAACGTTTGCGAGAAAGCCGCGGGGACACGACCGCTTTCTTCGCGTTTGCCGATACCGTCTCGGCTCGTAATTTCCACGGGACCAATGAGTGCCATGGGTGGATGGGAATTCGTTTCCAGGCACACCCGCGCGATCAAGACAGTCAAATCATTCTTCACGTTCGCATGCTCGATACCGAGAACGCGTTACAGCAAGAAGCGCTTGGGATCGTGGGGGTCAATTTGTTGTACGGGGCTTTCTTTCTCAACCATGAACCCGATCAGTTGATTGAATCGTTGCTCGACAATCTGAGCACACGCCGCATCGAAATTGACATGATCGAGTTTTCAGGAATTGCATTCCGCCACGTCGACAACCGTGTGATGAGTCTACGCTTGGTGCAATTGGGGCTCAGCAGCGCGGCGATGTTCTCGGCCAACGGCGAAGTGTTGCAACCATCCGAAGTGCTCTATAAAAAACCAATCCTGGTCGAACGAGGCAGCTTCCGTCCGCTGACGAACGTCAACGTGGACATGATGCAAGCGGCTCACGAAAAATTCCGCTCCGAAGCCGACGTCGACGCGGACGAAGTGGTTTCGTTGGCTGAGATCACGATGCGGAATTTGCAGACCAATGGGCAGATCGATTTGCGTGACTTTTTGGCGAGAGTCGATTTGCTCGCCGCCAGCGGAATGACGGTATTGATCTCGGATTACTTCGAGTACTACCGCTTGGCCGCCTACTTGGCACGTTACACGAAGAAGAAAATCGGCATTACGATGGGGGCTGCGAGCCTCGTCGAATTGTTTGATGAGAAATATTACACCCAACTCGATGGCGGGATTCTCGAGTCCTTTGGACGCTTGTTCAAAAATGATTTGAAGTTGTACATCTATCCGCTGCTCAATCGCGAAACGGGCGCGTTGACGACGGTCGAGAACCTCAAGGTCGCCCAGGAATTACGCACCTTGTTTCAATACTTGGTGGACAAGGGATGCATCGAACAACTCGAGGATTACAATCCCGAACATCTGTCGACTTTCTCACGCGAAGTGCTCCGTTTGATTCAAGTGGGGGATCCCAGCTGGACCGAACACGTTCCCGCCAAGGTGGCCGAAATCATTCAACAGCGAGGCTTTTTCGGTTGTCGTCGCACGGCGACTGCGAAATCGATTGCGGTGTCGCCCGCCGCTGCGTTGCCCTCTGCGATCGCGCCGCTCACCGTCACGCCGCCCTTGTTGACATCCTTGACCGTTCAATAGGTGCGCCGCGGCGGCTTTGAATTGCGGTGTCTTTAATTTGCGACGTCTCTAATTTGCGACGTCTCTAATTTGCGACGTCTTTGAATTAGAGAGTCTTCGAAACCGCCCCGATCGAAAGCCTAGCGGACGGCTCGGCGGGTGAGGTGCGATGACGTGGGGAGGATGGCATTGCCAATGCGCAAGGCGGTTGGCAAGGGACGCGGATGATCTATGATCACGACCGCAACCCCGGGGTGGAATTCCCGGTTTCTCATCGCCCTCGCAATCCATCGTCCTCGCAATCCATTGGAAAGAACTTCGATGCGCATTAAACCCGTTTCAAATCTGGATTTGACAACGCCATCGGGATTGATGCGGACGCATCTGTTTCGCCCCGATCGTGAAGGCAAATTCCCCGGCGTGGTGTTGTTTGCCGAAATCTATCAAATGACCGCGCCGATCGCCCGCACCGCCGCGATGATCGCTGGCCACGGTTTCATGGTCGCGGTGCCGGACGTCTATCACGAATTCACGCAGCCGAGTGAAGCGTTTGCGTATGACGCGGCGGGCACCGAGCGTGGTAACGCACTGAAGACGACCAAGGCGTTAGCGAGTTACGACGCCGACGCACGCGCGGTCATTGATTTTTTTGGCAACGAACCACAGTGTACCGGTCGCATCGGCTCGGTCGGAATTTGTCTCGGCGGACATCTTGCCTTTCGCGCCGCAATGAATGCGGAGGTCGAGACCGGCGTTTGCTTCTACGCGACCGATATTCATAAACGCAGCCTGGGCAAAGGAATGTGCGACGATTCCTTGGATCGGATCCCCGAGATTCAGGGCGAGATGATGATGATTTGGGGACGCCAAGATCCTCACGTCCCCAATGAGGGGCGGCGTTTGATCTACGACGCCATGACCGCCGCGGGGACCCAATTCACTTGGCATGAATTCAACGGCGAACACGCGTTCATGCGTGACGAGGGGCATCGCTATGACCCCGCGCTGGCAAATCTGCTCAATGGCATGATGTGCCAACAATTCACCAGTCGCTTAAAGTAGCGATTCGCGTGACACACGCGTTGCGAACATTGCCTGGCACCCCCCCCCCCCAACACCCCTACAAAAACCATCCCATTGGTTCCAAAGTAGTGGGCGCCATCCTCGATAACTGTTTTAATTCCAATTCTACTGCTCGGTTCTGTTTTGTCGCTTGGTTCAGGAATCTGCACCGCAAGTTCCAACCATCGCGGACTGTGGCGATGGCAGTCGCATTAGCGGAAGTCCTTTTGATTCCGCGTTGATCCAGGATTGACTGAAAACATTATGGAGATGCTGAGCAATGCCACCCAATGATTCCCCGCTGTCTGCGGAACTGCAAACCGTTTTGAACGATGCGGGCACGGTGTTTTTCGCTATCGATTTACACGGCATCGTTCGCAGTTTTAATCCTGCTGCGGAGCAATTGATCGGCTGGTCCGCGGCCGACGTGGTGGGGATCGAAACACCGCTGTTATGGCACGATGCCGAAGAAATTGCCGCCCGCGCGGTCGCCTTGTCCAGCGAACTCGGCCGCACGGTATCGCCTGGCATCGAGGTTTTGGTGGCCAAAGTCCGCGACCAGCGGAATGAAAAAGGAGAGTGGACCTACATTTGCAAAAACGGCAATCGCTTGTCGGTGCAACTCGCCGTTTCCACCATCCGCGATGCCGACGGTGCGATTACCGGCTATTTGGGCACCACTCATGATCTGACCGACCGTTTTCAGGCGGAGGAAGAACGCGACCAGTTCTTTAAACTCACCCACGACATGCTCGGCATCGCGAGCACGAGCGGCGTCTTCAAACGAGTCAATCCTGCGTTCAGCCGGACGCTAGGGTGGACCCCTGAGGAACTTTTGTCCCGACCGTTTTTCGATTTTATTCATCCCGATGACCAAGCCGCGACGATGCGCGAAGTCGAGAAGTTGGGCAGCGGGCAACCCACGCTGAACTTCGAAAATCGGTATCAATGCAAAGACGGTACTTATCGTTGGTTGGAATGGACTTCGATCCCGCAGCCGGATGGGACGCTGTTCGCCAGTGCACGTGACATTACGCAACTCAAACAGACGGTCGATGCTCTCCTAGAGAGCCGACAAAATCTTGAAATCACCCTGAACTCGATTGGCGACGGGGTGATCGCCACGGATGCCAACCGACGTATCACTCGGATCAATCCCATCGCCCAACGCATGACCGGTTGGACGCGTGCCGAAGCCATCGGGCGTCCCATTGACCAAGTCTTTCAGATTATTCATGAAGACACGCGCGAGCCGGCGCTCATCCCCGTCGATGATGTGCTGGCGACCGGAACCATTCATGGGCTGGCCAATCACACGGCGCTGATCTCACGCGATGGCACCGAATGGGCGATCGCCGACAGTGCGGCTCCGATTTGGGACGAAGAGGGTAGCATCATTGGCGTCGTGCTTGTCTTCCATGATGTCTCGAATGAACGTGATTTTGAGCGAGAACTCCAGCAGCTCAATGCCGACCTGGAATGCCGTGTTGAGAAACGGACCCACGAGCTTGCCCAAAGCGAGCGGCGTCATCGCGATCTGCTGGCGAATCTGCAAGGCATGGCTTACCGCTGTCGCGACGATGCCCATTGGACGACGGAATTCGTTAGCGACGGCTGCAAGGAGCTACTCGGTGTCGAACCTGCGGCGCTAACAAACATGCGACAAACCTATCTGGAACTCGTGCATCCCGATGATCGCTCCAATGTCATCGCATTTCATGCCGATGTCGTCGCTTGTCATGAACGAGAGGCAAAGAGCCGCCAGCCCCTTCAGTGTGAATATCGCTTGGTGCTTTCCGATGGTCGGGTGAAGTGGATTTTGGACCAGGCACGTCGAATCTACCGGCAAGATGGGGCGGTCGATGCGATCGAGGGGTTTGGTACTGATATTACGGAGTTGCGTCAGACCCAGAAAGAATTGGCGACCACCCACGCGATGTACGAATCGCTGGGGCGCGTGTCGCCCGTCGGGATCGTTTTATACGACGCGGATGGCAAGTGCGTGGATGTGAATCAACGCTGGTGTGAAGTTTCCGGAATCCCTTTGGATGAGGCGCGCGGGGATGGTTGGCATGCGGCGATTCATCCTGAAGATCGCGAACAAGTCGTGCGTGACTGGGGCGAGGTCACTCGTGATGGCAACAGCCTACGCTCGGAATATCGCCTGCGACGTCCCTCCGGCGAAACCGTATGGGTGATTAGCCAAGGGGTGGCGCTGCATGACTCCGATGGGAATGTCACCGGCTATATCCGAGTAAACACCGACGTCACCGAACATAAACAAACCGAGCAAGCGTTGCGTCTGCTCTCGACCAGCATCGCGAAGCTGCGAGGCTCGGCATTCTATGAAGCGGTCGTGCTGCAATTGGCCAATTTGCTCGACTGTGAGATGGCGTTCATTGCCTGTCCTGACCCCAAGGAGCCAGGCAATTTTGTGACGTTGGCGATTTCAAAGGAGGGAGAACTTCAGGCGAACTTTAGTTATCCGATCGCAGGAACGCCGTGCGGAGAGGTGGGCGATCGTAACCGTTGCGTGATTCCTAGCGGGGCGCGAGAAGCGTATCCGGACGACGAATTGCTCGTTGACCACGAAATCGAAGCTTACGTCGGCGTCCCCTTCATCAACGCCCAAGGACAACAAATCGGCAATGTGGGCGTGATGAGCCGACGGGCGTTGACGAACCCAGGCAATGTGGAAGCGATTACGCAGTTGTTTGGACTCGCGGTTGCGGCGGAGATGGAACGGATGGCCGTTGAACAGCGTTTTTCGGACCTTTTTGAGTTTGCACCGGATGCCGTTGTGATCACCAACCAAGAGGGCATCATCGTCGAAGCGAACCGACAAGTCGAAACGATGTTTGGTTGGACTTGCACCGAGTTGGTTGGGCAGCCGGTTGAAGTGTTGATGCCGCCGGAGTTACGCGCCGGACATCCTCATCTCCGCATGGGGTATATCGAATCCGCGTCCGCGAGTTTGATGGGCAGCGAGCGTGGCGATTTATTCGGGGCGCGAAAAGATGGCACCGTGTTTCCCGTCGAGATCAGCCTCGGCCCGATGAAGACGAGTGATGGCCCCTTGGTCGCCGCTTCGGTTCGCGACGTGTCCGAACGCCAAAGGATCGTCGGGGAGCTTCGGACGATTGCAAATGAATTGCAACAGGCCAATTTGATCATTGAAAAAGATCGTGGCGTATTGGCCGATCGCGTCGCCGAACGCACCGCAGACTTACTGACTGCGAACGCCGAGTTGGTCAGGGCCAGTCAAGCCAAAAGTGATTTCCTGTCGATCGTGAGCCACGAATTACGTACGCCACTCAACGGCATCTTCGGGATGAATGAACTGCTGCTGAAAACCGAGCTGAATGAGCAGCAGCAGCGGTATGTTACCGCTTGTAGTTCGAGCGCCAAAGTGTTGACGCAGCTGGTGAACGACATTCTCGATCTTTCTAAAATCGAAGCTGGCAAACTCGAGATTGATCCATGTGAATGCGACTTGGAAGCGTTCGTCTACGATGTTGCGGAGGTCATGTCGCATACGGTCCAGAGCAAAGGGCTGGCCATGCATTGTCGTGTCTCTCCGAATGCCTGTGTTTCCGGTCTCTGCGATGACACCCGGCTTCGCCAAATCTTGGTGAATTTGATCGGCAATGCGGTCAAGTTCACATCCGCTGGGAGTGTCACGATCCGCTTGGAACGGGTGGCGGCCACGGATGAAGCGACCCGTCTGCGGTTTGAGGTTTCGGACACCGGGGTGGGCATTCCGAGCGACCGACTCGATCGATTGTTTAAGGTGTTTTCTCAGGTCGACAATTCGACCACCCGTCAATTTGGTGGGACTGGCCTCGGATTGTCGATTTGCAAACAGTTGGTTGAATTGATGGGAGGGGAAATCGGTGTGGAGAGCCAAGAGGGAGTCGGCACGACTTTCTGGTTTGAGTTCGACCTCGAGACCACACCGCGTGTTGCGTTCCAGGATCACGGGCGACGGTTGCTGACAGGGACGCGAATCTTGGTGATTGCCGAGCAAGATCGAGTGCGAGACCAACTCGCCGAGGCACTGCAAAGTTGGCATTGCGGCTTCGAACATGTGTCGTCCCTCCGCGAAGCACTCGTTATCGCGCGAGATGCTGAGGCCGCTAAGACGCCTTTCCAAGTGGTCTTGGTGGATTGCAGCGTGATCGCAGAGTCCGAGAGCGTTGCACTTCAGGAATTGTCGATGTTTCCCGGGTTACATCGGATCGGATTCAATTTTTCGCCGCATCCGTTTTCGAGAGAGCAACTCCGCCGACTCGGGGTGCGACATTGGTTGAACGAGCCCATCCGGCCCAGCGACCTGTTCGATCGATTGGTTTCCGTGTTCTCGGAAACGGAGAGCCCGAACGCGCCGCAACAGGATCACGTCACGCCATCTCCGCAACCGATGCCCGCACTTTCGGGACACGTTCTGGTGGCCGAAGATAACCGCATCAATCAGCTGTACGTGATTAACCTGCTGAAGCATTTCGGCTGCACGAGCGACTTAGCGGCGAACGGTGAAAAGGCGTTGGCCGCCGTCATCCAGAAACGCTACGACCTCGTGCTGATGGATTGCCAAATGCCGAGCATGGATGGTTTTTCTGCCACGCGTGAGATCCGTGCGCGAGAAAAGAACGGAGATTTAGCCGGCCGAGTTCCCATCGTCGCGCTGACGGCCAATGCGCTCAAAGAGGATCGTCAAAGGTGTCTCGAAGCTGGCATGGACGATTACCTCAGCAAGCCGATCGAGCCCGAGACGTTGAGAGAAACCCTAGAGAAGTTTCTCGGTTAGCGCGAAACGATTGTCGATGCGCGGACGCCCACGGGACGCTGGCCTTCAACCGGCTCTCGAGCGTTATCGCTGTGAGAGTGCCAGACCACCGATTTCTCGCGAAAGGTCGGTAGCGTAATCGTCGGTCATTCCGCTCACAAAATCCATCACCTGGCTTAACCACCAAGCATAGTCGCGACTCAAGTTCTCCTCGGCATACTTGCGGCCCCAAACGAGTTCGGCACACCGCTTGGAAAGGAAGTGCACGTCTTTGTAGTGGGCGGCATCATCGATGGATTGGACCGTTTTAAATAACGCTTTGAGAATCCGACCCACGACGTGATAGGCCCCTAGTTCCGTCGCCACCTTTTTTCGATGACCGAAAATTTCGTCGTAGGCGTCCGAAATGTCTTGCAGATGTTGTTCGCTTTCGGAATCGAGCGAGGACTTCAAATCTTCGATGCGATCGCCATTCATGATCGTATCAAAATCGTCTTCAAACACCTGCCAACACTTGTCCATCAGATTTTTGATCGCTTGACCGCGTAGCTGCGACAATGGCATCGAGCTGTTTTCCTGGTTGCCCGAGATCCTCAAGAATAAATCTTGCACCTTATCGAACTCACGAATCCCCATTTCGACGGCATCCTCCAAGTCGAGAATTCGGTAACAGATATCATCGGCCGCTTCGGTCAAGAACGACAACGGATGACGACAGGGGACGCCGGAGCGATCACGAAGCGCAAGATCCTCCACTAGCGTTTCAAAAATCTGTGTCTCGGAGGAATAAACATTGTGCTTGCGTTTTGCCGCAGCACGTGGGTCCGTCGAAAGCCACGGGTACTTGATCGCCGAGGCGAGCGTGGCGTGCGTCAAACGGAGGTAACCCGCCTTGGGATTGTCCGGACGCGCCGAAATTCGAAATCCCTGAGCGTTGCCTTCAAAGCCCAACCAATCCGCATGGCATGATTCACAACTCGCGTCCGAGTCAAAGCGTTGGCGTTCAAACATCTCGGGATGCTCATGCACCCAAGCACGGACCACCTCTTCACCAGCGTGGCCAAAGGGCGGATTGCCGATATCGTGAATCAGACAGGCCGATTGCATGATCCACGGCAACGAGGCAACGTCCTCGGCACGCAGATCGCTCGCCTGCCGCGCCAACACGCCCACGCGGTGGGCGAACCCCCGCCCTACACTGGCCACCTCGATCGAATGGGTTAGCCGATTGTGGATGTGATCATTGCTGGCCATCGGATGCACTTGCGTTTTCTTGGCCATCCGCCGAAACGGTTGCGAAAACACGATGCGGTCATAGTCCTGCTCAAACGGAGTGCGTTCATCGGCTTTTCTGCCGCTCGCTCCACCGGACAACTTGTCCGTCGTGGACGATCCAGAGCGTGAAACGCGATTCGATGAAAGCAGGCGACGCCAGGAAAGTGAATGAGACATGAGCTGGGGGGGGATCTTTTTGATGTTCAGTTCGTTTGTGCAGCGGTAACGCGACCGACGTCGCCCCAGCGTTTTGGCTTAGGAGGCATCAATCCATGTGGCATGAATTTCAGCCAAATGGATTGTTTCGTCGATCGCTGCGGATTGTAGCAAGACAAACGCAGTGCATCTTGAGGGCTTTGTCGCCGCCTCCGCCGCTAGAACGTTTTCATAAATAAGGTGGGCTTCAAGTTCAAAAATGACGTGGGCTTCAAGCCGTAGCTGCGTTCGCCAGAACGCGGTCCGCCGCCGGCCCCCCCCGAGAAAGTGCTCTGTCCCTGGTGCGAACTGGTTGCCGACGATAAATAAGGTGGGCTTCAAGTTCAAAAAGAATGTGGGCTTCAAGTCGTAGCTGCGTTCGCCAGAACGCGGTCCACCGCGGCCCCCCCGAGAACGTGCTCTGTCCCCGTTGCCGCCGTTGCCGTTCTTTGAATTGACCCTGAAGGGGGGCATAGACAACCGGGCTACGACCCCTTCAGGGTCGAACTCGATTTCGCACGCTCGTTTTCCGCAGGTGACGCTTCGCTTACCTACGGCTAATCTCCTCCATCCCTATCGGGATCGGATCGAACACCATTCGTCGTGAGATGCGAGAAAGTGCTCTGTCCCCGTTGCCGGCGATAAATAAGGTGGGCTTCAAGTTCAAAAACGATGTGGGCTGCAAACCGTAGCTGCGTTCGCCAGAACGCGGTCCGCCGCCGGGCGACACGAGAAAGTGCGCTGTCCTTGTTGCCGGTCGAATCCCAATAGGGATTTTAGAAATTCGCCGGTGGTTTGAGCGTAGCGAACACCACTGGAAAACCTAAACCAACGTTTGAATTGCCCCTGAAGGGGGCATAGACGACCGGGCTACGACCCCTTCAGGGTCGAACTCGATTTCGTACGCTTGCTTTCCGCAGGTGGCGCTTCGCTTACCTACGGCTAATCTCCTCCATCCCTATCGGGATCGGATCGAACACCATTCGTCGTGAGATGCGAGAAAGTGCTCTGTCCCCGTTGCCGGGTGTTTTCAGGAACCCCGAAGGGTGGTTTTCACGCACCCCTGGGTATTCTAGAAGTTCCTTTGTCCAGCGTCCCCGCGACTGGCGCGGGGGCTCTCACAAACGAATCAAACGGAGCTGCGAAGCGGTTCGGTGGACGCACCGTTCTTTCGACGCCGATGTCGCAGTCCCAGCAAGCTTGCGCCAGCAAGCATCAAACCCAACGAAGTGGGCTCAGGAACAGTTGCTGCCGGGATCGCAACGCCGGTGCTACCTGATTCACCGGCAAGATGCATGTAAAAGGGTAGGCCTTGGCCGATCGGATTAAATGGCGTCCCATTAAAACTGGAATTGTTCAAAGCAGTCACGTTCAGCAAGTAAATCTGGGACTCGACCTTCGGCGTCACACCGCCTGTATTTACGCCGAATGCACGGAACGGTAGGTCCTCCAGGGGATCGGTGAACGGGGCGCTCGCAACCTCGTCTTGCAACGGATAGCTAGAGCCCGAACCATCGTTGAATCGAAACGACCTGAAGCGGAATTGATTTCCGTCATTTCGAGAGTTTTGCAGCTGTGCGTCGCCCGCATCCGAGTTACTAAAACTGGTAACCGCTCCGCCGGGGGCCGAAGCAGGCTGGTAACCGGCATTGCCGTTCGGATCCAGCTTAAGGAAATTGTCACCTGTCGAGGCAAACAATCCCCCAGATCCATTATCAGCGGTCGACTTCCAGCCGATGACAAAAATGTCGTCGCCAATATTAAACGCTCCGCCCTGCACGCCCTGGCCGGTGTTTCCAATCACATTTGCCCCCCCGATCACATCGGAGGCCGACACGGTGTACCGGCCCGTGTAAACATCGTAGGCAAAGCCACCACCAATGGTGTCGGCTTTGAATTGCGGATCCATGGAGTTTCCGATTAGCTGCAATCCAGCCCCGGTAGTGGTTGTCGGGTCGCCCGTAATGACGGCCCCTGAGACAGGGGTGTTGGTAATCCCGCAAGCAATCAAGGCAGAAGCCGCCACCAGATTCAAGCTAACTAAACATCTTCGTACACTCATCAGTCTCAACATTCTAAATTCTAAAGCGTGGAAATTAACGATTCTTCCTAACTGACAAAATCAGGATTTCCCGAAGAACCAGCAGATAGGTGGCAGCAGAATAGCTCACCGATTGAGTCAGTCAACGCTTTTTTGACTAGTGCTTTAGAGGGGGTGGATGTGTGTTCCTAGTCACTCTGCGGGGGTGTGAATGGAAAGGGAAGACGCTCCGTCCTTCAGGAATGTCTGGTCTTTTAAGGGGGGATTGGCAGGCGTTGCGCCCAGCCTTTTTTCTGTGCAAATGGTCAAAATACCCCGAGAAAGTGCTCTGTCCCCGTTGCCGTCCCCGTTGCCGGGTGTTTTCAAAAACGACGTGGGCTTCAAGTCGTAGCTGCGTTCGCCAGAACGCGGTCCACCGTCGGCCCCCCCCCCCCCGAGAAAGTGCTCTATCCCCGTTGCTGATCCCCGTTGCCGAAAACCCCGGTGGGTGGACCTCACGCAACCCTGGGTGTTCTGGCCCCAGGGCGCTGGGGGATATGTCCACGTCGGATGTTTCGCAGCCTCGTTGGGGTGGATCTTGGCGGCCCCAGCGAGCGAGTGCCGTTTATGCCGGTTTTTCGGAGCAATGGGATTGCATGCCCCCCTCGGTCGAATCATAATCGGGCCCATGGATCGCTTTTCCAAACCAACCGTGATGCGCAGTTTGCTGTTGCTCGCAGTGCTGTTTTTCAGCATTTTGCAAGCTTCACCGGCTCACGCTGCGCTCCAGTTGGAGCTTGATTCAACGCTCCAGGTGGTCGAATCGATGGCCCCGGAACCGCAGGAGCCACCGTTGGTGGTCGAAAATGCCGACGGAGAATCGGACATGCAAGCGGTCGGAGCGCCCTCGTCACTCAGCCTCGGGTTCGGCTTGACCGGCCCCGGGATGTGGTTGGCACGCGACCTCGACGGCCAGTGGATTCGCTGGCGCCGAGACACCCTGCGAGCATTGCGATTCCCTGAACCGATTGAAGTGGTGCCGAGAAAACCAAGTTGATTTGTGTTTTCTCGACTTCTACTTTTTCAGGTTTAAATAAATGAATATTAACGTTAAGACGTTTCTAGCTTCTTCCGTACTCGCGTTTTTTGTTGCCGCTACCTCCCACGCCGCTTCAGTGTTTCCAACAGTTATTGACTCTGGTCCCTATGACAGTGTCGAGAACGGGTTACGGTTCTCAGTATCTGGTTTTTACTCAGATCAAACGGATGTTGTCCCCCCGTTTGGTCCAAACGGTGTGGATATCAGTCAATCCGACGAACTTCTGCTGTTTTACAAGTTGAGTAGTAATGATGGCGGCGCAGGAGAAAATCAGCTCGGTTTAGTTCTTTCTGCGGATGTAGACTTTGGTGATGCTTCATTAGTTCGAAGTGCTGTTGGTGGCACCAACGGTTCGATTGCTGAGTTGTTTGCAGGGCAACTCGCTGGTTTTACACAGCAGGCAAGTGCCGCCGTAGCATTAGTCTCGGGTAACTTTGCTGCGGTTGGTCCACTTTCAAATTATGGCGCGTTTCAATCAGCGTTTGCTACTGCGAAGGTTGAGGCACTTCTTGATTTCGGGACTTCTTCAATTAGCGGCACCTTTAATTTGAATAGCGTAGACTTGTTTGCAGGGCTTAATGTGCTTGAATCTTCAAGTGATTGGACCCCCACAAGTTTTATTCCCGTTAACCTGCCTCAACTGGGGCCTGGTCCCGGAAGTTATGATTTCGGTTTGACGGCAGCCAATTTCACATCACCAGCAACTGGTCTTTCATTCGCTGGTGGCATCGTAGGACAGGATAATATTGCGGCTGGTGGTAGCTCTTCTTCACTTGGTGCGGTCAACCCAATTCCTGAGCCCGCTTCGATGCTGACTTTGCTTGGCTGCGTGACTGGCGCTTGTGCGATGGGACGTCGTCGTCGTAAAGCTTTGAAGGCTGCTTAGGTTTTGAATATGAGGTTTGCGTCCTGATTTCGAGGACGCGCCAATTAAACTGCTAGAGGCAGGTTCTCATGTCGAGAACCTGCCTCTTTTTTTGTTTCTGGACTCGTGGGGTGCTCGGGCTTGTGGCTGATTTGTGTGTGGAGGTTCATGACCTTGCTGATGTCGATGTGGATTGTCTCGGCGTCGCAGGCGCTAGCGACGCTCGGTGGCCGCGTTTGGCCGCCCATCACCGCCAGTGGTGGACCGCGATCGCCAAAGGACTGAAGCACCCTGGGTTCTTGATCACTGTACGTGATGCCGAGCAGATCGTCGGGCTGCTACCACTGATGCTGGTCAAAGGCCCGATCTTTGGCCGCTTTCTAGTCTCATTGCCCTACATCAACACTGGCGGCGTGTGGGCCAGTGATCCGTTGGCCGCCGAGCGGTTGGTCACCCGCGCCTGCGAGTTGGCCGACGAGCTCGATGTTCGTTACCTCGAGCTGCGACATGAGGTGCCAATATCGCATCCGCAGTTGAACTTTGAAAACGCCAGCAAGGTGCATATGCGATTGGCGTTGCCCGTGACCGATGAGCAGCTTGACGCATCGTTCAAGTCCAAGCTGCGCAGCCAAGTCCGCAAGGCGGGCCAATCGAATCATACGGTCGTGTTCGGTGGCACCGAGCTACTCGACGACTTCTACGACGTCTTTGCCGTTAACATGCGCGACCTGGGGACCCCCGTCTTTTCGCGGCGATTGTTTGCCGAGGTGCTTGGTGCCTTTCCCGGCCAAACCGAGTTGTGCGTCGTGAGTGGCCAGGGCGGTCCGCGGGCCGCCGCCTTGTTGGTCCATACCGACGCGGGCACCGAGGTGCCCAGTGCGAGTTGTCTGCGGTCGGCCAATCCGACCGGCGCCAATATGTGGATGTACCGCCATTTGCTCCGCCGCGCGATTGAGCGTGGCAGCGAGACGTTTGACTTTGGACGCAGTAGCGTCGGCAGCGGCACCTACAAATTCAAAGCGCAATGGGGCGCCGTGCCCCATCCCGCGACCTGGCAGTATTACGTGCGCAAAGGCTCGGTTGAAGCGATGCGTCCGGACGCCGCCGGCAACCAGCGTTTGATCCGCGTCTGGCAGAAGTTGCCCGTCTGGTTCACCCGTCTAATTGGACCCTCGATCGTCCGAGGGATACCGTGAGAGTGTGAGAGTGGGATACCGTGAGAGTGGCAGAGGAATCTAAGCGGCTGTCGCGGAAACGCAAAAATGCTGCCGGCGAAGGCTGCAAGCCGCCCCTCAAAATTGGACGAACGCACCGCTCGAAATGCAACGTCTCCGCATCGACGATTAGCCCTCCGCGATGCATTCGCCAGAGACACACATCCTGCGTTTTGACACTTTCCGACCAACGCTGCATTGGTCCTGAGGGCACACGTTGACCCCTTGAGCACAGGTGGAAGCATCATGCGAGTGCGTTAAGAAATGGATTTCTTTGCTGCCAGCCTTCTGAGTCAGGGGGTGCGATTCGCATGCAATCAAATGCGGTGCAGTTGCCTCCCACGACAGGAAACGGCTCCGTCGCTTGTGGGTTGCCCTGTGGGTAGCACTGCGCACGCTGCGGTAGAGGTCGGCCGCGTTCTAAACGCATCCCGCATCAGGGGGCATGTGAATTGCGTCGTCACACCGTTCGTCAGCGGAGGACTTCCCGCGGCGGGCGAACCCGACGTCAAAGAGAAACGGTTAAAGGGATATCAAGCCGGAGACACGTCGTTCAAAGCAGGTTTGGATGGCTACAACCAAATCGATCTGCTCACCGGCACGGGCCCCGTCGCCCGCGCAGAGATCCTCTACTTTGACGCTGGCGGCAACCTCAATGCACTTCGATACAAAGATTGGAAACTTCGTTTCACTATCCAGGATGGCGATATCACTACGGCTCACCGTAAACAGCCGAGCTGGCCAAAAAGCGTCAATCTAAGACAGATCCGTACGAGCGTGTTATCGGCGAGCGCCAAATGTACCTGCGCTGGATGGCTGACAAAATGTGGAGCATGGATCTATCGGAAACGATCGTTCGCAATCACTTCGAGTCGCTGAAGGGATTCTCAGCGACGAGGGGCTCAAGCTTGAGCGTTGATGAAGTGTTGCAGCAAATGCAAACGCAAAATGCACGACAATAGCGGAGAGCAGTGATAACCTTTGGCACGATTTATTCTTTGGTTGAACTCATGAGTCATGAACCGTCGCAAATCCGTTGGCGAGCCAAGGTCGGTTTTGTGATGTTTGTTCTTAGCATCGGATGGCCTGTGTTGATTCCCGTTTTACCGCTGTTAGGAGTGACGACCACCGCGACCGCAGCCATCAGTGGCGTGATGCTGGTGGCTGCGGAAATCATATTGGTCGCTGCCGCAGCCATCGCAGGCAAGGAGGGGTTCGCCATTATCAAAACGACAGTGTTCGGCTTTCTGCATTCACGCGGCCCAGCAAACGAAGTGGGGCCGACTCGGTACAGGATTGGTTTGGTGATGTTCGCGGCGCCGCTTGCGGTCGGCTGGGCGTCGCCCTACATCGGACATTATTTTGCGGTCTCGGAGACGGACTTCGGGGTGGGCGGGCTGGCCGCTGCGATCGTGCTGGATGTTTTGTTATTGGTGAGTCTGTTTGTTCTTGGCGGCGGTTTTTGGGACAAGTTGCGATCGCTGTTGCGGCACGATGCGTATGCCGTCATCCCTGACAAACGCTTAGGTTGAGAGCACCTTGGGCGGGATCCCTGCGATGGAGGGAAGTCATTCGAAGTTGCGGAGAACCATTGATGTCGATTGTGATCCAGTGTACTCGGGCCGTTGCTGCGTTTGTGTTGATAGGGATCGCCGTAATGCCGTCGCCGGCAAGCTCGCAAACGTTAGCCGCTCGGCATCCGTTGCAACCTTCGGATACTTCCAGTCCCGCAGCGACGCTCAATGGTTTGATTGACGCATGCAACGAGCTGTACGACTTGATCAGCGACCCGTCGTTTTCAGTGGAGCGTGCGAACGAGCTTCTGCCTACGACTCAGCGAATGCTCGATTGCCTTGACTTGAGCGAGTTGCCCGCCGACCTGAGGAGCACGGCGGGCATCGATTCGGCACTGTTCCTAAAGGAGGTGCTCGATCGTATCGAGTTGCCGCCGGAGAATGAGGTCCCCGGGGGCATCGGATTGGAATTAGATCAAGACGAACCGCTACTGCGTTGGCAGATTCCTCACACGCGGATCGCGATCGCTCGAATGGAATTGGGACCGAATCGAAACGCCTATCTGTTTACGCCGGGCACAGTGCGGCGGGCTGCTCAAGACTATCGCATGGTCAAGGAGTTACCGTATCGCAGCGGTGGACGTGCGGTATCCAAAGGGCTTCACGATGCTTACGTCACAATGACTAAGCAGACGCCCATGCGATCGGGCGATACATCGAGCCCACGCGGCACGTTGAACTTGTTCTTGAATTCCTGTAACGAACTTCACCAAGCGATCCGGCGAGAGCAGCATTTCGACCGCAGTAATCCTGACCTCGATCGACTTGGGGCGAAGATCATTTCGTGTCTCGATACGAGTCAATTGCCCGATTACGCTCGCGACTACTTCGATGCCGAAGCCGCCGTTTGTCTGAAGGAAGTCTTGGACCGGGTGCCGTTACCGCCCGCCGAAGCAATTCCCGGTATTGAATCGGTCGACACCCCCGATGGAGCGGACTCGCTGGTGCGTTGGCAGGTCCCCGGCACTCAAATCGTTTTAACAAAAATCGACGAAGGACCGCGTCGGGGCGAATTCCTGTTTTCAGCGGAGACGGTGGACCGGGCCCCCGAGTTCTTCGAGAAGCTGGCCTCGCTACCCTATCGGCGAATCCCACCGGCCGTCTCCGCAGGTCTTTATCACTGGTGGCTTTCGAGCCCTGGAAATCCCACCGTCGCGGCGATCGTCGACACGTTGCCGACTTGGTTTCAACAGCGACTTTTGGGCATGGCGATTTGGCAGTGGGTAAGTGTGCTGCCCGCGATTCCGCTGAGCTTGATGCTGATGTTCTTTGCATTTCGCGTGGCCAGAACTCACGGCGAGCGTGTTCGCCATCGCAGTCTGGTCGGTTATTGGTTGAGTTTGACTTTTCCGTTGCTGGCGTTACTCGTTCCGGTCGCGTTCAAGTACGTGGCGTGGGAATATTTGACGGTCCGTGGAACGGCAATTTACATCGTGAACTTTTCCGCCGACGTTGTTTTCCTGCTGGCGGTGCTGGTTTTGATTGTCCGCAGCAGCAGTCGCATTGCCGAGACGATCATTGCCTTGCCGCACATTGCGCCCCAAGGCTTGGACGCCAATTTGATCCGTCTGATTTGCCGGGTGCTCGGCATCGCAGCGGCGGTGATTGTGTTTCTCGAAGGGGGGCGCCATCTCGGATTCCCCATTACCACGTTGATTGCCAGTGCGGGGATCGGAGGCTTGGCAATCGCATTGTCCGCCCAAGGTCTGATCAAAGGTCTGTTCGGCACCGTCAGCATCCTGCTTGACAAACCGTACTGCGTCGGCGAGCGGATTGTGGTCAAGGGGCACGAAGGAGTCGTCGAAGAGATTGGTCTACGCAGCACCAAAATTCGCACGCTGTCGGGACCGCTGATTTCAATCCCTAACGACCAGATGTCCGACGCGGAGATTGAGAACATTGCCAAACGAGAGTTCATTCGCCGCTCGAGCGAACTGCACATTCCAATCGACACCTCTCTAAACAAGGTGAAGCTCGCGATCGAGTGCATCCGTGCGCTGCTAGAAAACCACGACGAATTGGATCCGAGATACGCAACCCGAGTCTACTTCAGCGACATCACGCCGAGTGCATTTGCGATCCGAATCGTGTATTGGTACGCGGCGGCCGATTACTGGGAATTCATGGCGTTCAATGAAAAAATCAATCTCGCCATTTGCGACGCATTCGACAAGCATGGCATCCAATTTTCGCTGCCGCTACGGCACACCTACTGGAAGACCGACGACCATCAGGGGCCGCTCGAGGTCGTGCTTGAGACGAGCGGGGAACCCGTCGATTAAACGCTGCTGGGAACGTCGGTCACGGGTGCAGGCGGAAACGTGGCGTCTTTTCGGTCACAAGCCTCTTCGTGCATTTTGAAAAATGACGTGGGCTTCAAACCGTAGCTGCGTTCGCGTTGAACGCGGTCCACCGTCTGGCGACGGTAGCTACATGAAGGTCCACCGTCTGGTGACGGTAGCTACATGAAGGTCCACCGTCTGGCGACGGTAGCTACATGAAAGTCCACCGTCTGGTGACGGTAGCTACATGAAGGTCCACCGTCTGGCGACGGTAGCTACATGAAGGTCCACCGTCTGGCGACGGTAGCTACATGAAGGTCCACTGTCTGGTGACGGTAGCTACATGAAGGTCCACCGTCTGGCGACGGTAGCTACATGAAAGTCCACCGTCTGGCGACGGTAGCTACATGAAAGTCCACCGTCTGGTGACGGTAGCTACATGAAAGTCCACCGTCTGGCGACGGTAGCTACATGAAAGTCCACCGTCTGGCGACGGTAGCTACATGAAAGTCCACCGTCTGGTGACGGTAGCTACATGAAGGTCCACCGTCTGGCGACGGTAGCTACATGAAAGTTAACAAATGCTTATGCCGTCATGGTTTGGGATGATTGGGGTTATTTCCAAATGCCAGGAATTGTCCGGGCGGCCCCATGCGGATATCGAACAGAATGGCCGAGGCACGCAGTGCGAACGCAGCGGTGCATGCCACCATCTCGGAGGGAACGAGAGTAAAACCAAAGTGTCGAAGACTCGCGTAGCTCAACGAGCCCAGCAGCGCAGCGGTAGCGTAGGGTTGGCCGCACAAAATCATCGGTTGCGTGTTGCTCAGCACGTCGCGCAGAACGCCGCCTCCCGTCGCGGTGACCATGCCCATGAACACCGCGACGACAAACGGCGATCCAAATTGGAGTGAGATGTGACAGCCAACCACGCTGAATGCCGCGAGCCCTAGGGTGTCGGACCAAGCCATTCCCCTGCGCCGCGTGAGGTCGCTGGTAATCAAGAAGAAGGTGGCGAGCGATGCGACCACACATAAGATCAGCTCGGTCGGATCCTGAGTCCACCACACGGTGCGTCCCAGCAACAGGTCCCGGATCGTACCGCCACCGATCCCGGTAATCGTCCCGATCAACACGAACCCCAGCACGTCCATTTTGTATCGCGCGGCCGTCAATGCTCCGCTGATCGCAAACACGGCATCTCCGAAATACATGATTGCCAGGATGCTGGGGCTGAGCGGCTCAATCGGAATCGTCATGGTGCGGCTATCGTACTGCTGGGGGCAGGCCGCGGCAACCTAACGAAAGACTTGGGTGCTGGACTTGATCGAGATCGTCGCAACGCGACGCCAGTCGTAGACGTGGCGTGCTTTCCCCTGCCTACGGAGTTTTCGGTAATGAGTACCGAAAAACTCCATTGAACGTGGGGTGCACGGCAACTTGCCGGATAGTCTGGATTGGCTAACAACCAGAACTAAAGAGAGTGGGCGATACCGGATTCGAACCAGTGACCTATGCCGTGTGAAAGCATCGCTCTAACCAACTGAGCCAATCGCCCTAAATTTTTCTGTCGTCATCGCGTTGCACTGACGACATGACACAAAGCGTAACCGGCTTCGCAAATCGAATCCAGTGGTTAGCCTGCTGATCTTTTACTCTTTCATCGCGACCGATTCGGGTGGAATCGACAGCGGGCCAAACCGACGCAACCTAAGGCATTGCCGAAGGCCAAACAGGCTCGTAGCGAATCAATCGCTGCGAGCCGAACGTGGAGGTTTTTGTGGCGCTACCCAATTTCACCTGGCAAACTCGTTCGCCTGGCAAACTCGGGCTCGCCTGACCCACTCGGGCCTTACGCCGGGGGTTTGAACTTCGGAGCCGCTGGCTCGGCGGGCTCATCCTCGGGTTCGTCCAGCTTGTTGGCGGCGGGGGTGTCCAATGTCAACGCGCGTTTCGCTTCGTATTCCGCCTCGCGAAATTGTTGTTGAACATCGTTGAGAGTGCGACGCACATCGCGGTAGCTGCTGCCAAATTTGCGGGCAACCTCAGGAAGATTGCCACCAAACAACACGACTGCGATGACGCCGATCACCATCAACTCAAATGGTGATAGTCCAAACATGGCTACGCCTTTTCGCTTGGCGATTTGGTTTCTTCCTCTTCCTCATCCACCGTTTCTGCCATGCCACGTTTGAATTCGTTCGCACTGCGTCCGAGGTTTCGCATCAGGCTTGGCAGCTTGGCGCCACCGAATAGGACCAGTGCAATCACGAGCACGATCATCAGTTCGGGGAGTCCGGGGAAACCGAAAGCCAAAACCGCACTTTCCATAAACATCGACATCATTAACATTTTCTTACTCCGCTACCGAGGCTCTTGAAGGAGAATCCTGACGCAAACTTCGGCGAAAGCGGGTAGGTCGATCGACAACAAGTATCGAACACCTCCAGAACCGATGGTCGGGGATGGATGGGGGCGAGCCACTTCGCTCGCGTTGTCACCATTGTATTGTCCGGCCCTCGAGAGTCAAAGTCCTGTGGTCCAAAAATCTGATTGACGGTCTACTGGGGTTCGGATTTTGACGCCTTTCCTCGATCACGATGCCCCGCGGGGTAGATGCCAGCCCCATGTTTTCTGATTTATGGCCGATTATTTCCAGTGTTTTGGGCGTTTTTCTTGTCATCGGTATCGGCGCGACCTGCCGGCAAACCGGTTGGTTGACGCGGGAAGCGGACCAGTCGCTCGCCAATTTGACCGCCAAAGTGCTGCTGCCGGCGCTGTTCGCGAACCGGATTTTGGCCAGCGATCAGCTCAGTGAGTTCTCTGCGGCATGGTTTCCACCGGCGTTTGGCTTCGCGAGCACCGCCGTCGGATTCTTGCTGGCGTTTGGAATCGCTCGCTCGCTCGGGCATTGGATCGGGCTGGATAGCGATTCGAAGCAACGCACGTTTGCACTTTGCGTCGGGATCTGTAACTACGGCTACATCCCGCTGCCCTTGGCACAGCGGTTTTATCCCGAAGCCGAAGTCGATTTGATTCTGCATAACGTTGGCGTCGATATGGCGCTGTGGAGCGTGGGGATCGCCATTATCGCGGGGGCAACCGGCAGCGGTTGGCGACGCTCGGTATTGAGTGCCCCGGTGGTGACGGTGGTGGTCA
Organism: Novipirellula galeiformis; assembly: GCF_007860095.1. Taxonomy (NCBI): domain Bacteria; kingdom Pseudomonadati; phylum Planctomycetota; class Planctomycetia; order Pirellulales; family Pirellulaceae; genus Novipirellula; species Novipirellula galeiformis. The sequence goes on along the minus strand of NZ_SJPT01000007.1, from coordinate 231,107 downwards.
CCGGTTTGATGCGTCGCTTTGGGCTCGAAACGTTGGTTCCCCATTCGTGCCTCAGTGCGATCGAGATGCTGGGCGAATGTGCGATCCCGATGGGGTTGCTGCTCAGTGGCGCAATCATCGTCGACTATTTGCGGGAAACGAGCTGGTCGGGTTCAGGCCGGGTGGTTTGTTGGGCGATCGGAATTCGTCAATTCGTGCTGCCGCTAATGATGCTGGCGGTGGCCTCGCTGATCGCGACCTTCACGAGCTTAATGCCGCTCGACATGAAACAGGTCGTGATGCTCGAAGCGGCGATGCCCGCAGCGGTGTTTCCAATCGTGTTGGTGCGGCTCTACGGGCGTGACACCTCCACGGCATTGCGAGTGGTGTTGTCGACCTCGATCGCAGGCTTGCTGCTCGTTCCCCTGTGGTTGGGGATCGGCAAATGGTGGTTCGGCGTCTAAGCAGCGTTTGGCTGTATCAGCCGCCACCAGCTAGCGTCCGGTTCGCATCCGTTAACCGGGGGCTATTGCCAAATGTCATCTACTTTGGAGTCACAAGATCCGTGGCAAGCAATCCAGCGGCTTCTCTGCGGGCGGGGACCAGAGGTGTGGGGCCGAGGATCTCTGGCCTGCACTTCGCTCGCAAGCTCGCTACGTTGGGCCAGGGCTAGGTAAACGGCTGGACCTTCGGCCCGTCGGAACTTGCGTAAAAACAACACCCTCATGGGGCCAATGTAGATGGCACTGGACTATCGCCAAATGATTCTTGTCTACCTGCTTAACGGTCCCAGGTTCATAACGGCCCCAGGTTCATAGCGGTCTCCGGTTCATAGCGGGTCTTGGCATCGGCGCAAAAAAGAAGCCGGGCGTGCTTCAACTCGATGCACGCCCGGCCTCAATTGTTAGTCAACCCTGACTCTTTGATCTGAGCTCAATCTTCTGCCATCACGATCGTTGCTTCCAAGCTTGATCCGCCGTCCATCCTGGTCGACGATTGCCATCGTTGCTCCTTGCGTCTCAACCCCAAGACCTCTTGTCCTGTCAACGCGAATCCGTGCGTCGGTTGAAGTTTCCGGTGCGGCAATGTTTTGGTTTCCAATCTCCCTCTGATCCTCCGTCCTTGTGTCTTCTCGCTATTTCCATTTCACCAAGCCGCAAAACAAGAATCCGTTCGTTCTGCGGCGTAGATGGAAGTAACAAAACACCCTGTCGTCTGAGCCACGAATCCCTGTGGTTCAACTCGGGCAGGTGTTGTTCGTTTGTGTCCCGATGGAGGTGAATGTGCCCCCTCGCTTTTGTGATCGAGGGCAAACGCGTCACATCGGGAGGTCGCATTAAGCAACGAGTCGCAGATCTTCTTGATTCGCACGCTCGCGAACGCCGTCGATAAACTCTTCGAAAATGCGGATATCCAGCGCCGAAGCGGCTCCACATTCAGGATGGAATTGGGTGCCGATCGCGAACCAGTCCATCATTTCGCTTTCAATCGCTTCGATCACCCCATCGGGGCAACGTGCGGTGACGCGGAATCCAGGAGCGACTTCGTCAATCGCCATATGGTGCCGGCTGCTGACGCGAATTTCGCCATCGCCATAAACGCGACCGACCAAGGAGTCGCTTTCGACGTTCAAGGTGTGGCGATGGTTGGGATCGTGAGCGTCGTGGTGAGGCACTGCGTTGGGCAGGTCCTCTTTGATGTTCAAGAACAAGTTTCCGCCCTGGTGGACGTTCAACAGTTGCATGCCAGTGCCGATTCCCAAGACAGGAACGCGACGCTCGGCCAATTCTGCGATGATTAAACGGTCGCTGGTTTCGCGAACGGGATCCAACGGACGAACCGAAGGATGCAACATGAAGCCATCATTTCGAGGGTCCAAGTCGGCTCCGCCGATCATGATGAATCCGTGGAGGTTTTCGATTGCGGTTCGAATTGAACTCGCATCGTCCATCGGTGGCAGAATGACAGGAATCCCTCCCGCTGCGATCACCGATTGAAAGTATCCTGCTGCGATGTAACTGTAGGCGGGTACGTTACGAGCGGCAGCACGAAAGTCGGCGTTCATGCCGATTAAAGGCTTACACGTCATCCGAAAGTTCCTCTTCGAAGATCGCGAGTGATGTAAAATGCGTTGCAAAAATCGTTTCGCAACTTGGGACAGCGGTAAACAATTCAGAGAAGATGAAAAGACAAGGATTTTTTGCGATGTCAGTGAGTGCCATCTTGGCGTCCAACCCATCGTGACTTTCGGACATGTCGAGTGAAACAAGTTCCGGTGACGATCCTTGTTTTGTGGCGACAACCCCGTCGTTCATTTACCGCTGTGTGCGACACACAACGTGTCACTCCTGTGCGGCGAAAATTTAGGGTTCCAATCGGCTAGGTCAAAGCCTTTTCTCTAGCTAGAGCGAATTGGTGGCCGCTAGCACTACATGCGGTGCTAGCAAAGGTCGCGATTGCTAGCAACGAGCGGGTTCCCGCCCGAATGGGTGATCCTATTCAGCCGTCAGTTTGTCCGGTATAAATGCACCAACACCAATGCAGCCAACGACTTAGGACTTGAGCGTGAGATTCAGCAACGTTTGCCTCGATGCGATCGGTACGGAGATTCCCGAAGAAATTTGGACCAGCGACGCCATTGAGCAGCGTCTGGCACCCCTTTATGAACGTTTAAAACTGCCCGAAGGCCGCTTGGCCTTGATGAGTGGGATCAACGAGCGACGTGTTTGGGCCGCCGGGACGATGCCGAGCGAGCCGAGTGTGCGCAGTGCCCGCCGAGCGATTGAAGCCTCCGGGATCGCGCCAGAGCGAATCGGTTGTTTGATCCATGCGAGTGTTTGTCGCGACTTTCTAGAGCCGGCCACCGCGTCGCGGGTTCACCATGAATTGGGGCTTCCCTCTCGTTGTTGGGTTTACGACGTTTCGAATGCCTGTTTGGGAGTGATGAACGGAGCGGTTCAGATCGCGATGATGATCGAAGCCGGCATGATCGAGGCCGGCGTGGTGGTGGGGACCGAGAACAGCCGACCGTTGTTGGAGCAGACGATCGCCCAGCTCAATGCTGACGTCGCGCTCACGCGCCAGAGTGTCAAACCGGCCTTCGCTTCGCTGACCATTGGTTCGGGCAGTTGTGCGTGGTTGTTGGCACATCGCGATGTGGTGGGATCGGGCATGTCAACGGATACCGATTCACGCACGTTCTTGGATACGGCGATCGCCGAAGCGCGGACTGAGTTCCACGATTTGTGTCGCAGTGACCAAGATTCGGCCGGTGCGGGGATGACGCCGCTGATGGATACCGATTCGGAACGTTTGATGGCCGAAGGGATTGCCACCGGCGCGATCGCGTTTGATCGCTTGTTAGCGGAGTCGACTTGGACGCGGGATCAAATCACACGCAGCGTTTGCCATCAAGTCGGTTCACGTCACCGCGTGGCGATGTTGGAAGCGATGGGGCTTGCACCCCAGCGCGACAGCGTGACGTTTCCGTTTCTAGGGAACACCGGCTCGGTGGCGTTGCCGTTGACCTTAGCCGCAGCGGCCAAGCAAGGCGAGTTGGTCCGCGGTGATCAAGTCGCGATGTTGGGGATCGGATCGGGCATCAATAGTGTGATGATTGCGGCGAAGTGGGGCGAAACGAAAGTCAGCGGCAACATCGACGCCATCGCGTAGTTTAAATTGGGGCGGCACTGCGGAACCCGCGGCACCGCAGATACCGCGCCGCGGTGCCCAGGGTGCCCAAGGCCCGGGGAGCCCGCGGATCGAGGTCCGCTGCGTCCCCCGCTCATGGTCCCCCGCTTATTTCGACTGATTGGATAAAGCGTTTTGAATGATGAAGTGCTGGCGTCGTTGTCGTTGCTTCCGATCGTTACGGTGGCGGTGTTTTTAGTCATGTTGCGTTGGCCCGCCAGCCGTGCGATGCCGCTGGCGTATTTGGTTGCGAGCGGCTTGGCGTTGTTTGTATGGCAGGTCGATGCAACCCAAGTTGCCGCCGCGTCGGTCAAGGGATTGATCGTTGCCGCGGAGCTGTTGTACATCATCTTCGGGGCCATTTTACTGCTCAACACGCTTCGCAAGAGCGGGGCGCTGCGAACGATTCGTAAGACGTTCCAAGACATCTCGCCGGATCGTCGCGTGCAAGTGATCATTATCGCTTGGTTGTTTGGCTCGTTTATCGAAGGCGCCGCAGGCTTCGGAACTCCCGCTGCGGTGACGGTACCGTTATTGGTCGGTCTCGGGTTTCCGGCAATGGCGGCGGTGGTCGCGGGAGTCGTGATTCAAAGTACTCCCGTTTCGTTCGGCGCCGTTGGCACGCCGATTTTGATTGGCGTCGGCACCGGGTTGGCCGGTGAAGGGACGATCGATGGCTTTGCGCAAAGTCACGACTTTGTGGACGGCGCATCATTGTTGTCCTTGATTGGCTTACGCGTCGCCGTGTTGCATGCGATTGCGGGAGCTTTGATTCCGCTGTGGATGGTGGGGTTGATGACTCGATTCTTTGGCGAGAATCGCTCGTTCAAAGAGGGGCTGGCGATTTGGCCGTTTGCCTTGTTTGCGGCCTTTGCGATGACGATTCCGTATGTCGTAGTGGCATGGTTGTTGGGGCCTGAATTTCCCTCGTTGATTGGAGGTTTATGTGGGTTGGCGATTGTCGTGCCCGCGGCCAAGGCTGGTTTTTTGATGCCCCCGCCCGAGGCGATTTGGGAGTTTCCTGAGAAAACGAAATGGGACAGCGATTGGTCGGGGCGAGATTCAACCGAGCAAGATTTAACGCAGCAGGCGTCGTTGCAGCAGCCAGGCGAACGCGTTGCCAAGCCGATCGGGCTGATCAACGCATGGTCTCCTTACGTGATCGTGGCGGTGTTGTTGGTCGTCACGCGGTTGGATTCGTTGCCGGGGTTGGACGTTTCGCCCGTCGCATGGGTGAAGTCGTTTAGCGTGCCGGTGATGAACATTTTTGGCACCCGCATTTCGGAAGTCATTCGGCCGCTGTATTTGCCGGGGACCGTGTTTGTGATCGCATCGATGATCTCCGTTTTCACTCAGCGTATCGATGCCGCATCGTGTTCGCGTGCTTGGGGCGAATCGTTTCGCACGGTTCTTCGAGCGTCGGTTGCGTTGGTGTTTACGGTGCCGATGGTGCAAGTCTTTATCAACAGCGCCAACGGAGACGCGGGCTACGCGTCGATGCCGATCGCGTTGGCCGAAGGGGTCAAGAACACCGTCGGAGAGGCTTGGCCGGTGTTTGCCACGTTCATTGGAGGCTTTGGTGCGGCGATTGCCGGCAGCAATACGATTAGCAACATGATGTTTTCGTCGTTTCAATTCAATGTCGGCGAGATGCTCGCGGTGGATCCGGTTTGGATCGTGGTGTTGCAAGCGGTTGGAGGTGCGGCGGGCAATACGATTTGTGTCCACAATGTGGTTGCCGCGTCGGCCGTGGTTGGATTGGTCGGCAAAGAAGGGACCATCATCCGTAAAACGCTGTTGGTGTTTACGTATTATGCACTGCTGTTGGGAGTGATCGGTTACGCGATCGTTTACTGGGGCCGGTGAGGCAGCGTGCCATGAGTTCGCAGCCCGTTGAGTCCGCAGCCCGTTGAGTTCGCAGCCAGCTACGGCAACTGCGGTCCACCTATCAACCTCGCGGGACCGGAACCAACGGGAGCCGATTAGGAGTAAGAGTCGAGTGGTGCTTCGTGCTTCGTTTCACCTCGAAATTGGGGTGAAAGCGGCGAGCACCAAACGCCAGCTTCGGCACCGCACTCGCCGCTTGCTCAGGCGTTGAAATCAAGATGCGGTGGTGGCTCTTGGGGAGTCGAGGGCGCCTGTAGGTCGTGGTCGTGGGAGTCGTGTTCGGCGTTGGTTGTTTCCTCCGGTGGCGGTTCGGGGGGCGTGTGTTCTTTGGATTGTTCGAAGCTATCGTACATTTGCCGACCATCACCGCCGCGGTCGTGCGTCGATTCGCTGGAGTCGATCGCGCTGGTTGCGGCCGTTTTACCGCCGGGATTTTCCGTGGTCGCGTGTCGTTGCGTGGCTTCGGCGTTCTGTGCATCGGCTTCGCCTCCGCGCGCGGCCGCGCGAGCGGTTCCGGCGATCGATGACGCCGCAGAGGTTGGGTTGACGTGCATGCTCGCTGACCTCGTTTGCGTCGGAGGATGGAATTGCATCGGGGGGAGAACGGTTTGCCAAGGAAGACCGCTAGTTTAGCGGAACCAGTTTCCCGCGCCACGCGCAGGTTGCTGCGCCGCTTTTTCGTCGTGCAAGTCGGAGGGATCGGTGTCGGGGGCGGCGTTGTTCATCGTGGGGATCAAACGTTCCAGGGTTTCGCCGACCCCTTCGAAGGCTCGTCGCTGGATGGTCGGCGCGTGGAGCGGGCCTTTCACGTCGATCGTCCAAAGCGTGTACCGTTCCCCTCGTAGCGGACGGATGATTTGCGTGAACGCGTTCTGGGGACTGACGCGTGAATTGAAGGACAGGTCAAGTTCGTGCCGTCCATCGAGCGAGCCTCCCCCATCCAACGCAACCCAATCGCCCCACATTTTCAGTTCATTGAAATTGATCGTATCGCCGAACACGCTGAATTGGACGGTGCCGTCGGTAAAGGCCACATCTTCGGTCGGTTTGATGCGAAGTTGGTTGAGCACTTGGACGATCATCGGCAGTTGGTAGATGTTCGCTTTGGTGACTTTGGCGGTACCGGATCCCTTCAGGAATTCTAAGGTCCCCAGACTGCCTTCGAGTGCAGCGTCGCCAGAAAACAAGCCGCGCATCTCGTTGTCCACATAACCGAAGTCAGCCAGGATCGTCGGTACTTGAGCGTCACGCACCGCCAAATCGACGTCGAAACCGCCGGAGGACAATTGCAAATCGCCGCGCAATTCAATCACCCCGTCAAAAATTCGGCCTTGGATGGAGCGTGGAGCCGATCCGTTGCGAGGATCTTGTTGGGTGGCGAGCAAGGATGAGCGGGCGAAGTCGCTTCGCACCCCGAGTTTCAAGTCATCCTCGACGACCGTGAACGGGCCTTGGATCGAGGTGATTTGCAGATCATTGATGTGCATCGAATCGATGTGCACGTCGCCTGAAGCGCGAATCCCTTGGTCATCGCGACTGCCGATGACGGAGATCTCGCCACGCAGCGAATGGACGGGACCGACGTCGCCGATGCGGTTCCCCTCAAGCTGCAAGGCGACGTCCCAGTGGATGATCGGTTCGAGGTGATCCGCATCGGGGAGCGTGATTTTCGTTTGGCCGCGAACGCTGACCGGACCTCGCAATTGCAACCGCCGCATCGCTTCACGCATTTCGTTGGGCAACGCGCTGATCAATTCCGCATCAGGATTCAACCGACTGCCGCCTTTCAAGTTCAGCGTCAAATCCCAGCGTCCGCTCGGTCCTTGAACACAGAATCCGTCCGCAGCCAATCGTGACGCAGCGTGTTGTCCGTTGAGCGAGTCGATGTAGACCTTTGAGCCATCGTAGCGAACCGTGCCACTGCTGATATCAATCCGGTACGGCAACGACATGGGACGTAAACTAAGCGAGCGGTTACTGATCTGGTTGGCGTAGAGTTGTCGCGCCGTCAAATCAATCTGCAGCGGGTCGGAACGCTCGTGCTGGATCACCGTCACATCGGCTTCATCCAAGACGCCACCGGGGGCGACCGAATCCCAAATGTGCTGAGCCGATTCCGGCAGCGAGGTTCGCAGCGCATTGTCCATCGGGATGTTCGTGGTTTGGAACGTCAATGCGAGTTGAGGGGGCACCTCAATGCCGCTGCCGGAATCCGAGATGCGAAACAATTTGGGATCGGGCGACGGTTTGGGGATACGGTACGTTCCTTCGCAGCGAACGACGCCTGAATTCGCACTGAGGCCTCGGAAATTGGTCAGCTGGACAACATCCTCGTTGATTTCGATACGACCATCGACATTGTACAGCGGGTAGGCAAATTTCTCGTAGCGTAAGTGGCCGTCGATGATCCGCAGATCGAGTTGGCGGGTCGTGCGTCCGCTGGCGTCGGTGCCAAACATTGCACTGGCCAGATGCAGCGAACCGCGAGGCCGCAAAGAACGGACGAACGATTCCAGTTTCGACTGAGGCGCACCGCGGTGCGAGAGTGCCTTGATGAGAGTGCTGTCGATGGCAACCGGCCCATCCGCAGCGATCACGAAGGTTTTCTCGTTGGTGATTCCTGGACGGATCGGAAGGCGAAATGCGCATTGCATCCGGCGGCTATCCAGACGTCCGGTCAGTGACTCACTCGATGCGATGCCACCGCGGATGTCGACTCGTCCGACCAGTTGGCGTACTGGGTAAGGAAACTTCTCGTAGCTGATATCCACGCCTTTGCAGGTCACCTCCGCGCTGGCGTCCCAGGTACCTGAGCGGCATGTTAGGTCGGCTTTGACATCGATGCGACCGTGCGGTTGCAAGTGATCCCAACCTTTGCGTGCCGCGGTTGGCAGGATCGCGGATATTTGATCATCCAATAGCAGCCCAGTGGTGGCAATCTTTAGATCCGCGTCGAGCGGCCATTGCGTGCCGCGAAACTCACCACTCGCACGAACCACCGCTTCGCCCAATGACGCCTGCGACGCTTCGATGCGTACCGCCTGAGGATCCGCAACGATCACGCCACGCAGGTTGGTGATCGGTTTGGGTAAGGTTGCATGAGTGAATTGTCCCTCATGGATGGTCGAGCGAACGCGGTAGTTCCAACTGCGACCGACTGTTTGGTAGAGCGAGCAAGAGAAATCACCGATGCACTCCAAGCCACGCGCGTCGAGCAGCGGTTGTTGCAGGGCATGGGGGATTCGATCAAACAGATCGCGATTGATTTTCGCGCCACGGACCGAGCAACGAATGTCGTTGGCGTCGTTGATGCTTTGCCACTGGAACTGAAATGCGTTGGCAAAGTCTCCCGTCCCTTTCGCGGTGATGGTGCGGTCGATGCCACCATCCATGCGATCGGTGTTGGTCAGCGAAAATTCGGCGATCTCTGCGCGAATGGGACGTCTGCTGGCCAACGGATCAAACAAATTGATCTTGGCTTGCAAGACATCGATGCGTGGCGTCAATGGGCCCAGTTTGGGGAGTGGCAGTAATTGACTTAGGGACGGGGTACCGTCCTCAGCGAGCGTCACGTTGGCATGAAAGCCTGAGATCGCGATCCGATTCGTCGTTAGCGGCAGTTCCTTGTCGAGCAACTTCTCGGGGTGAATGTTGGCGACCACGACGAGTTGTTCAATGCGAACCATCTCACGCAGCGGGCGGGCGACCGCTGTGGGATTCGAAATCACAATGTTTTCAAAGATGATCCCCACCGTGCTCTCGAAACGCCCCCGACCAATCGAGACGTCCAACCCGACGTAGTGGTCTTGTAGCTTTTTCAGCAAGTGACGACGCGCTTGCTCACCGAGCGTGTCGGGCGCCAGCAAGGGGATCGTCGTCAGAAAGGCAACCGTGATCAGCGCAGCCCAAAACCAACGCGAGAGTGAACTCGACGTTTTGGGGTTCGTTTCAGAAGGGGAGCCAGCCAATCGCGAACGCCTGTGCGGTACCAGGGGTGTCGATTATCCCTCGATCGAGTCGCTCAAAACGCTGTCGATTGCGAGGGAAAACAGCCGCGATACTAGTCCTAGGCTTAGTTGCCGAGCCAGCCCAAAAACGACCAGAACTGGTAGATCCACGGGGATTGCCAAGGCGTGTTGAGTGCGGTCGAGACGGAAAAGACGCTCAACGCTATCATGGCGTGGAAGATCCCACGTCCCCTGGCAGTTTCGGCAAGCTGGTCAAGGGTGGGTGCTAGCAAAACGAGCCACAGCGGAGTGAACCACACCACCCAGCGGAAGCAGCAGCTAACGCCCCCATAATTGCGGTCAATCATGGGCCGCGCTAAGTAGAACAGCAAACAGGTGACACTGGCGATCAACACCGCCAAGGTAAATCGTCGGAAATCATGCGGTCCCCTCGACAGACCTTGGACGAGTCCCCATGGTAGCAAAAGGAAGATAGGGGTAATGGAGAAGATGCCGTGATGGCCGACCGTCATATTTAAGAAATAGACGAGTCGCGAGGGTTCGCCACGATCGACGCCGCGCCGACGCCCTTCTTGCCAATAGCTATTAGGGTATTCGTACCAGTCGTCCCAGAAATGCAGTGCCCAGAGACCGGCGGTGGTTTGGGTTAACGAAAAGAGTTGGTCGTCGTCGCTGCGAACGCTCCACCGCCCCGCTTCATCCGATGGCTTGACCACGATCGTTTGCGTGGGTTGGATCAACGTCCGTTCGACCAGGGCACGCTGGATTTGTTCGTGGGGAAGTGCATCAAGCGACGCATCGATTTCGGTAATCAAATCCCCATTGCCTCGATGGGCATAGGGGGGACGCAGGCTGCCGTGGGCCACCACATTGGTTCCAAAGAAGCCGATGGCAATCACGACGATCCCGGCCAGGAAAGGGATCAGTGCGCGGAGGTCGATCCAAACGAATAAGACGAACCAGAGCACCAACATTGACAAGGCGGGCAGTTCATTTGCTGCGGTGAAGGCAGCGGCGAGTCCGGCTAAAAAATACCAACCATAGGGCACCACGGTGGAGCTGCCCGTGATCGCGTCATCCAATTTCTCACAGGCCGATAGGTAGATCCACAAGGTCAGCGCCGTAAAGGCGGCGGCCACCAAGTGATTGTTCAGCGTCATCGAAAACGGCAACAACATCGTTCCAAACACGATCGCCAGGGCCAGCGATTGTCGAGCCCAGGCATTGCCGCAAACGCGTTCGATCGTCCCGATTGTACAAACATAGAATAACGCCAACAGCGGCAGGTTCACTAACATCAACACGATGCGCGTGGCATAAATCGGGTGCTCGGACATCGATAAATGGAGCACGCTATGGACGACGAAGTAAACTCCGGCGACAAGCGTGGGGAATAGCGGTGGTTTGCTGCTGTAGTAATGAAGTTTGCCATCGCTGCCTCGATGACGCACCTTGTCGATCGTGTTCCAAGGGGTGCGATTTTTAAGGCCTTTGATGGCGATTTGACGATCGATTTCGTAAGTCCCATCCTCGACCAGAGCTGCCACGGTGCACCAGCGACTGCGATCGTTTGCGCTGAGAAAGGCGGTATCCCCTTCACGGCTGGTCACGGTGGCGATGCGGCCCGCGGCGATTGACAATCCAATCAGGATCAATAGCAGGTAGGCGGTACGACGTTTCTTTCGTTCTTGCGTGTCTTTATGCATCACAGTCGTCGGAGGGCGGATGGGTTCAAGGGAGCGGGGAACGTCGGGGGGTGGTTCGCGGCCAGCCCATGGTTTGGGGCTAGTGCTGCGTCAAACTTTACTTTTGGGGTTAGCCGTTTGGCGTTAGCCACGGTTTTAGCGACAGAACCGTGGCTAACGCCAAAGCGGCTAATAGCTTCAACTCCAAGTCCGAGGCTAGACGAAGCATTAGCCCGTCGTTTGGGGACCACCCGCCCTGGGGCGGGGCGAATGGAGTGAATTAGGGCTTCGTGTGCTGACCCCCAATGCGTTTGGCAACGCAATAAGGCGTGTTGGTATCGCGCGAGAGCGAGACAATTAGCTCGGCCAGCAGACCGGCGAGCAAGAATTGGGCGCCCAACAGCACCGCGACAATGCAGTAATAGAAAATCGCGGTCTCGTGCAAATGCAGGACGTCGATCGACTCGCTCAACCGGCTGAGGACCCACCATGCTGATAAACCGACGATGCCCAAGCCGCCGGTGGTGAAGAACAGCATTCCGGCGGTCCCGATCAAGTGCAGGGGCCGTCCCGAATAGCCGGTCAAAAAGTAGATCGTCATCAAGTCCAAAAAACCTTTGATCAACCGCGACACGCCGTATTTGGAATGGCCAAATTTTCGGGCGTGATGTTCCACTTCGATCTCACCAACTCGCCATCCTTTGGCGGCCGAGAGCACCGGGACAAAGCGATGCAGTTCCCCATAAAGTTTGACTTCGTCAAAGATCTCGCGACGATACGCCTTGAATCCGCAATTGTGATCGTGAAGGTGAACGCCGGTCATCCGGCTGACGAGCCAATTGAAGACGCGGCTAGGGAATACTTTGTGCCAAGGGTCGTGTCGGACGCGTTTCCAACCGCTGACGACATCGCATCCCGAGGCGAGTTGCTCAAGAAACCGTGGGATCTCTTTGGGATCATCTTGGAGATCGGCGTCCATCGTGATCACGATGTCACCGGTGGCGGTTTCAAAGCCAGCGGATAAGGCCGCGGCCTTACCAAAATTGCGCCGCAATTTGATCGCGCAACACGAGGCGTCCTCGGCCGCGATTTGCTCGATCACCTGCCACGAATCGTCGCGAGAACCATCGTCAACATAAATGATTTGTCGATCGATCGATTGCACTTCGCAAACTTCACGGATCGCCGAATGCAACGCGATTAAGGATTCGCTTTCGTCAAATACCGGAATGACAAAGGAGACGCTGGGAGAAGACAACGGAGTTCTCGTTAACGGGAAGGCGGGAGCGGAACGGGGCGAAGCCTAACGGGCGTGGGACGAACGCTAAGCATAATCCAAGCCAAGTCTAGTCGTTGGTTTGTGTGGTTGGAGGGGAAGTAAGAGCACTCTACCTAGTAGGTGGTTTGCTATCCATGGGACTGCGGGGTTGCGAAAACCGGGGCATCGACCGCGAAATTCCCAGCGAATCTTGCTGAAAAGAGCGGTTTTTTACGTGGTGAAGGGGGACTTCTTGCCCCAGTGGGTTGGGGCGGCCGCGGGCGAGTGAGAGTCGCGGTTCAAGCCGGGGGGACCGCTGGAGCCGGGGAAAGGGGCTTGGGAGCAAAACGAGAGTGCAGGTAGCACCACGCCATCATCGCGAGCACGCATTCCACCACGATAAACACCAACCGCGCCAAGATCGCGGCGAGCAACGCATGGGTCGGTCCGGTCACCAATCCAAGGATCGTGGTCAGTACCAATTCACGCACCCCCGCACCGCCGGGTAACAGCGAGGCAAACCCGATGACCATCGCCAGCGAGATCGACGCGGTCGCAATCGCCAACAACCGAGCGGCCGATTCAGGGGGAGCCGAGGTGGGAATTGCGGTCACGATCATTGCGAACGAACCGCCGATCATGATCCATGAAACGATCGACCACGCCCAGCCTTTGGCACAGGCCAACCAAGCATGGCTTCCTAGACTTGATTGACGATCCATCAACCGCGTGGTCACAATCTGAAGCACCGGTGGAAGTGTGGGAATGCTGGCCAGGATGGCACCACCGGCTGCCGCGAGGATCATCCACGGTGGCACCGGCAACGTGGAGATCACGACGCCGGCCACCGTCGCACCGACAGCCATCATCATAAAGGTTTCCAAAAACACCCCGATGGTCGCAGGCATGAGGGGAACCGATGACCGGCCCAGGACTCCGGCGCGCAGCACCACCACCATCGCTTTGCCGGGCACGTACTTGCCGACATGCCCCAGCGTTTGAGATGCGAGGACGAGTGCAAGCGGCGGTTGGTAGCCAAGTACCGATAGCCAAGCTCGTAAAACCATGCCGGAAATCAGCGTTCCCGCTCCATACAGCAGTGCGGCGATGCCGATGGGGATCCAGCCGATGTTTGACCACGTGGGGATGCTGTGACGAAGTGCTTGGCGTTGCTGAGCGAGTAAGGTTCGTTCACCCGCGGTGGGGGCATCCGCGGTGGAGGACGCGGCTAATCGCGAGTCAATCTGCTCGATTTGGGTGACCACACGTTCTCGTTCGCTGTGCCATTGTTGGGCGGCCGAACGCACGGTGAACCCCAATCCCACGATGACGGCGATGGCGATCAACGCCTTGACAATTCGTATGGCGAGTTTGCGTCGGCTGCGTTTGCGGGCATAGGTCGGCGGCATCGTGGGTTCAGGATCCGATGTCGGCGGCATCGCGGTGGGGCGCGGTTGCGACGTTCCGTTGGGCTCAGGCACTGCGATTCTCTCGATAACGATGGATCCGTCTATCCATTGCGAAGGCGATGCTTCACAATCGGACACGATCCGAGTCGGAAACGATCCCCTCAACGCGTCAGGTTGCGACCCATTGGTTGGCAATCGGACTGCGGAAAAAAAACTCCCGCGATTCCTAACCCCAAGGCCGAGTAGGCGCGATGACAAAACGTCGTACAAAAAACAGCACTTCACCGTCCCCGCAAACCGCTTCCTCCTCCACCGCTTCTTCGGCGCGAGCCGAACCGGCGGGGGAGCCGAGCGAATCGAGCGGGACCGATTCGTCATCGACTGCGCCGCGCACGACGGCGACGCCCAAAGCACTGCTGGAGCGGCTGCCATCGCTGTCGCGGATTTTATCGGTGCTGATGCTGTTGCTCGGTATATTCGCGGTCGGAGCGCTGTTCTACAAGGTGATGGCGGGGTTCTTTGTCCCGTTATTCCTGGCTGCCCTGTTAGTGGTGATCTTTCGTCCGGTCCACGATTGGATTTATCGCCAAAGCGGTGGTAAACCCCGTCTGGCCGCTGCCTCGACGACCTTGATGATCTTGATGATGGTGTTGCTGCCGATCACGGTGGTGTTATCGGTCGCGACCAGTCAATTCACGGCGATGGTCAGCCAGATGAACTTCAATGATTTGACCGCAGCGCTCGATCGTGCTCGCGATCAATTTGGCATTTCATTACCGCATGCGGAAAAATTCCGTCGTCTGGACGAACTCACCGACTCGTTGGACGAATCGAACCTTTCCCGGGATCGCCTTGGTGCACTCAATCCGGAGACACCGATGGCAGTGTTTTTACAGGAGTGGTCGGACATCGTAGAACCGTCTGAGAATCGTGAGGAAATATTACAGAATATTGCCGAGGCGAAGGCATTAGTCGGGCATTTACAGGCAGAGGTGGACGGGCCGGTGACCGCCGCGGCCGCCGCGGATATCGCGATCGCGCGACTGGACGAACTCGAAAATTCGCTGCAGCGAGAAGCTGGCCAAGACGGTGCACCACCCCGCCTGGCTGACGCTTCGGCGGTGGCCACCGCCGATTCGCGTGCCGCAATGCCAAAATCGCTTGCCGCAATGGACCACGCGGAAACGGATGACCCCGCAAGCGACTCCATTAACGACTCCGCCGCCGAGCCCACTAACGACCCCGCCGAGCCGTCTGGGGTGCTGGAACCGGGGGCCACGTCGCTGGAGCGATTGAACGTGGAGGAACAATTTCATCGGCAAAGTGTGATCGCCTCCGCTGCGATTCGCTCGTGGATGCAAACCTTATTGGGCGGCACGTTGAGAAGCCAGGTGCGTTTGATCGCTAACCCCAGCGCCGAGGATTTCAAGAGTTTGTTGAGTCGAGGACGCGAGTCGTTGCAGCCACGATTTGTCAGTTTGACCAGTGCGACGGGGAATTATTTGGGCAAAATTGTCGTGGGCTTGTTGGTCCTGGTGATCGCGGTCTACTTCTTTCTGATCGATGGCGCGGCGATGATCGGCACGTTGATGCGGCTGAGCCCGCTGGATGACCATTACGAGCGACGATTGTTGTTGGAATTTGATCGCACCAGTCGCGCCGTGGTGTTGGCCAGTGTGCTCAGCGCGATCGTGCAAGGGATCCTCGGTGGACTCGGCTATTACGTGCTTGGTTTTGAGTCGGTCGTGTTGTTGTTCTTGGCAACGACGTTGATGTCGCTTGTGCCGTTTTTGGGCGCCGCATCGGTGTGGGTACCCTGTGTGGTTTGGTTAGGGATGGTCGAACAGCGATGGACCGCCGCGATTGTGCTGGCGCTCTACGGTGCCTTGGTGATTTCATCGATCGACAATGTGATCAAGGTTTATGTGCTGCATGGGCGATCGCAATTGCATCCGCTGTTCGCCTTATTGAGCGTGCTCGGTGGGGTGAAGGTGTTTGGTCCGATCGGAATTTTGGTCGGGCCGATGGTGGTCGTGTTCTTGCAAACCCTGCTGGAAATCCTGAATCACGAACTTGACGAAACCAGCACCGCGACGGCGATGACCGACACGGCGGGGGACTAAGCAGGTAGGCAGGAATCCTTGGGTGAAATCCCATTAGCCGCTTGGGCGTTAGCTCCGGTTGAACGAGGGAACCGTGGCTAACGCCAAAACGGCTAATATGCCGAAAGACTCCTGCCTACTTGATTAACGCTTAGCGGACGATGGCGTTTGAATCATGGTGAAGTCGCCGTGGGGAGCGTGATTGCGTCTCCTCGCTGCGGAACCTTTGCCGCTTATTTAGAAACTCGTTACCACCGGAGCCTTGGATGACAATGAATCAGGAACAATTTGAGTTCGTATGCGAGCATGCCCGCGGCGCGATGCTGTTGCAAACGATTGCGGATACGTTGGAGTGGGATGAACGCACCGGGATGCCAATCGCAGGCGGGGATTATCGTGCCACTCAGGTCAGCACGTTGCGGGGCATGGTGCATCATCGACGCACCGATGCAAAGTATGGCGAGACGCTGCAATCGCTTTCTGAGAATCTTGTGCACGAAGATCCCGCAGGGGACGTCGCCGCGACGGTGCGTGGGTTGTTGCGGGATTGGAAACGCAACCATCGGCTGCCCCAAGACTTGGTCGAGCGAACGTCGCGTGCCACCGTCAAAGGGCAACAGCGTTGGGATGCGGCTCGCCGCGCCGACGATTTTGGCATGTTTCAAGAGACGCTAGCGGAGATCCTTGATTTAAAACGCGAAGCGGGCCAGCGGATTGCTGAGGGAACCGATCGATCCGCCTACGAGGCGCTGTTGGATGAATACGAACCTGATGCACGAGTCGAGCCATTGAATCAAGTCTTTCGAGACTTGCGTGTGCCCTTGGTCGAATTGATCGAGTCGATTCGCGAAGCGCCGCGCCAGCCGAATCGAAGTCTATTGGAGCGTGATTTTCCGATTGCCGCACAACGCGATTTAAGCCGCTTCGTTGCCGAACGCGTTGGCTTCGATTTCCAAGCCGGGCGACTTGATGAGACGTCGCATCCGTTCTGTACCACGTTGGGGCCGAGAGATTGCCGCATTCTGACTCGCTATGATGCAAACTGGCTTCCCGCCGGGCTGTTGGGCACGTTGCACGAGGCGGGCCACGGGATGTATGAACAGGGGCTGCGAGCGGAATGGTTCGGGTTGCCACCCGGATCGTACTGTTCGCTGGGGATTCATGAATCGCAATCGCGATTGTGGGAAAACCAAGTGGGCCGGAGTCGGCCGTTTTGGCAATGGTTGTTCGAGCGCGCACGAAGCAACTTTTCGCCGGCGCTCGATGAGGTTTCGCTCGATGAATTGCATTTTGCGATCAACCAAATTCAACCCTCGTTGATTCGCGTCGAAGCGGATGAAGCGACCTATAACTTGCACATCATCATTCGCTTCGATCTTGAACAACAATTGATCGCCGGGACGTTGTCGGTGAAGGACCTTCCTGAGGCGTGGGACGCTCGCTACCGAAGTGACCTGGGGGTTTGTGCACCTTCGGCCGCCGATGGAGTGTTGCAAGATGTTCATTGGAGCGCGGGATTGATCGGTTATTTCCCGACCTACACGTTGGGGAATTTGGCCAGCGCTCAATTGTTTGATGCCGCGGAAGCGGAATTGGGCGGCTTCGAGGAGATGTTCTCACGCGGTGAGTTTGCACCGCTGTTGGAATGGTTGCGAGAGCGGATTCATCACCGTGGACAATGTGAGTCGGGGAATGACTTGGTTGAGAAAGCCACCGGCAAACCCCTCTCCGCCGACAGTCTAATGGGTTACCTAAGCGGAAAGCTGCGGAAGCTGTATCGGATCGCTGGCTGAATTATTGAGTAAAGCAAGGCCGTTTGCCCCCTGCTTTTCAGTTTGCGGCGAGGTACAATCAGGCGGTTTCTTACGTAAAGTCGAGGTTATTAGATGTTAACGTGCCATTGCCCTCGCTGCGGCGAAGTGCTCGGTTTGCCTGCGGCGGCGGTGCCTGCCGATGCGACCGCTCAATGTCCGTGGTGTGGCGAACTGTATCCGGCCAGCGAGATTATCGATAAGTTGCCGCCAATGGTGGCACTGATCTCTGCGGACGGTCAGCCGCTGTTTCTCGAAGCTGCCCAAGGCGTTGCCAACGCTGCGCTGGCGACTGCCGCTACCGGCGCTTCGGCCACGATGACGGATTCGTGGGATGACAACACCGAGTTAACGATTGAATCCGATGGCCACCCTGGCTTTGATGGCGATGAGTTTGCCGATGCCGAGCAGGCTGAGTCGGAACGGGCCAACGCGGGGCAAGGGGGAGCCGAAATGATGGACTTCCTCTCGGATCACGATGCCGAAACAGGGTCAGCGGAAACGGGGGCAGCCAGTGATTTCGGCGATCACGATGATGAATCCAACGGTTGGGGGACCTCTGGCCTTGATGCCGCGTCGGCGGGGGAGGGATCGCGAGACGCGGCCCCCTTGATGCCGATGAAAGTTCGCTCGGTACCGGCGTCGAATCTGAGACGAAAAAAATCATCGCCGATCAAAACATTGATCGGCGTCGCGATGGGACCGCTTGTAGCACTACCGCTTGCCGGCGGAATTTTGCTTTGGCTGGGTAAGGCTCCCGATTTAGGGTTCTGGCCGTTTGATGGCTCCTTCAATAAAGGATCCTCGTCGCGCGTTAGCGCCGCCCCAGGCTACGCGCAAAACGATCCCATCGATCCCATGAGTGATGCGAGCGAGACTCAGACGTTAGGCACGTTCGGTTCGCCCATGGTGGTACCGGAGCTCGAATCGTCGGACGAACTCGATCGCGCGAACGCCGCGCTAGCGAACCTCGGCGCAGAGACAAACGCAGCGACCAGCGATGGGCCAAGCGAAGGGCCAAGCGAAGGGCCAAGCGAAGGGATTGGTCTGCCCTCGCTGGGGACCTCTTTGAAACCGAGTTCCGAAGCATCCAACGTTGACTTGGACATGAACGAGGAGGTCGCGTATCCAACCGATCCTGTGGCTGACGCCGTGGAAACGCCGATGGATACGACCCCAGCCAAGAGTGGCTCAGAGCAGGACCCCGTGAATGAGATTGCGGCGGACTTGGTTCCGATGCCCGCCCCAGAGACGATGCCCATCGCCGAGGTGCCCGCTCTAGAAACGCCTGTGCCTGAGACGCCTGTGCCTGAGACGCCTGTGCCTGAGACGCCTGTGGCTAAGACGCCCACTGCTGAGCTGGATCCGGCGTCGGCCGAACCCGTCGAGATTGCCAAGTCAATGGAAGTGAGCGAGTCGAGCGAGGCTGCCAATTCCGATGCAGCGCTGAGCCTTGACGCGAATTCAACCCCCGAAGCGACCAAAGCGGAGGCTGACGAAGCGATGGCGGTCGCTGAGCCGGTAGCAACTGAACCTGTGACAACTGAGCCCGCTGCATCTGTCGAGCCCGCTGCATCCGTTGAGACCGCCAAATCGGCGGAGCCCGCTAAGGCGGACGAGCCTGGGGAAGCTACCATCGCGGAGTCGAGCGAGAAGGCGGTAAAGTCGGCTGAGACGCGCTCGGCTGTCGACTCAGCCGTGGCGAAGGCGGAGGGTGCGTTGGCGAGCTTGGTGGCATTTGAAGGGGAGGAGTCCGAACGCCGCCGTTTACTCGCCAAATCTTATGCCATTATTTCCGCGGTGGTCACCGAGACGGGAGCGGGGGACAGCCCGGCGGTACAACAATTTGTCAGCGAACTCTCGCAATCGCCGCAGGTGAAAGACCTAGGCGATGCCACCGCGCTGTGGTTGGACTATGCCAAGCGTCCCACCGATGGGGTTTTGATCGTCGGGAAACCGGGATCGAACGCGGCGGGCAACGTGGTTCATATTTCCACGTCCTCGTCCGCAGGAAGGGACGTCGTTGTGACCGGCGCTTCGCTTCCCGATGCAGAGAAAGTCATCGGATTGGGCCGGATTGTCCCGTCGGATGATGGCCCCAGCGTGGAGCTGATCGTCGTCGAAAGCATGAATCCGTAAACCGGATGAGTGTTCTCTCTAGCGGCAAAATCAATTGCCGCTAGAGCAGCGTGCAAGGTTCGTGGGCTCAGGCAGTTTTTGACGCTCCCCTACGTCGAGCGTCAAGCTTCGTCGCAGTCCCCCCCCCGCATTACTTGCCGTTGGATAGCGATCCCGTCACGATGCACGAGGCCGATTTGTCGCCTGCCAGATCGGTCACGATGCGAATCTTCTGAGCGATGCTGCCCTCGGTGCCATCCCCTTTGAATCGCACTTTAATGAAGTGCACTTTCTTGCTGCCGACGGGGATCTCAAACTCAAAGCGGTCGTCGCTACAAAGCACGTCTTTGACTTCGAACGGTTCATCCCCTTTCACGATCAATCGTTTTTCGATCACCGCGTCGGGTGCGTTTGATCCGAGGTTGACGGCGGCGGGCGAGACACTAATCGCAGCACGAACACGCCCTGAAATGGACATCTCCGTCGTGGGGAATGCGCGATCGTTACTGATCAAGGTGAGACGCTCGTGGATCTCGCCTTCATCCATCGAATCCTTCATTTTGACTCGCATGCGATAGCGAACGACTCCGGGAGCGAGTTCGGCGGGTTGCAATCGCACCTGCAAACTTTCGCAATGGCTTCGCACGTCCGTGATCCGCCAATTCGAGTTACCGCTGTGAGTGATCACGACTTCACGCTCTTGAGGGTCGCCGGCGGCAAATTCGCCAAACGCTACTTCAGGAGGATCGAAGGTGATGTCGGTACGGATGAATCCGCTGACTTTCAGCTGGGTTTCCGCATAGAAGGGTTTGTCAAAGACCACTGTAATGGTCGCGGACTTCTGGCCCACAAACGAACTGGTGTTGAAGGTCGCCACCACGGCTCCGGTTTCGTGCGTCTTGAGCGTCTCCTTGGTCAGCGTAGGAGTGGTGCATCCGCAACTTGAGCGAACCGCCGCGATATGGACATCTTCTTCGTACTTGTTGGTGAGCTCAAAATGGAATTCGCTCTTCGTCCCGCGACCCACGGTGCGAAAGTCATGGGTTTTCACCTCAAACATCTTGTCGGCCCAATCCTGAGCGGGGGCCGCCGAAGCTGAGAAAACAGAAAACAGAACGATACTGGCTAGCAAAACTGAACAACGCACCATGACATCCAGGCCATTCAAGAGTGGAAACACGGGAAGGACGACGAAACATGTCGGCGCTAAAGGTGAGAGATGTCCGTGGGCATCCGGACCAAGCCGACTAGCGTCACCGATTACCGTAGGCACACGATCGGAACGACGCCAATGACTTTATCGGGACAAACCCGCCCCGAAACCTTAGCGAGATTGATTAGATCGACAAAGAAGGTCAATCTTTCTCAGTCGTTATTGCGGTTGCTAGCAAGTCAAAGTCGCGGAATATTTCGGCAAGTCGTTCCATCGGCAGCCCAACGACATTGGTTTCGCTGCCCCCGCCGATGATCTCGAGCCAGTCGTTACCGTCCTGGAATCCGAACGCTCCCGCTTTGCCTTCCCACATCATTGAATCGAGATAGTGTGCTAGCATTTCCTCGCTCAGCGTCTTCATCTGCAACTCGGTGCGTACCACTTCGACGTAGCATCGATTTTGGCTAACCGACCAGACGCAAACCCCGGAGTAGACATCGTGGCGACGGCCGCTGAGTTGCCGCAGCATCACTTCGGCGTGCTCAATGTCATGAGGTTTTCCTAAGATTTGCCCGTAACAGGAGGCGACGGTGTCGGCCGCGAGGACCAGTCCGCGGTCGTTCTTTGCGGCCACATCGGCCGCTTTTCGGTAGGCGTAGCGGGCGACCAATTCAGGAGCGGTTTCACGACTGCACATCCCGCATTCCGCTTCATCGCTGGCCGGTTGCACCGTGAACGCGTACCCGGCGGCGGTCAATAATTGGCTGCGCCTCGGCGAGCCACTCGCTAATATCAACGATTCTTCGGTCGGCAAGTCCGCACAGGGGAGACCTCGCATCAGCGGCAGATTGTCAGAAAATTTCATCCGTTTTGCTGCTTTTCCTTATGGAGAGTTAGCGGAAGAATGAGGCATGGTAACGTTTTAAGCGTGCTTGGCAAACTTGGGAAGCAATCGGGGAAGTCGCCACCGTCGCGAATCGCTTGAGCGTTGGCAAATCGCTGGCAATGCCTGATTCATGGTTGGCCGCAACTCAACGGTCGGGTATTGGATGAGGCTGCCTCGCTGTGATTCACGCATCGCGACAAAGCTCGCTTGGCGGGGGGGCGGATAGTTTCTCTTGACGGTTCAAACCGTCCCGTTGTAGTGTCCCCGTTGTTGTAGTGTGCTAAGCAGATAAGCAGGCGTCTTTCGGTAGATTAGCCGTTTTGGCGTTAACCACGGTTCCCACGTTCAACCGGGGCTAACACCCAAGCGGCTGATGGGATTTCTGCCATTCATTCCTGACTAACTGCTTAGCGGAATGTACAGACAACGACGCGCTGGGATTGTAGAAGGACAGGAAGTCTCAAGTTTGAAAACGATGGACCGCAGACAGTTTTGCTCGCTGATGTTCGCCAGTTCGCTTGCGTCATCGGTTGCGGGCTGCGCGACATGGATGGATCGCTCCAGCGGCGAATTGCTTCGTCATCAAGCTGGAAAGACGCTGGCCCCAGCGAACCAAAGTCCCCAATCCATCATCTTGTCGGTGGAGTTTCATTCGATTCAAAGCTCGTCGAGCGATCGTGTTGCATCGATGTGGCAATGGGTCGATGAAATGGTGCTCACGCCCTCGCGGCGGGCCGACTTAGCCGCCAACGGGCTAAGGGTTGGCAAGGTGATCCGGCCCGATCAATTTAAGCAGCGTCTCAGCGAGATGGCAGGCCCCCGTGACGTGGTGGATGTTTTTCTTGGCGAAGCGGATGTCGCCAGCGAGGTGGCTGCGGGATCGCGACGCATTCCCATGCGGTTAGCGAAACGCTACGAATTGCCGCTTCGTCAACCACGCAGCGGATCTCATGTAACGATGTTGCGCAACAAGGGGCAAACGATCGGGAAAACCTTGCAGGACCCACAGTACCTGCTGGCCATCACGCCTAGCAAATCGAAAACCGCGTCGCAGATTCATCTGCAATGTCGACCTGAAATTCAACACGGATCGATGCGTCAAAAATGGATTAGCAGCGATTCCGCCATGCGAATCGACACGCGGCGTGACGCGTGGTCCTTGGATTGGTTGGACATTGAATTCGCCGGTGGCAAGGACGATCTGTTTGTGGTCTCGGCCAGCGATCCTGCGTTCGGTTTGGGCAAAGAGATGCTCTCGGGCGTTTCGGCGGATAACGTCCAAGAGCAAGTGGTGGTGTTGATCAAAATTGACCGGTTGCCTGAAGCCAAGCTGTGAGCGTGTTGTCTCGTTGCGGCAAATTCTATTTCCGGTAAACCGGCTCGGGTAATTCATCCGGTCGACGAATCACTTCGGCTGCAATCACACGATCGGGCGGGAAGACGACTTCGCCTTGCTTCTTTTCTTTACTGGGATCGACGCGTCGGAGCTCGGTTAGGAATTCCATTCCCTCGATCACTCGACCGAATACGGTTTGCACTTTGCTGACCCCAGGCAGTGGGGTGAAGAAGATTGCAAATTGGCTACTGGCGCTGTTTTCGACGAAATCACCGCTATCGTTTTTGGGTAGTTTCGCCATCGCAAGCGAGCCGCGAAATGCGTTTCGGGCTCCGTCACGCTGATGTTCGTCGATCAGGTATTGTCCGGTGTTGCCTCCACCGCTTCCCGATTCGTCGCCGGTCAACGCCAGCAAGTTGTCGACCACTTGATAGAAGTCGAGTCCGTCGTAGTAGCCTTCTTCGGTCAACTTGATGAAGTGGGAAACCGTCGATGGGGCTTCCTCCAAGAACAGCTCGATGATGATGTCGCCCCGAGTTGTTTTCATTTTGATTCGAGGGAGGTCTTTCTTTGCATCCTGCTCACGAAGCTGTTGCTCGACTAACCATTGCTGCTGAATTTCTTCCAATTGGTAGGACAGACGCTTGTCCAGGTCATCGAAGTCTTCTGGCTTTAAATACGCATAAATCCTTTTCGCCGTTTCAAATTCGCCTGAGCATATCGACGCCCGAGCGGCAGAGTGAAACAAGAACCTCGAATTGAAGCCTAGGTCGATCAGCAACGCGCTCGCGGTCATTGTCGATGGCGAATAATCGGACGTTTTGTATCGATGTTCGAGCATCGTCAAAAGGTACTGAATGGGCTCTTCATCGGGCGCCAGAAGCAGGTATTCGTAAGCGGTATCGAAGACTTCATCTAAGATCACTCGAGTCTTGCTTCTCGATTCACGAAAACGTTCGAACGCCTCCGGCGATTGGTCCTCGCCGTTCATATACAGCGTATGAATGACTCGCATCTCCGTCGTCGCTTCGACTAATTTTTGTTTAGCGGCGTCGTATTTCGCTTTTGCCTGCTTGGCTTCCTCGTTCAATTCATACGGTTTGCCGTCCGCAGCGATAATGAAGGGAGTCGCCTTGCTCAAAGGGTTGGACTCACCAAAGGGGTTGGAGCCCTCGATCGCGTGAGGGTTCTTCGGGGTTGGCATCTCGGGGGCTGGCGTCTCGGATTCGGGATTCGCGTTTTTAGGCGTTGCTGTTTCAGGCGTTGCTGTTTCAGGCGTTGCTGTTTCGTCATCCTGAGCTGGGGACGCATCCTCCGCTGGGGAAGCTTCTTGGGTGACCGCCGCTGCGATTCGCATGTCGGGGAATGAAAATCCCACCATCAAAACCAAGGTCGACATGGTTAATAGGAACACGCGATGAATCATCAAAACAACTCGAATGGGTCGAAAACAAACGGAGAATCTCCTGCACGAGTAGCTACGCAGCCCGCGCAGGATTGGATCGCTAAAAAGAGTAACGATTTGAAGGCGTGGTTTCCTTGCCCGCCACGCGTTTTACCGCTGCGTCGCAATCATTCGAACTTGCCGAGGTTGCCTTCGATTTAGCCGAAGTTAGCCGAGCTTAATCGTTCTGGGCTTCGAGCAATTTGATCCACGGGCCGATGTAGTAGCCATTGTCGTGGAAGGTGCGTCCGCTGACCAAATTACCATCGATCACACAAGGCTCATCAACAAAAATGCCGCCGCACACCTCCAAGTCAAAACGACACTTCGCCACGGTCGCCATCCGTCGGCCTTCGAGACAACCGGCGTAAGCTGGGATTTCGACGCCGTGACAAACGCTTGCAATCGGTTTGTCGGTTTCAAAGAAATGACGGGTGATGCGAACGAGGTTTTCGTCGTAGCGGATGTACTCGGGAGCTCTTCCCCCGGAAAACATGATTCCGGCATAGTCCGCTTCGTTGACCTCCGAAAAGGGAACCTTGCACTCGATCGTATAGCCTTCCCATTCCTTGGTGATCGTCCAGCCTGGTTTTACCTCGTGCATCACCATTTGGTAGGGACGTTTTTCGGGAGCGGTGACAACCGGCTCAAACCCGGCTTCTTGCAGCCGGTAATATGGGTACATCGTGTCGAGCGTTTCACTTGCATCACCGATGACCACTAGAACCTTTTTCATCCGTCAAAACCTTTTCATCAAAGAGTATGAGCTTCACAGGTTGTCGAGGAACTCGCTGCCGCGAGACACGCTAAAACATAACAGGCCGGAATTGGCATGCCATCCACTCTTCAAAAATGATGGCGTTAGGCTACGGCGCAAGCGGGCCCGTATGAAGCAGGTCGAACGCGGCGATTCAGATCGTCGGTCCGTCCCTACGCTCGCCCTAACCGCTAAAATCATTCATAGGATAACGTTTTTTTTCAGGGGGGGG
This sequence comes from Novipirellula galeiformis, assembly GCF_007860095.1. NCBI lineage: Bacteria > Pseudomonadati > Planctomycetota > Planctomycetia > Pirellulales > Pirellulaceae > Novipirellula > Novipirellula galeiformis. The sequence continues at coordinate 205,392 of NZ_SJPT01000007.1, read as the reverse complement.
ATCGTTCAGCCGCTGGCACTCTGTGTCCCGACGTGGGGGGCCGAGGCGGTCGGGGAGAAACGCTGTCGCTCTCGATTTCAGACTTATTGTCGTTTTCAATTCGTGGGCGGCTATTACCTTGAAAACGAACTGAATTTACGGCGGTTCGCTGGTCTTCCCTGTTCGCGGCATGTCAGGGTGAGCAGGTTGAACGAGCGCATTTTCGGACCGGGCACGAGCGTCTTTTTGCGACGATTGGGAGACCTCCGCTTCGACCGCACCATGGGCGTCTTGGAAAATCTCTGAAAATTTATATCTAAGTGGGGTTGCAGAAACGCAATAAAAACACGACAACGTTCGAACCTTCAGGAAACGGACCGCGTCCGATATTCCACGGAGGTGTCCGGCGGTAAGACGAGTTGTTTTTACTCTTTTTGCCTCACCGGGGCGTAGCTCAGCCTGGCAGAGCGCCTGGTTTGGGACCAGGAGGTCGCATGTTCGAATCATGTCGCCCCGATCAATCAAAAGCCCGTATTTTGCTAATGCAAAATGCGGGCTTTTTTTATGCGCCGCGATCGTCCCGTCGAGCGATGGCGAAGGCGATGGCCGTGGACGCTCGGGGCTTGTTTTTTAGCGTGCCCGTTTTGAAGACGCCGAATTTTGGCACGAGGCGTGCTCAACATATTGCTCCATGTTCCAATTCAACGATCTACCCTTTCGGCGGCGGTTGCTCCAGCTGATCCGCTTCTTTCGCGGGCGTGAACCCATCGTCTTGTTGGGGGTGTTAGTTGTGGTGCTGGGGATATGGGGATTCATTGAGTTGGCGGACGAGGTGTTCGAGGGCGACACCGGAGCGTTTGACCGCGGAGCCATTCTCTGGCTGAGGGCGGACGATGATTTGTCTCGCCCGATTGGTCCAGCCTGGATGGCGGAGGTGGGCCGCGACCTAACGGCGCTCGGTGGCGTCGCGGTGATTCTGCTCGCGATTGCCTCGGCGGCTGGTTTTTTGGCGCTCAACCGAGCGTACCGCACCATGGCGGTGTTGTTGGTTTCGACGAGCACCGGGATCGGAGCCAGTTTGTTGATGAAGCAATGGTTTGCCCGTCCGCGTCCTGATTTCGTTCCCCATCTGTCCCAGGTCTATACGAGCAGCTTTCCCAGCGGCCATGCGATGATGTCGGCGGTCGTGTATTTGACGCTCGCCGCGTTGGTGGCTCCTGTGCTGCGGCATTTTTGGTTGCGTTTTTATGTGATCGCGGTGGCGGTGGTCGTGACGGGATTGATCGGCTTCAGTCGCGTTTATATGGGTGTGCATTACCCAACAGATGTGTTGGCCGGTTGGGCGGCCGGTTTGGTTTGGGCGTTACTGTGCTGGTTGATCTCGCGAGCACTCTTGCCCCGCTCCCCACCGTCCGAGCCCAATTCGCGTTCGACTTCGGTCCCGAGCGAGTAATCAAGCAGCGCCCCGAACTGCTTCGCCACGTTTGGATTCGCAAAGCGATCACGGAGACATCGCTGCAGCGTAAAATTTCCGGTAGTGCGTAGGGGGCTCTCCGATCAGTCGTTTGAAGACGACCGCCATCCGCTCGGGATCATTGAAGCCGCATAGTTGTGAAATGAGCGCCACGGAGTGATTCGTTTCAACCAGTAATCGCTTCGCTTGGGTGACTCGCAATTGGCAAAGCATTTCCCAGGGCGTGCAGCGGTAATGCTCCTTGAACTTCCTCTCCACCGTCCGCCGAGCCACGTTCAATTCGTCGCACATTGTGCCCACGTTGATTGGATCCTGAAGTCGTTCGGATAGAAAGGACATGGCGCGGCGGAGCAGTGGATCGTCCACTGCGAAATGATTCGCCGAGTGTCGCAACACCACGCCGCTGGGCGGAATCAATCGCGGTTTCGAGCAGTCCAGTTGCTCCCCTGAGACGAATCGTTGCATCGCCTCGCCCACGGTCGCGCCGAGAGTCCCCCAGGGGATCGCGACACTGGAAAGCATTGGATAGGTCAAACCACAGACGAGTTCGTCATTGTTGGCCCCAATCACGGCCACTTCTTCGGGCACCTGCAGCCCCAATTGATGACAAACGCCACACAGAAAGCGGCCCAACGGATCGTGAACCGCAAAGATCGCGACCGGTTTGGGCAACTGCGCTAACCAACGCTCAAACGCGGCGCTCGGCCGGACAAACGACTCGCCGTATTGCGCCCGCTCAAAACCCGTCTCGGTGTGAATCGCAAACGCTGCCTGGTTCGTTAACGCCGCTTGAAATCCTTCGATCCGCTGGTCCGAATAAGGCATTCCGTTGCCGAGACAGGCAAAGCTGCGGTAGCCCGAACGCAGGAACGTTTGCGCCGCTTCACGCCCCACCGCCCAATCATCCACATCCACGCTGAGCACACCTGGATAACCGTAATCCGTATCGACAATCACGGTCGGGATGCCCCGGTTCAACGTCAAGATCGCCTCGGTGGTTTGCGGTAACCATTCTGTGATCAGCCCGTTTGGTTGCAGTTCGCCGAGCAGTCGCTCGAGCTCCTCGAGCGGACGGTGGATGCTCAAGATCCGGTAATCTTGCTGGCGATGGACAAACGGCGTTAGCGAGGGGATCAGCCGGCGCAGAAAGACCTCGGACATCACGATCGCAACTTGATGATTCATCACCCTACTATGGGAGTTGGCGTGACGCAAATCAACAGACCGTCGTCGCAATATGCGGTTTTCGCTGCCTTGCGATGGGCTAAAATCAAGGGTTAGCCCCCTTCATTCCCCCCCTCCTTAAGAAACTGGCAGATTTCATGTCTTATTTCGACTGCGACAAGATCCAATTTGAAGGGCCCACCTCCAAGAACGCCCTGGCTTTCAAGCACTACAATCCCGACGAAATGATCGACGGCAAGTCGATGAAAGAACACCTGCGTTTCGCGGCTGCCTATTGGCATGTGATGCGGAACGATCTCTCGGATCCCTTTGGTGCGGGCACCGCGCGGACGCCATGGGATGATGGTTCGAGTTCGGTGGAGAACGCACTGCAGCGAGTTGACGTCTTTTTTGAATTCCTCGAGAAAACAGGCATTGAATACTATTGCTGGCACGATCGCGATATTGCCCCGGAGCTTAATGATCTGTCCGCCTCCAACGCGGCGCTCGATCGCGTGGTCGCGAAGCTGAAGCAGAAGCAGGCGGAGACGGGCGTCAAACTGCTCTGGGGCACCGCCTGTTTGTTCTCGCATCCTCGCTACGCTCACGGGGCTGCGACTTCGCCCGATGCATCGGTTTATGCATACGCGGGGGCTCAGGTGAAGAAGGCCATGGAAGCGACCAAGGAGCTCGATGGGCTGGGGTATACGTTTTGGGGTGGCCGCGAGGGGTACGCCACCTTGTTGAACACGAATATGAAACGTGAACTTGATCACCTCGCAGCGTTTCTGCACATGGCGGTGGAGCACGCGAAGCAGATCGGGTTTGAGGGGCCCTTTTACATCGAGCCCAAGCCCCGTGAACCGTCCACGCATCAATACGACAGTGATGCCGCCGCCTGCCTAAATTTCCTTCGCGAATATGGCTTGATGGATCATTTCAAGCTGAACATCGAGACCAATCATGCCACGCTCGCCGGTCATACGATGGAGCACGAATTGACCGTCAGCGCGAATGCCGGGATGCTGGGCAGCATCGATGCCAACCGCGGGGACACGTTGATTGGATGGGATACCGATCAATTTCCAACCGATATTTATCTCACCACTCAAGTCATGTTAGTGATGTTGAATACGGGCGGTTTTAGCACGGGCGGATTGAACTTTGACGCCAAGCGTCGGCGTGAGTCTCACGAACCGATCGATTTGATCCACGCCCACATCGGTGGGATGGATGCATTCGCTCGCGGTTTGAAGATTGCGGCGGCGATCCGCGCCGATGGTCGCCTCGCTTCGTTCGTTCAAGAGCGTTACGCCAGTTTCGATCGGGGGCTCGGGGCCAAGGTCGAGGCGGGGCAATGTTCGTTCGCTGATTTGGAGACCTACGCGCTCGCCAACGGCGAACCGACGCTCGCCAGTGGTCGCCAAGAGATGCTGGAAAACCTGATCAACGAGTTTCTCTAGGGCGTTCCCGCGATACAGCGTTAGAGTTCGATCCGTTCTCGGTCTCGGACGCCCAGGAGATAGAGCAAGGCATCGAGGCCGAGATTCGAGACGGCGTGCCCGGCTTCTTGGCGTACGATCGGTTTGGCATGAAAGGCAATGCCCAAGCCGGCTCGGTTGAGCATCGGCAGATCGTTGGCTCCATCCCCAATCGCGATGATTTGCCGTCGATTGATCCCTTCTTTGGCAGCGATTTGTTCGAGTAATTCGGCTTTGCGTTGGCCGTTGACGATGGGGTCGAGCACGTTGCCGGTCAATTTGCCATCGACGATTTCCAATTCGTTGGCATGCACGTAGTTGAATCCCAAGCGATCGCGGAGTCGGTTTCCAAAGTAGCTGAAGCCGCCGGACAGGATTGCGGTGCGGTATCCCAGTTCGTGAAGATTGAGCAGTAACGATTCCGCTCCCTCGGTCAACTGCAAACGTTCGGCGACACGTTGCAGCGACGATTCCGGTAATCCACGCAAGGTCGCGACACGGCGTCGCAACGACGTGTCAAAATCCAGCTCGCCACGCATGGCCATTTCGGTGATCGCGGCGACCGATTCGCCACAGCCGGCTTCCTTGGCCAATTCATCGATAACTTCGGCTTGAATCAAAGTGGAATCCATATCGAAGGCAACCAGGCGTCGTGAACGTCGGTAGGCGTCGTCTTTTTGCCAAGCGATATCGATTGCCAATTCCCGACACAGGTCCATGTAGCGGGCTTGCATGCGTGGTTTATCGTGGGGCTCACCACGCAGCCAAAATTCGACACAAGCGCGACGGGGGAGGTCGACGCTCTCGATTCGTTGAGGCCGCCCCGACAGGCGGTGAATCACATCAATGTTCAAGCCTTCGTCCGTGATCACTTTGGTTACCGCGGCGAGGTGCGATGCGTCGATCGAGCGGGCCAAGAGGGTCAGGATGTAGCGAGGTTTACCTTGGCGGTTGACCCAGTCGTCGTAGTCGGCATCGGCAATCGCTTGGATCTTCACTCGCAGACCGAGTTCTTCCGCCATCGCTTTGATCGGCTGCTCGACTCTCACGTCGTCCGCGATACGCACCATCATTCCCAACAGCAGCGATTGATGGATCACGGCCTGGTTGATGTCTAAAACGATCGCGCCGATCTCCGCAAGCGTCCTGGTCAGTTCGGAGGTCAAGCCGACTCGGTCCTCGCCGGTAAAGCGAAGTAGGAAAATATTGCCCATGGTCGGCACTCCGGTCAGTCATCTGGCGGTTGAACGGTTCTCAGGGGCTGGGCCCCAAGCGAAGCGGAAAGCATAGATCGTTTGCCTAGTTCGATGAAGGGTAGGCAGCGGGCTAACCCGAGGGAACGGGCGAAGAAATCAGATCAATTTGACGTGCGGACGATCGCTCGAGCGAACCACACAGATCATTCCAGAAGGCGTCACTGTGACCTCGCTGAGCAAGGAGCCGATGGATCAGATTCGTCTACCAGACCCGCGAACACCTCCCATGGCTTTGCTGAGGAACGTCCCTGACGGTCGATGAGGCCAGGATGCCGTGAATGGTTCAGCCGAAATCCGATTTGCGGAGCCGCCAAGCCATCGGACAAGTAGAGTTTCGCGGCGTACACATGATCGCTCATCGCCACCGCCACCGAGCGATGGAGCGGCTTTGCGAAGGTCACTCCCCCGTTGGGCGGAGCAACCAACCGGTCGTAGGCCCGCTGCATCTCAGCAGCCTTCATGGTTTCGTCGATGGCATCAACGATGTTGCCGACAAACGAATCGCGATCCCTGATCCCTTGGCAGCTGATCACACACGAATACAGGGACAATGTATTGCTGATCAGGACGTACTGAGCTCGATTGGCAATGAATATACGGCATGACCAATCGGAGCACGGATTCGTCTCGATCGGCGAATCGGCAAGTTCTGCGATGGCGACCTTGCTTGCGAGTCTGTCGGATAATCTCAGCAGCACGTTGACCACTTTTTATAGGGGCTCATCCGCTCGTCGCAGAGTAAGTCGGGGAGGGAATGAAGAATTTTGGACGCGTCGGGTCAAGGCCAGTCGGGCCAGTCGGGCCAGTCGGGCCAGTCGGGCGAGGCAAGCCGAGTTGGACAATTCGATCGCGTTCCTGTCAGCGTCTCCCAACGCTTCCTGCGAAATGCACTTGGCGGTCGCTGCGGCCGCGCCAGCCACCGAGTGGCGGGGAGGCCGAAACACACCTCTGGACAAAAATGAATCCGGTTTCGTTGCGATTCCCAAAGGACGCGTCAAGGGAGCGTTTGACTGAAGAGGAGGGGGATTGTCACTCATTCATCCAGGATTGCCAACAGGGTGATTTTATCGTCATCCATTAACAAGTTCACTGGCCGTGACGTGGAGCCAAATGCATGAAACCACGAGGCCGTCGCTCGGGAACTCGCGGTTGCTAGACACCAGATTGCTAGACACCAGATTGCTAGACACCAGATTGCTAGACACCAGATTGCTAGAGGCCGGGTTGCTAGAGGCTGGGACGCGACACGTTATCGATTCAGCCCGAGGGCTGCGCGTCGCTGCGACGTCGTTCACGCCCGTACCCCCGCTGTAGCGAAGGATCGGGATGGTCACTCGGCCGTTGGGCTTGGCGAGCCATCGTGCGATTTCGCGGGCCACCAGGCGTTGATCGCCTCGCTCATCGACGCGACGATCTTGGGATGGGTCGCGGCGAGATCGTTGTTCTCGTGAGGATCTTGTTTCAAGTTGTAAAGCTGTGCTTTTTCGCCTGTCATGCGAACCGATGGCAGAATCAACTTCAACTCGCCTTGGATCATCCATCGATATCGCAAACTCGCCACCGGATCGTCCATCGATTGAATGTCGTGCTCAAAGATCTCGCCAAAGATCGCATCGCGAGACTCACGTGCGGCTGGGTCTAGCAAATTGATCCCCGGCAATGCATTGTCGGTCTGGATGCCCACCGCTGCGAGCACGGTGGGAACGAGATCAATCGACGAGGCCAACGTTTCGTTATCGAGTCGAGGGGCGACATGTCCGGGCCACTTGATCATGATTGGCGTACGGGTTCCCCCTTCGTTGGGACTTCGTTTGCTGCGTGGTGCATAACGACTGGAGTCGATCTCATTGATCCAGCCGTTATCGGTGACATAGATCACAATCGTGTTCTCGGCTAAGCCACGTTCGTCCAGCGACGTAAGTAGTTGTCCGCAGGTTTCATCAAACCATTGGCACATCGCCCAATATTTCGCCATGGGTAACGAGTCCGTCTTGGATCGGTACTGGTCCAAAATTCGCTTTGGCGGGTTGTGGGGAGTGTGAGGTAGAAACGGCGCATACCAAACAAAAAAGGGATCCTTGTTTTCGCTACAGCTGTCGAGAAACGACTCGATCGGTTGCATGTCGGTGCGTCCGATCTTGAGCCCCGCGTCACCGTGACGCCCATCTTTGTGAAAATCGCCCTGCGTCATCCCTTCACTGAATCCACCACGTTTGTAATTGCCTTCCCACCATTTACCGGTCTGCAATGACCGATAGCCGAGTGGTGCCAAGAAGTCCGGCAGCGTCTTCATGTTGTCGATGTGGGAAAGGTAAGCTTCGCGGTTTTTGACGTACTGGGGTTGAGTGTGGTTGGGGCGTTTACGACCTTCCTGCATCCCAGCCCACGGCGGATCGTTTCCAACAATGCCGTGTTGGTGCGGGTACAGTCCGGAAATGATCGTGGATAACGAGGGACGACAAAGGCTATTGGGCACATAGCCTCGGGTGAAGGTCAAGCTTTCGCGAGCGAGTTGGTCCAACGCCGGCGTTTGAATCGCTTCATGGGACATGAACGAGTAATCGCCCCATGCTTGGTCATCGGACAAAATCATCACAATGTTGGGCCGCCTCGGTTCCGCGTACGATGCGGTGCAAACGATCGACAGTGCGAGCAAGAAAGTGAAGCGAGACATCAAGGCAAGCATGCAGGAACCTAGCCGAGTTCGAGGGAGAGAAAGTAAGTCCAGGGGGGTAAGGGCGATCTCGCCAGTGAAACGTCGAGACACACGCAATCTAATCATTTTAAAATTTGGTTCGGATGCTGGCACGCATTCGTCGGTAACGGTCCAATCGCAGGGGCCAATCGCACGGCCGCGCGTTGCTCCGAAAGGGCTATTCTACGGTAAAACCTCGACCACGATGGGGTGAGTCGTTACGCCACCGTTGGTATTGGTCGTGAGAAAGAACGAGCGGCGGCCGGGTTCTGCGATCGCATCGGCCGTCAAAAAGAATTCTCGCTCTTCATCGTCCGCGAGAACCAACAAGCCATTGAGTCCAATGTTGTCGATGTAGACACCGTGAGATGCGTTTCTCCCCGAGTCCTCTTTGCCAAAGGAAACTTCATTGGTGAAGCCCGCTTGGCGTCGCACACGAACGCGAGCGGAAACGGTCTCCCCACGGCGAACTTGTAACAGCCAAGCTTCGTTCTCGGGAACGTCGTGCTTCAGCGGATGGAGGCTGGGAATCACCGCGGGATCTTCGGCAAGCTTGAGTTGCTTTAACTGTCCCGCCACTCGCTCGACGTGACGGCCGAGCACGTTGGCGCTAGCCACGACGGTTGCGTTGATTTCTCCGTTCCAAAGTTTTGCTTCCTCGGCATCGATTCGAGCGGGCACCCATAGCGTTCCCACCGCCGACCTCTGACCGGCTTCAATGATGATGGGTGAATTGGAGGTGACGGATTGTGGCAATCCGTTGAGCGTAAACTTGACGGGCCCCTCAAAACCGTCCATGCGATCAACGCTGACGGTGAACTCACGCCCCGTGCCTTTAAAAATGGGGCCTTTTAACGCGGTCAGTGAGGCTCGGAAACCTGGGGCGGCCGCGCGAACCTTCAAATTGTAATCATAGTTTGCTCCCCCCTCGCCGCGTGTGTCGGTGACGCGAACCTTAAACAGGCCGGCGCTGGGTGCCGTGAACCGCAAACGACTGGAATGACCGGCGATCCGCATCGGATCGTCATCGTTTTGGTAGTAGATGTCAAACACCGGCAACCCGTTGGACACCGGGGTTTCATCGTCGGCCAGCGGACGTACGACGTAGGCGGGTTCACCGAGGGCGTGGGTTGTCCCGGAGGTCCCAAAATAGGTCCATCGTTTCCCTTCGCCCGGATAGGTATCAAACCCAGAATCGGGGCCACGCGGATGTTTCCATAAACGGGTGACCTCTCCGGCGGAATAGAGATAGTCGTCCAGGTTCATGTCTTGCCCGTGGAATAGCCGAAAGTCGTTTGTTTGCGAACTGTCTTTGCCGCGGAACGTGTAATAAGATTCGCGAATCGCATGCAATCGCGTTCGCAACACGGGGTCGCCACGAACGTTCAAGATCGTAATGATTGGATCGATGGGGCTCGTTGGCGTTGGATCCGCATCGATGGCCCAGACTTCACCCTCGGCCGCGTACCAGGTGTATTCGTCCACCTCGCCGGGGGATGAGATAACGCCACGGACGCTAGCACCACGCGGAAGCGAGGTCCCCGCGGACTCTTCCCTCACGGTCAAATCCCCTAAATCCATGTAGATGGGGGTGAGCGGTGCTTTGAGTTTGCCTTCGAGTTGATTGGGGCGAGGGAGTTCACGGTTCTCGATACGGCCGTTCATCAGCGAGATGAGCAGGGAGTGGGTGGCATCATTGAAAAGGATGTCGGTTCCTGTATCGCGAACCGGCTTCAGCATGGCGACTTGATTCCACGTTGACGTATCGAACAACTTGACGCTCCCCGACTGACACAGCACGGCGACCCGCGTCGAGTCCGAGGACAAAGCCAGACCCAGCAGCGGCGATTCATCGACAAATCGAGTCGCAACGAGCGGATTGACCTCCGGAGAATCGCTGCTTTTCAAATGCCAAGCCCGTAACCGATGATCGGCACCACAGGCGATGATCGTCTTGCCATCGGCGGTGACTTCGACGGCCATCACTTCGCCTTCACCTTGGCTGAGCGTGTCGAGGCGTTCGCCGGATTGGACGTTCCAAACCTTTAGAGTCGCATCCGCACATGCGCTGACGAGGACTTTGGAGTCGGGGGAAAAGGCCAGGTCGTAGATCGCCCCGTTGTGCCCCGTTAATTCACGCACCTCGATTCCCGTGTGCGGGTCCCAAAGCTTGATCACTCGGTCATAGCCCGCCGTGGCGACCCATTTTTCATCAGGCGAAAAAATGGCGGAATACAAAATGTCGCGATGTCCGAGCAACTCGGTTTCTAGCTTCGCATCCTCCACATGATAGATCGCCGCACGTCCGTACGCTCCGCTTAATCCCGATGCGACCAGGATTCGCTTGCCATCGCGATCAAATTGGAGCGAGTGGACCTTTCCCGGTAAGTCGCGGATCTCTGCGATCGGTGTTCCATCGCCAGTTTGGATTTCCACGCTGCCGAACCGAGCCACCGCTCGCCGGCTTGCGTCGGCGGTGATCGCAATCGCCGTGACCGGACGTTTGCTGAGCTTGGCGGGGGCAATCGGAGGCGTGCGTATCGTCATTTTTATCGGCACCGCACCCTCGGTTCCGATGGCGCCTTGATCGATCCAATTGGTGATCAACTCGATCTCTTGTTCCGTTGGACCGGGCTCACCGGCGGGCGGCATCCTCGGTTCCAACTTTCCCGTCGCCATCAACAGCATGCGACTGCTGCGCGATGCGCCGGCGGTGACCGCTAAACCGGTATCGCCCCCCGCGATCAATCCCGCGTGATCATCCAGACGCAAACCCCCTTCGCTTTCGTCGGCGTTGTGGCACCCGACGCAGTACTTGTTCAAAATCGGTGCAACGTCACTCGCAAAGTTGACAACGTCGGCCGCAGTGCCCGCAGTGGCAAACGCAATCAGAAACGCGCTGGCGAGCAGGAATCGCATGACTTTGGCTCTTGGGGAGTACGAGAGGCGGATCGGGAATTGGGGGGCGGGAATTGGGGGATTGGTATCGATCAATGATTGAAGGTGAACTCGGTGCTCGTTAGCACGCTCCAGGCGACGTCTTGCAGCGCCGTTTCCACGTCGTCGCCATATTCTTCGACGATCTTCATCAGTCGCTCACGCTCTTCAGGGGTCGGTTCGCGGGACAGGGCGATCTGAAACAACGACGCAATGATTTCGTCGGGGGACTCGCCTATTGCAAGCTGTCTCTGCACGCGATTTCCCGGCTCTTGAAGCTTCGGGTTCAAGGTGTCGCCGTTAGAGAGATGCAAGGCTTGGATCATGCTCTGGTCCGCGTTTCGTTCGCATTCACAGGTGATGACGCGTGGGTTTCGACCGAACACATTCAGGAAATAGGACTCGACCGATGCGTCGTACAACTCAATCGCTTTGGTTCCAAGCGGATAAAAGTCGGTCTTTTGCTTGTCGGCACCTGGAAATGCGACCTGGTCAAATCGCGTTGCGGTTTCCAGCGTTTGGTCGATCGCATCGAGTAATACTTCGGCCATCAAGCGACGCGGGTAGTAGCGGCTCCAGTATTTTTGTTCGTCGACGTTCTCTTTGAGCGGCACACTGCTGCGTTGATACGTTTCACTTTGCAAGATGGAACGCATCAATGGTTTTAAATCAAATTCGGCGTCGATGACATGCTGCGCCGCCGCGGCCAGCAGCGGTTCGTTGCTGGCGGGGTTACTCAATCGCAAATCATCGACCGGTTCGACTAACCCGCGGCCGAAATAGTTTGCCCAAATGCGATTGCTAATCGAGCGAGCGAAGTAGGGGTTCGCGGGATCGGTCATCCATTGGGCTAGCACTGTGCGGCGGTCCGATGGATCGTTGATGTCGAGCGCGGGGGCATCGAGCGGTGCGGGCGGTTGCGGTTTGCCACGGTTGGGTTGAATCAGATCACCCGAGGTGGCAACGTACAACGTGCGAATGCCGTCGCCGTTTCGGCCATCGCCTCCCCAACCTTTTGCTCGCACTCGAGCAAACATGTTGGCCATGGAGTAGTATTGATCATTGCTCCATTTTTCGAGTGGGTGATTGTGGCACTTGGCACATCCAATCGATAAACCGAGAAACGCTTGACAGGCATTTTCGGTCATCTCTTCGGGGCTCTGGTGCAACGCGTAGAAGTTAGTCGCTCCGTTTTCGTTGCTCAATCCTGAAGCGGTCAAGACTTCGCGAACGATCCCATCCCATGGTTTGTTTTCTTGGACGCATTGGCGAATCCACTGGTAATAAGACTTCACCGCGATCGGGCGAAGCCGGGTGCCGTTGATCAGCAACATGTCGCACCAACGATAGGTCCAATAGTCGACGAAGTCGTCGCTGGCCAACAACCGCTCGATCAATTTGTCGCGGCGTTGGTCGAGCGGTTCACCGAGATAGACTTGCCGCTCTGCTAAGCTGGGCAGGCGTCCGATCGTGTCGAGCGTTGCCCGGCGAAGAAACGTGTCGTCGTCACAGCGAGGCGAAGGGGGCAGGTTTAAGGTTTGTAATTGCGCCAGCGTCAACTCATCGATAAAGTTGCGACGAGGCGACTCGGTGTAAATCTCCGCTGGAACGTGATGTGGATAGGGGACCGTCATCCGCGCCAGTGCGACATTGCTACCGAACCAAGCCAGCACCGCACCTTCGCCGCTGCCGACGACTTCGACTGTACCCTCGCTATCGACAGTGACGATAGCCTCGTCGGTGGCCGAAAAAACGGACCAATGAGTGACGTCCACGTTACGGCCATCGTCGTAATGAGCGTGTACGAGAATTCGCGTGCGATCACCGGGGCGAAGCAGGCTCCTCTGCGGTGTGACGGTGATCCGCTGCAGCCGTGCGTCGTGCTTGCTTGGGCCTGCGGCTCCCGCCGCGATCCACGAGGCCAGCACGCGATAGTCGCGTGATTTCGGATCAAGTCGCAAGCCACCCTGGTGCGGCAATGCCCCGGTGGGTTTGGCGATCAGCAGGCTGCGGCCGGGGTCGGATAATTCAACCCGGCGTCCTTTAGCCTCGCGTGTTACCGAGATAAAGTCGGCGTGAGGGTCGTAGCCGCGAAGGGAGAGCCGGAAACCGCCCTTGCCCGCCAACGCGCCATGACACGCTCCGGTGTTACAGCCATGACGCGAAAGTACCGATTGCACGTCATTGCGAAAGCTCCACGTATGCGGAGTGTCAAAACCGTTGACCGCGACCTGCGTTATCGCCTCGTCGCCGTCCACACGCGCGGTGATCGTTGCGCTGCCGTCGCCGATGGCGATTGCAATCTCGCCATCGATTCTTACGACGCTAGGGTCGCTGCTGCTGAATTCCACCTTGCCTGTGACCGTTCCCGCTGCGCTGTTCTCGTTGGTGGCCTGGCGCACTACCATCAATTGTTGACGCCCCTCGGGGCCGTTGAGTTGGAACGATGCGGGAAGGACCGCGATCTCACCGGCGGTGATCGGATCGGCGGTGATCGTAACCAATAGAATCGCCGCAGCGACGACACGGAGCGGGAAGCGAAGGTGCATCATGATTCCAACTTGGGTTAATCCATTCATTGGCTTTGGGTCGCATCGTCCCTTTGGGCTCGCGACCGATCTCGACTTCGCCGCGTTAATCGTGCACGCTCGAGCCTGGTCTATTGGCGCACCGGCCTGGGATGGAAAAGGCCCTCTAGGCAAAAAGTTCTTTGATCTCGCGAACGCCATAATCGACGAGCGGGAAGGGACGCCCGGCGGGACCCGGCAACTCCGCATGCAGCTCCAAGCCTAGGCTTTTGAAAATGGTTGCGATGATCTCACCGGGGTTTGCCGGACGGTCGGCGGGGACTGCACCGATCGGATCACTCGCCCCGATGGCGCGGCCGCCCTTGGTGCCTCCGCCCGCAAACGTACAGGAAAAGCATTGTGGCCAATGATCGCGGCCTCCGGCTGGATTCACCTTGGGAGTTCGTCCGAACTCGGCCAACCCGCACACCAACGTGTCGGCGAGCATGCCTCGCTGGTCAAGGTCGGCGATCAGTGCTGAGTAGGCTTGGTCGTACATCGGCGCGACGATGTTTTTCATCCCATCGATGGTCGTAAAGGGCTTGCTGCCGTGGATGTCCCAGGTGATCTCGTCAAACACGGTCAAGAAGGTGTTGACGGTGACGAATCGCACTCCCGCTTCGATCAATCGCCGCGAAAGGAGACAACATTGTCCAAAGCGATGCATGCCATAACGCTCGCGAACCGCACGTGGTTCTTTGCTCAAATCGAAGGCTTCGCGCGCTTGGGGGCTGCTCATTAAACGGTAGGCCGAGTCGAAATTTTCGTCCATCGTCTTCGCGGACTCGGACGCCTCGAGTTGCTGCATTCGTGATTCGATTGCCGCGCGCATGCGTCGCCGCCGATCGATTCGGACCTCGCCCAGCGATGCAGGAGGCAACAGATCGGGAACCTTGAAATTCGCTTCGCTAGGATCCGCCATCAACGCAAATGGATCAAACGCTTTGCCCAAGAAACCGCCGGCTTGGCCGTTAGGCAAATTTCCTCCGCCGCGTCCCATCGTTTCGGGCAGCACGACATGTGATGGCAAGTCGCTGCGTCGCTTTCGCATGTACTGAACGACCGCGCCGGCGTGCGGGTAGTTCACCCCGCCATTAAATTGACGTCCGGTTTGCATCATTTGCCAACCCGCATCATGGACCGCCGCGGCGGTGTGGTAACAGGAGCGGACGATCGAGAATTTGTCGGCGACCTCCGCATGCTTGGGCAAGATCTCGGAGATCTGGAAGTCTCCTTTTGTTGCAATCGGCTTGAAGGGACCGCGTACCTCGGCGGGGGCCGCAGGCTTCATGTCAAAGGTATCGAGTTGACTTGGGGCACCGAGATTGAAGATCATGATGCAGTTGCGTTGGTCCTTGCTAGGTTCCACCGCCCCTCGCTGCGCTGCGGCTAAGAATTCGGGCAACCCGAGCCCGATCGTCCCCAGCGTGCCAACCTGCAGAAAGTCGCGACGCGTCATGCCGTCACAGGTATGAGCGATACCACGCGAAGTCAGGTTTAACATGGAGCTGCCTTGGTGAGAGGTGTTCGTCGAACCCGCGCGCCGCCGTCTCCTCGTCGCTTTTGGGCCTTCACAAACTCAGGCCACTGCTCGCCACGCCTCACTCGGCCGCTGCTTCCATGTCAGCTGCTGCTAAGGCGGGGGCTTTTCACATTCCTTCTTTTCGAACCCAGCAGATCGGCGGACTGGCCGCCGGCTGCGGATTCAAACGCGTCAGCCCTCGTCGGCGGGGCTAACATTGATTCCGGCACAGGTGTCGCGGCTGCGGAAATCGCGTCAACCGGAGTCCATTTCCCCGGTTGACGACGCCATTGGCCTCTGCCTCGACACCCGTCAGATATCCAACGTAGGCGGACCTACGCCAATTCCCAACCTTTGCGATACTCTTTCGTGATGTACTGGTCCGCTTCGGGGCAGTTGGTGGCCTTCAATGCGGCGGCATCCCAATCGAGTTGTTTGCCAGCGCGGAAGGCGACGTTGCCTAGCAACACGGTTTCGGTGAGTGCACCGGAGTAATCAAAGTTGCAAAGCGTAGGCGAACCTTCTTTACATGCCTTGATCCATTCGGCGTGGTGTCCGATCGAATCAGGAATGGTTTTCGGAGGCGGAGTGAAGTCGGAGTACTTGTCCTGTGGGAACAGCTTGTAGTTCGAGTAGTTTGCGAACATTTTGCCGTTGCTACCCACGAACATAACGCCACTTCCGGGCACGCGTTCGCCAGCAACTTCCTTGGGAGTCATGTTGCCGTCGTACCAAGTCAGGTTCACGGCTGGCATTTCACCACGCGCCGGGAACTTGTAGTTGACCTTCATCCCCAGCGGACAGGTCTCAGGATGCACCTCGGGGCCTTCCGCTTCGCAGGAGGTTGGGTGTCGCAGGTTCAGCGCCCAGAAGGGCAGATCCATAAAGTGACATCCCATGTCGCCGAGCGTGCCTCCGCCGAAGGCCCACCAACGACGCCATTGTGCGGGGTGGTAACGTCCCGCCGCGTACGGACGCTCGGGGGCACCACCTAGCCACAGGTCCCAGTTCAAATTCGCCGGGGGTTGTTGGCCCGGTTCAGGAAGCTCGCCGCCGCCCCAGCCTTTGCCAACCCAAACATGCACTTCTTTGATGTCGCCCAACACACCCGCTTGAACGATTTCGACAACGCGACGGTAATTGGGTTGCGCATGGATTTGCGTTCCCATTTGTGTCGCGACGCCCTTAGCCTTGGCCGCTTCTGCGATCACGCGAGCTTCGTGGATCGTGTGGGTCAATGGTTTTTCACAATAGCAATGCAAACCTGCATTGATGGCACGAATCGCTGCGGTGGCATGATGATGGTCGGTGGTTCCGATCACGATCGCATCGGCTTTGTCCGCTTCGTTGGCGATCATTTCGCGATAATCGGCGTAAAGCTTGGCGCTCTTAAACGATGCTGCAGCGCGATCAAGATAGTTCTTGTCCACATCGCACAAGCCAATGATGTCTTCGCCTTTCACGCCGTCGACATCCGCTGCAGCGCGATTCGCCGTGCCAACGCAAAGAACCTTCAACTTGTTGTTGGCCGAGGTCGATTCCGCAGCCGGCAACTCGCTCCAAACACCAGCCGCAAGAAGGCCAGCACTGGTGGTTTGCAAGAAGCGACGTCGGTTCGCCGCAGTGTTGCGAGACGCGTCGCGCAAAGGAGTTTGGGGCTTGGAGCTTTTCATTTCAGAAATCCTGAGGATGGTAGGCTATGATTGGGTGGGTAGGGTGGAGAATGTTGCCTCAACAATACTCGATTGGCATCGGCAATTCCATAACATTCTAGTCGTACAAGGTCGGCATGCGAAAGCTGAACCTGCACGCTCGATCGCCAAAAGTTGGCGAAATATTGGGATTAGCGAGTCTGGGATGATTGCGGGAGCGGTGGGGGACCCCATCAACAAGGCTAAATGTCAGTCCACGGCCCCTGTGTTTGACTGCTCAGAACCCCCTTTGCGGCAGGGACTGCGGTCCGCGGTAAAGATTGGCCAAAAGCGTCTCTTGGTTAGTCTCTTGGTTTGAAAACAAGTCTCTCGGTTTAAAAGTGCCGTGGCGAAGCTCGCTGTCCTGCATCAGGGGGGCTCAGGTGTGCCATGAACCGGTGTGCCATGATCAGGGAGCTGCTCGAGCCAGCCATGCTCTGAGTCGGGAAAACGCGTCGAGAGCAGGGAAACATCAGCAAACGGCGGCTTGCGCCGCGCGAACCACGGTTCGTAAATCGGGCCAAGGGGGGCAGGATGAACGCCAATCCCCAGAGCCGATGAGGCTGCACAGCGGGTGTCCCGCTACGATTGGCGTTTCCGAGGATGGGATGTCATGAAAAGTGATCGAATCGGTGCAAAGTCGCAGCAGCGCATCGCAGTCGAGTTTGCCGGAGCGGGTTGCGAAAATAACCTGTTTTAATAACGGAGGGTGATGGCAAACGGATTGGCCGATTCGAGCGTTTAAGTCCGCGACCGACGGTAAACTCAAGCGGGGATCCAGCGTTGGAAAATGGATTTTGCATGCGGCTCCGATCAATGATTCTCGCTCTCGAAGCACCCCACGACGAATCAAATCTCGTTCGATCAATTCGCTTGACGCTGTCCAACGAGGATTGATTTCAAGCAGCCAGAGTTTGGATTGGGCATCAATGATCACATCGATACCGAACAGCCCTGAAAGTTGAGTGTTCGCGACGAGCGTTTCACCGAGCTGATCGAGTTGGCGGTTTTGCGGTGCGGTGAGGGAGACCGGGCCGTAGGATCCGGAGTAGACGAAGGGGCCCGCCGCCTTTTTGGTGTGTAGCGATCGGCACGTGCCGAGTCGCACGACGGTGTTCCCGTCACTGAGGTAGGAAACACCGAATCGTTTTCCCGCGATCCAGCGTTGGTAAACCGGATGCCCAGACCTCCTCGGTGCTGGATTGTTGAAGGGGATCTCGGCGTCCGGAGGGTTGGCCCAGCGGACATCTAGCCCACCACTGCTGGAGAGATCTTTCCAGAGCCAGCGAGTCGAGGCTGGTTGCGGTGGATCCGGCGTTCGGGCGGGGGCGTGCGGACGTGATTGCCGGTCCGCTGAGAACGTGGTTGGGAATTGCATGCCCACTTCGCTGGCGAGCTGGGCCAAGAAAGCGGGTTGGATCAGCTCGGGGGATGCGGCAAAACCAGCATGATCTAGGGTTTGGCAATCCTGAGCGAATCCTCCGACCACCAAGAGATGCGGTGGCCATGGCGACGATTGGGACAGCGTTTCGGCGACAAAATCGCGCGCCGTGAATGTTATGTGTCCATCACTGGGCTCTCGAAGCAGCACAAAATCTTTACACACTGCGCGACAATCGCGATCTCCGAATTGATCGGCACCGATGACCTGCAATCCGGCCAAGGCAGCTGATTGAGCTGCCGCACGTACACTTGCCCCAATCAGGGTGACGGCACTTGCCCCAATCAGTGTAACGGTCGAACGAGACCTCGCATTTTTCAACGTTCTGAATCTCGCGGTGGGGGAGAAGAGTGGTGGGGAGTGGCTTGCCGGGGCCGCATCTGGTAGGTTTCCGGCTGCTTTGCAGCGGATTGCTGAGCGAACGCGCGCAGTCAATCCATCGGCCCAGCGGCAACGTTCATTTTCTCAACCCCATTCGATTCAGTGGAGTCCTCGTCCATGCAGTTTAACATTGGTGAAGCCTTAGTTGGCGATGGCAACGAAATCGCGCACATTGACTTAATGATCGGCAGCAAGAACGGACCGGTTGGCGCTGCGTTTGCCAATGCATTGTCAAACCAAAGCGAAGGTCACTCGAACCTGCTCGCCGTGCTCGAGCCCAATGTTGCTGTCAAACCATCGACTGTGATGATCACTAAGGTGACGATCAAGGGGATGAAGCAAGCGGTGCAAATGTTTGGCCCGGCCCAAGCCGCGGTGGCCAAAGCGGTTGCCGATGCTGTTGGCGAAGGGGTTATTCCGAAAGACCAAGCGGAAGAGCTCGTTTGTGTTTGCGGCGTGTTCATTCACCCGCACGCCGAAGACGACGAAAAAATCTACAACTACAACTACGAAGCGACCAAGCAAGCGTTGGCTGCGGCGATGGCGGGTACGCCAACCGTGGACGACATGCTGGCCAAGAAGGATTCCGCAGCGCATCCGTTTAAAGGCTTCTAATTGAATTGCCGGGCTTGCAATCGGCTTTTGGGGCAGTAGCGAGCGGATGCCAATTCGGCCGCTTGCGACAAGCCAAAGCCCGTTCTAAAGCCCGTTCTAAAGCCCGTTCTAAAGCCCGTTCCAAAGCCCGTTTGCTTGGACGAGTCCTTCCGCGTTCCCCAAGGCTTCTCGGTTCCGATGGAATCGAGTAGCCTTTTTGCCATTGGACGCGGCGATAACAACGACTAATTAATGCTTGGGATCACCTCCGCAGTTTGGTATGATCTCCGGTTGGACGGGGAGAAAAAGCTCCGCGTTTCTTTTCTATCTGATGCAGCGCTAAGTCAAATTTGCGAGAATGGTTTGATGCTTAAAAAGCAAAAGAAATTGATCCTGGACGAGGCTCAACAAGAGTCGATGCGGCGTGCCGGTCGGGTCAACGCACAGTTGATGGACTTCATTCGGCCTCACGTTGTCGCCGGCGTGACCACGCAGAGCATTGATGACTTGGTCGCCCAGTGGACGCGAGATCACGGGCACATCGCGGCCACCTTAGGATACCAAAACTATCCCAAAAGCTGCTGCGTGAGCGTCAACGAAGTGATCTGTCATGGCATCCCGGGACCGTATGAGCTGCAGCCTGGAGACATCGTTAACGTGGATATCACGACGATTGTCGACGGGTGGCATGGGGACCAAAGTGAAACCTTCTTGATCGATGAAGTGAGCGATGATCGACGCGCGGTAACGCAGTGTGCGTTTGATTGTTTGTACCTTGCGATCGATGCGTTGACGCCGGGTTGTCGTGTCAGTGACATTGGCGAAACGATTGTCCCCGAAGCCCATCAACGAGGCTTTACCGTCGTGCGAGAGTACGTCGGTCATGGATTGGGGCGACAATTCCATCTCGATCCGTCGATCCCCCATTACCCAAATCGTGAAAGTCGTAGCGATCGTCTGTTTCCCGGTATGTGCTTCACCGTCGAACCGATGATCAATGCCGGATCCCGCTACACTCGGTGTGATAAACAAGACGGATGGACGGTGCGAACCAAAGATGGTCTGCCCTCGGCGCAATTCGAGCACACCTTGCTAATGACCGATAACGGCCCTGAAATTCTAACGTTGACCGAGCACGGTCCGCGCCGCGGTCACCAATTTTAGGTTGACGTTGCGGCGTTGCGGCGAACTAAGATGGTTTAGCAGTAGGCGACGTTGACGACGCATCCCATGGCGAAGTTCGTCGCGAAAATCAGTGGTTGAAAATCAACGGAACAGCCATCGAGGCTTGTGATTTCACTGAGGCGATTTCGATTCCACGCTGCTAGCGTTGGGGAAATTTCACCGCGAGCTCGGCAACGCTCACACGGATGGTGACATGTCACTCGTTACAAACGTGGTTTAAACATGAATGCATTCGTTGGCTTTGTCCGCTGCTTGGGGTTCACGCCGCTCGTTCTCTTGATGGCAATCGCGCCGACCGCAGCCGCCACACCGGACCGACCGAACATCGTTTTCATCATGGCGGATGACCTCGGCTATGGTGAACTCGGTTGTTACGGCCAGGAGAAAATTCGCACCCCCAATCTTGATCGCTTAGCAAGCGAAGGAATGCGGTTTACTCAGCATTACACTGGAGCTCCCGTGTGTGCACCGGCGCGGTGCGTTTTGATGACCGGCCAACATTTGGCTCACGCCCAGGTGCGTGGAAACCGTGTCTCGGGCAACGGACGCATTTTCCCAGGACAATGGCCACTGAACGAGGGCACCGTCACGATCGCGTCGGTCTTGAAAAAGTCCGGTTACGTCACCGGCGCATTCGGCAAATGGGGACTCGGACCCTCAAACACCTCTGGCTCGCCAATCAAGCAAGGGTTCGATCGCTTCTACGGTTACAATTGCCAAAGCAATGCACACAGCTATTACCCCGCTTTTCTGGATAACAATGAACGCGAGGTGCGAATTAATAAATACCCGATTCCTGGGCACGATCGCAAACCGACTGGCGATATCAATGCGGAAGATTACGAAGCGGAAAACTATGCGCCCGACTTGATCCTTGAGGAAGCGGTCAAATTCATTGACAAGCATAAAGACGAACCGTTCTTTCTGTACCTGCCGTTTGTCGAACCTCACGTCGCGATGCAGCCGCCCAAAGCGTGGGTGGACCAATATCCGGCCGCTTGGGACGAAGAGAACGGTCCCTATCGTGGCGACAACGGCTATCTTCCGCACCCGCGTCCACGGGCCGCCTATGCGGCCATGATCTCGGATCTAGACGAACACGTCGGCACCATCCTCAAGCGTCTAGAGGATCACCAGCTCAGCGAAAAGACGTTGATCGTTTTCACCTCCGATAACGGCCCCACCCACGGCAGGACCAATCCCAAATTTCATGTGGGCGGAGCGGCTTGCACGTTTTTTAATTCCACCGGTGGTTTGCGCGGTTTCAAGGGCAGTTGTTTCGAAGGTGGAATCCGAATCCCGTGTATCGTGAAATGGCCGGGGCGGGTTCAAGCGAATTCGGTCTCGGACATGCCTTCGTACTTTCCCGATTGGTTCACCACGCTCAGCGCAGTGGCCAATATCGATTTGCAAAACGAGTCATCGCTGTCGGGCATTTCGCTCGATGGGCTGAACTTGGTACCGGAATTGACATCCCAGGGAACTCCCGAGCGGCCGAGTCCAATGATCTGGGAATTCCCGCAATATGGTGGCATCGTGGCGATTCGCGAGGGGAAATGGAAAGCGATTCGGCGTAATTTGCTGCAAAAGAAAGTTGGCGATTGGGAGCTCTACGACTTGGATGCCGACCGCGCGGAACAGCATGATTTGGCGGCGGCGAACCCTGAAATCGTCAAGCGACTTGAGACCGCGTATCTGAATACACGCACGATTGAGCCCGACTTTCCGTTGCCGCTCTATGATAAAGTGGTTCGCTAGCGGGCCCAATCAGTTCGCCTCCAATGAATCGGTGCCAAGTGCGCTGAGCCCGGTGGCCGCCCATGCTTGCGGCGCGGCGCCAGACCGCTTCGCGCGTTTTCCTGCCCCACCTGCTCTGCCCCTTTGCTTTGGCGTATCACCCCGCATGATGACATCGGATTCCTATCGACCTGTCGTGGCGCTGCTTTGCGGCCTGGTTTTGCTTTCGTTTCCGGCCAACGGAGAAGAACCAAGGTTAGCGGTTCCGGTTTTCAAGGACGGGGAAGCACAGGTGGTCGAGAGTTTCAACGATCCCGATCGTTGGCTTCGGCACGACCTTTGGGTTGAAACCGAGTTTGATTCCGATGGCGATGGAAAGCTCGACCGGATGCATGTGGATGTCACGCGTCCGCGGCAAACCGATTCCGAGGGACTCAAATTGCCGGTCGTCTACATTTCGAGCCCCTACTTTTGTGGCGTGGGCTCGAGCGATGAAGCGTATTTCTGGAACGTGCGTCACGAGCTAGGCGCGGAGCCGCCGCCCCGAAAAGCGATGCCCGAGATCGAGCTCAAAATCGAACGACCGATCATCTCCAAGTCGCACCTCAACGAGTGGGTGCCACGCGGTTACGTTGTCGTCCACTCATCGGCTCCGGGAACAGGGCTATCCGAAGGCTGTCCAACGCTGGGGGGGGACAATGAATCGTTGGCGCCAAAAGCGGTGGTCGATTGGTTGTGTGGTCGTGCGCCAGGGTTTACGACGCCGGATGGCGACAAACCGGTCACGGCGTATTGGTCGACTGGCAAAGTGGGAATGACAGGCACTTCGTACAACGGCACGATCCCGTTGGCCGCCGCTACCACCGGGGTCGAGGGCCTCGAGGCGATTATCCCTATCGCGCCGAACACCTCTTATTATCACTACTACCGTTCCAACGGTTTGGTGCGCCACCCAGGTGGTTATTTAGGGGAAGACGTCGACTATTTGTACGATTTCATTCACAGCGGAAATGCGGCTCGCCGCGATTTTTGTGACTGTGAAGTTCGCGATAAAGAAATGGCCGAAGGCATGGACCGTGTCAAAGGCGATTACAACGACTTTTGGGCCCGACGTGATTACTTGAATGACCTTGCTCCGCTGAAAGCCGCTGTGTTGATGGCTCACGGCTTCAACGATTGGAACGTTACCCCCGAGCATAGCAATCGCATTTACCAAGCGGTCAAGGCTAAGGGAATTCCTTCGCAAACGTACTATCACCAAGATGGACATGGAGGGCCACCGCCGATGAAGATGATGAATCGCTGGTTCACACGGTACTTGCATGGCGTTCAAAATGGGGTCGAGAACGACCCGCGCGCTTGGATCGTGCGAGAAGATGCGAAGCACGATGAACCGACGGCGTACGATGATTATCCCAACCCGATGGCGTCTCCGGTCGTGTTGCATCTGACCTCCGGTGCCCCGCAACAGGGGACGCTCGTGACCACCGCGGTTCCCGGTCAAGGCAACGAAACGCTTGTCGACAATTTCTCGTTCAGTGGCGAATCGCTTGCTCAAGCCGAATGGACCCAGCACCGCTTGCTCTACGTTTCCGAAACGCTGCAAGAACCGCTGCATGTATCGGGGACTGCGACGATTGAGATCAAATTGGCCAGCAGCAAGCCGGCCGTGAATCTCTCGGTGTGGCTCGTCTCGCTGCCGTGGAATGATGACGAGAAGGCCAAGATCACCGACAACATTATCACCCGCGGCTGGGCCGATCCTCAGAACCATCGCTCGATGACCGCAAGCGAACCGCTCCAGCCGGGGCGATTCTATGACGTCACGTTTGATCTCCAACCCGATGATCAAATCATTGCCAAGGGGCAACAGATTGGGTTGATGATTTTATCGAGCGACCGAGACGTGACGCTGCGGCCCACACCGGGCACCGAGTTGACGGTCGATGTCGATGCGACTCGATTGTCATTGCCGGTCGTCGGTGGCGTGCGAGCGTTTGAGAAAGCGACGCAAACGAGGGCGCCCAAGGCGAACGACTAAGCAGTGGAAGCGACTTCGATTTGTATCGATGCCGTGCCTACCCAATGACATTATGTCAAGGACATTATGCAAGCTAAGCCCTCAATCGAGCTGAGGTGCGAGTCCAGCGGAGTCAAGCTGGAGGTGGGGTTCGACAGGTGGAGTTTGATGGTCTGCTCAGTGTATGGGAAACGCCGGGAATGGGAAACGCCGGGAATGGGAAACGCCGGGCACCAGCCAAGCGGGAATTGTTTGGGTTGAACGAGCGTGGAGCTCGCGACGACGGAAGCGTTGTTCGGGGAATGTTGTTTGGCGAAGTACGCCGTTGAAGTCTTGATAGCGAATAAGGATCTGTTTGAAATGTTGGCTAGGTTCTCTGGGGCTCGTTGTATCCAAACGCTGGTGTTGTGTCTCGTTGCGGTTGGGGCATGTCCTTTAATCGCAGAAGATGCGCGTCCCAACTTTATCATCTTCATCGCTGACGACATGAGCTGGGACGATTGTGGTGCCTATGGTCATCCGTCGATCCAAACGCCGAACATCGACCGGCTAGCCCAGCAGGGAATGCGGTTTGATTCAGCGTACCTGACCTGCTCGTCATGCAGCCCAAGTCGATCGTCGATTCTGACCGGGCGTTACCCTCACAATACTGGGGCCGGCGAGTTGCATATGCCGCTTCCCAAAACGCAAACGATCATGACGAAGCCGTTGCGTGAGTCGGGTTACTGGACCGCTGCGGTGGGAAAGTGGCATCTCGGCAATGCGGTTTCCGATCAAGTGGAATATCGACGGGGTTCGAAAGCGGAAAAAATGGGAGACGCTTGGGTCGAAGCGGTCAAGCGTCGGCCTCGCGACAAGCCGTTCTTTCTGTGGGCGGCGCACACCGATCCGCATCGCGACTATCACCCCGGAGCGATTGAACGTCCGCACCGGCGAGACGAAATCGTGGTGCCGCCGTATTTGCCGGATACCGACTCGGTGCGTGATGACCTTGCCCTTTACTACGACGAGATCGGTCGTTTTGACGAACACGTTGGCATGGTGCTCAAGGAACTCGACGCTCAACAGGTTGCCGAGAATACCTTCATTTTGGTCATGAGTGATAACGGCAGACCGTTTCCCTATTGCAAGACACGTGTTCATGTACCAGGGGTGAAGACGCCTTGGGTGGTCCGCTTTCCAAAGCGGGTACAAGCGGGATCGAGCAGTGAAAGTTTGGTCAGTTCCATTGACATCGCGCCGACCATTTTTGAGTTAGCAGGGCTACCGCCGTTGGAGCGTTTTCAAGGCGTTAGTTTCGCTCGGACGCTGGCCGATGGATCGCAGGGCGTGCGTGAGTTTGCCTATGCCGAGCACAATTGGCACGACTATCGCGCGTTCGAGCGCGCCGTTCACACCCCACAATTTTGCTATGTTCGAAATTGGTTGCCCAACACCGTAGGGACCCCGCCTGCGGATGCCGTGAACAGCCCGACGTACGCGGAGATGCGGTCCCTCGAAAAGGCTGGGAAATTGACCGAGGCCCAGCGAGAGTGCATGTTTCGGCAGGGTACCGAAGAGTATTTGTTTGACGTGGTCGCGGATCCCAATTGCATTGTCAACCTCGCTGGCAAATCAGAGTATGCGAGCGTGCGGGGGATGTTGCGAAGGAAATTGGACCAATGGCAGGTCGAGACGGCGGATCAGTTCCCAGGCGAGGCGAATTTAACTCCGGATTCATTCCACCGGGACACAGGCAAGCCGATTCCAGTGTCGGAGCGGTCGTCGCAGCCCAAAAAGTAAGCGAGGGGGGCGAAAGCCTCCCATGCGGCGAATCATGTTGCGTTTTAGGGGACCTTGAGGGTTGGATCTAGTGGGGAAAGCGGGAGGTGAGAAACAGGCGGGAAGCCAAAATAACGGGGGGAATCCTGAGAAAGTCGGTAGCCAATGGGACGTTTCTTGGGTTTAATTCACCATTCCCTGCGAAAATTCTCGTTCGCTGAGCCATCAACGCCCATTAGTTCTGTGCACTCCATGCAACTTCCTGTCGTTTCCGATACGCCCTCCCCTCTGCAAAACCGTCCTGCAGGCGACGATTCGAGCAAGCGCGGCCGCTATGCGGTCATCAGCCTCGGCTGTCCCAAGAACCTTGTCGACACCGAACAAATGCTGGGGCGGCTCGATGAAGACGGCTACGCGATGGTCGATTCCGTCGACAATGCGGATTTTGTCGTCGTCAATACTTGCGGGTTTATCGATTCGGCTCGCGATGAGTCGCTCGGGGCGATCGACGAAATGTTGGCTCTGAAACGGCAAGGCAAGATTCGCAATGTGGTGGTCACCGGCTGTTTGGCAGAGCGTCAACAGGGGAAACTGCTGGAGGCGCGACCTGAGATCGATGCCATGATCGGCGTCTTTGGGCGAAACGAAATCGTGTCGGTCATCGATCGATTGCAATCGGGCGTCGAGGAACAGCAAAAGGTTTTCCGTCCCGCGCCGATCAAGCCACTCAGCGATGCGGTGCGAAGTGCGGTTACCCCTCGGCACTTTGCCTACCTGAAGATCAGCGAAGGCTGCGATCGATTGTGCACGTTTTGTGCGATCCCGAAAATGCGTGGCAAGCATTACAGCAAGCCGATGGACCAAGTCATCGACGAAGCGAAACGGCTCGGCGATAGCGGTGTTAAAGAGATCGTCGTCGTTGCCCAAGATACGACGTATTACGGCAAAGATCTGTATGGCACGCCTCGGCTAACCGAACTGTTGACCGAACTCGACAAAATCGATTCGGTCGAGTGGATTCGCTTGATGTACTTTTATCCGATGTACATTGACGACGCGCTGATCGACACACTCGCCGGTGCCAAACGCGTGTTGCCGTATATCGACATGCCGCTGCAACACGCTAGTGACACGATGCTGAAACGGATGGCACGCAAGACGACGCGTTCGCTGCAAGAAGAAATCCTCGGTAAATTGCGTTCGCGAATCGACAACCTCGTGATGCGAACGACGATGATCGCGGGATTCCCCGGCGAAACGGACGAGGACTTTGCCGAATTGATTGATTTCGCCGAGCAGCAACGCTTTGAGCACCTCGGCGTGTTCACGTACTCGGTCGAAGAGGACACGCCGGCAGCCAAGTTGCCCAACCGCGTGCCCAAAGAAGTGGCGGAGCGTCGGCAAGGCGAGTTGATGGCCGTCCAGCAAAAAATTGCCTTTGAATGGGTGCAAAGCCGAATCGGCACGATTGACGATGTCATCATCGATGCACCGTTGCCCGAGCAAGAGGGCGTTTGGATCGGTCGTACGCGGTGCGAAGCCCCCGACATCGACGGAATCGTCTACGTTTCGCCTTCGGACGAAAACGAGTCCATCCAAGTGGGTGACATCAAAAAGTGCGAAATCGTCGCGGCGGACGGCTACGATTTGATCGCAGCGTCGCTCGGCGAATAACCGCAGCGAACTCGGGCGGCAATGAAAAAATCACAGGGGACTCTACGATGAATCCCACGCTCACGCGTTTTGAAGTTGCGTGTTTGTCGTCCGGGGCAAAGCCTCGGAAGTTTGCCTAGTCCCGCGCGTCGGGGGCCAAGAAAACCATGGAATGGGGCCCCCATCGATGGTTCGAATCCATGGACGAGACCTAGGCAAATTGCGGAGCATTCGGCCTCGAACGGATCGAATAGCGAAACTTCAAAACTCACGCGTCGGGTGATGAAAAATCCGAGTTCGTCGCTACAGGATGTGATTCTTGTCGGCATCCGGGGCGGGGCGACTCTTTTCTTGATCGCGCGAAGCAAACGTTGCGATTCAGGCTCTGGGCTGGGGAGAACGTCTTGTGGTTGCTCAAGCAGTTCCAGCATGGTTGCGTGCGGATGGTTTGCGATTTTGCACCACTTCGCATTTGGGCGTGATCTGTTAGTCTTGGAACTTGTAACGGCACGATCAATGAGCATGAATCCAGCAATGAACTCAGCGGCATCCAAGTCGATTTATAACGTCCCCAATGCACTCACCTCGGTGCGTTTCTTGCTCGCGATCGCGGTCATGGCACTGATTCCGATGGGATATCGCGGAACCGCCCTGGTGATCTTCCTGATCGCGGCTTCGACCGATTGGATGGACGGATACTGGGCCCGCAAGTATGGGCAAGTGACGAAGCTGGGCCGCATCTTCGATCCGTTTGTGGACAAAATCATCATTTGCGGATCCTTCATCGCTCTGGTGGAAGCCACCGGTTCCGGCGTGGCCTCGTGGATGGCCACCATCGTGGTCGGCCGTGAATTGTTGGTGACGAGTCTGCGTGGGATCATCGAAGGTGGGGGGGGCGATTTTTCAGCGAGCTGGTTAGGCAAGTGGAAGATGGTTCTACAATGCGCCGCGATTGTCGCCGCGTTGCTCTGTTTGATAAGCACGCCTGTCGCTCCGTGGTTGCAAACCACCGCGACGGTCTTGCTTTGGTCATCGATCGCCTTGACGGTCTACTCTGGCTACGACTACACGATCGCGGCCGCTCGGATCATGCGTGGCGAGCAGGACGCAGAGTAACGGAATCGCGAAATGGAAATCGGTGACGTAGCGGCGGTGAGTGCGATCGTATTGGTGATTGCGGGCTGTCTAGGGTTGTGGGGCAAAACGATTCATCGCGTGCTCCGGTCGAATCGATCGTGGAGCGACGCGGTGTTGCCTGCGGAGTCGCGTGATCGTCCGTTCTGGGCCGTTTCGGACGCGATGCTGATGTTTGGGTTGAGCTTGGTCATCAGTCTGTTGGCCATGAAGTTGTTCATTGCCTTGGGGCAAATTCCCCCGGCGGTCCAGGGAGAGGCGGCAAGTTCGGACGCATTGCTCGCGGGGCTTTCGGCGCAATCGGTTGGCGGTTTGATTGCCTTCGCCGGGACCCTCGGCTTCTTGCGTATTATCCGACCCGATGCTGCCC
Organism: Novipirellula galeiformis; assembly: GCF_007860095.1. Taxonomy (NCBI): domain Bacteria; kingdom Pseudomonadati; phylum Planctomycetota; class Planctomycetia; order Pirellulales; family Pirellulaceae; genus Novipirellula; species Novipirellula galeiformis. The sequence continues at coordinate 176,350 of NZ_SJPT01000007.1, read as the reverse complement.
AGCGGCTTGGCTTGGTGTGGAAACGCAGCGACGTCGTGATCGGATTGCGCGCCTCGCTGATGTTGATTCCACCGACGCTGCTGATCGCCCAATTGGCCTCGCAGATGGTCGAGTATCAACATCCCGTGTTGGATGTGATGAAACAATCACCGACGCCCGTCTTCTTTATCGTGCTGTTCATGGGAACAGCTTTGGTTGCTCCCTGGGTAGAGGAGTTTCTGTTTCGCGTGCTGTTGCAAGGCAGTTTGCAATCGTTCGCCGATCGCCCCGATGAAGACGAGTTGGCACTGGATCCCGATGACGAGAATGCGGCGGACATTTGGCGGCCGAGAAGTCTTTGGCCACTGTTTTTGACGAGCCTGATTTTCGCATTGATGCATGGAAACCAAGGCGCTGCGGCGATCCCGTTGTTCTTTTTCTCTGTCGGTTTGGGATTTCTTTATCGCCAAACCGGACGCATCACCCCATCGCTTGTCGTTCACATCGTGTTGAACAGTTTTACGATGAGCGTCGAGATGCTTCGGCTGTGGTTGGCCGGGTAGCTGTGGTTGGCCGGGTAGTCGTTCGCGGCCTTCGGTCATCCGTAGTTGCACTCGCCAGTGCGTCTGTTTAAGAGCAGGACGCAGAACAAATGGTCGGCCACGGGGGCTACAGCCGCGCCGTTTCACCGACCGAAACAAGGATGCCATTGCGAGCGTCGGGGCGGTTAAACGTCCTTTAGGCGGCGTACCGCTTCGCGGGCTCGTTTGAGAAACTCGGTTTTAGGTTCACCCGCTTCGAGAAAGATCGGCGGTCCGATCGTGATGCAGCTCAACAGCGGCACCGGCAGAAACTCGCCGCGAGGCAAGATTCGGTTGACGTTATCAATGTACACCGGCACGAGTTCCAGATCAGGCCGCTTCTTGCCCATGTAGTAGAGGCCACTTTTGAACGCTCCCATTTCGTCATCACCCGAAGAGCGACCCCCTTCGGGAAAGACGATTAACGAGTAGACGTCGCCCATTTGGCGAAGCATCGAATCGATTGGGCTCTGGTGGACCTTGATCTCTTTGCGGTCGATCAGCATCGCGTTGAAGGCTTTGGCCATGTGGGGTTTGACCCAACCGCCGGACCAATAGTCCTTGGCTGCGACAGGTCGCGTGACCGCTCGCACTTCGCGCGGCAGAGCGGACCATAACACGACGGCGTCGAGATGGCTGGTGTGATTAGCGAAATAGATGCGTTGGCAGGTGTCGGGTTGGCAGTCAACCCAACGCACCGTGAACCCACTGAACATCTTCGCTAACAGAACGATTACATGACTGGTGATGGCCATGCAGGGAAGTTTACTTTGCCATCGTCAAACCGCCCAGCGGTCAGGTTCAAAGTGGGTTCTTAATTACCGGCGATGGGGCGTGCCCTGCTCGCCGTGGAACTCCTTCGCCATCGTGGGAGTGGGAAACGACGTCGGTGCCGAGCCTTTACGCGGCGCGATACAGGTGATCGCGAGTCGGTGGCATGCCCGAGAGTCCCTTGGACGCCCGTTTTGTCGCCACCACCTGGAACAATTTAATCGAGCCGTTGGTGAAACCGCCCGAAGCGCCCGCTAGATAAGCGACCCACAATCGGTAGCGTTCGGCACCGACCAACTCGATCGCCTTTTCCTTGTTCGCGGATAAGTTTTGGCACCAGAATTTGGTGGTCAACGCGTAGTGTTCACGCCAAGATTCAACATCGTGAACCTCGAAGCCACTGTTTTCCATAAAGTCCGTCGTCATGCCGACGGGGGTTAGCTCAGATCCGGGGAAAATGTATTTGAGCAAAAATTTCCGCTCGGGACGAATCTTGCGAGCCGATTTTGCCGTCGGCTTCGCACGCCTCGCGATCGCATGGTTCAGCATCACTCCGCGATCATGGAGCATCGAATTGATTTTGGCAAAGTAGCGAGGGTAGTTTGCAATCCCGATGTGCTCGGACATGCCGATGCTGCTGATTTTGTCGTACATGCCGTTGTGGTCGGCATAGTCACAGATCTCGACGCTGACTTGGTCGGTGAGTCCAAGTTGTTCGATTTTGGCTTTGGTAAAAGCATATTGTTCGTTTGACAGCGTGATTCCATGCGACTTAGCCCCATAGTGCTTTGCCGCATGGCATATCAAGCCGCCCCATCCGCAACCGATGTCCAACATGGTGTCGCCGGGCTGCAAACGCAGTTTGCGGCAGATCATATCAAGCTTGTCGTGCTGAGCTTGATCGAGTGAGTTGTTCCAGTCGCGAAAATAGCCACAGGTGTACTGCATTTCCTTGCCGAGAAACAGCTTGTAAAACTCGTTTCCGACATCGTAATGAAATTGAATGTAGTCGCTGTTTTTACGTTTGGCTTCGTTGCGGCCGACCATGTCGTCACGGAATCCCTCTCGCAAATCGCTGACGTTGGTCTTGGCGAAGAGGAAGGGCAATGTTCGTTTGACGAGCATTCGCTTGCTGATCTGTTTCAACTGCTGACGATTCGAGCGAGTGGTTTTCAACGCTTCGGAGAACTCGATCAAATCTCCCCCTTCGAATTCCACGTGGCCCGTTGCATACAAGCGGACCAACGTTTCAAGGGTCGGCCAGCGCAAAAGGGAACCCACGACGCCGGGGCCCGAGATGGCGATGATAAAATCGCTGTCCACCTTCTTGCCGAGCGGCACGATCTCGCCATTCCACAACCGCACGGAGACGTTCATGTCGAGCGGTTCAGCCACTTCGTGAAGAATCTCTTTGATCGATTGGAGCTGGGTTTTTGCCGAAAAAGGTAGTCCCATCCTAGGATTCTCCGAAAAGAGTTGAGGGCAATGTGCCGGAACGCGGTGTGCGTCGTACATGCTTTTAGCAAGGTTGAGTGAGAGTGATTAGATCAAACCGTGGGATAAAACTTCGCAAACGCGAATTTCACGGTGACCGTGAAAATCAAAGACACTTCTTAGCAATCGGTTTCGGTTTTCACCTCCGCAATCGGCTACCATGTTGATTAGAAGGGCAATGAATGCCGAATCACGATAATGCTGGCAATCGGGGGGCGATTCGGTTGGGGGCGAGTATCGATTTGCGCTGGGGGGGGGAGTCGGAGGGGACTTGGCACTTTGTTTTGGAGGTGCGCATCTTGGCCATTCGTCGTTCGGATCGAAGCGATCTCAATTGGACCGAGGAGGCTCAAGCTTCCTAATGAACATTCGAGAATCAACCTCGTTAGACGCCTGTCTATTGCTGTTTTGCATCGGTGTTTCGATAGCCGAAATGACCGGCATCTACCCGACCCTCACGATTGCTCTGACCGTGTTAGGGGTTGCCGTTGCATCAAGGCGTTCGAAGGTGCTGTTTAAGTGGGTGCTCGTGGTGGCGGTTTCGGGGTTCGTGCTGCCGCTGATTTGGGGTGGTGTGGATCGTTTCGGTGGGGTTCGTCACTCAGTGACACTCGCTTGCATCACTGCGATCGTGCTGTTCCGAAATTGGGAGTCGCAGACAGTCAACGATTCCGATTCGGGGGACGACATACAAGGGCTTGATCATGCTCCGGTCCAATCGGATGAGTTGCCGATTGAGCAGGTCCATCAAACGAGTTCGTTCATCTCCAGTTCGGGAGTCTATCAACAACCCAAACACAAATCGAGCAACGGCGAAGCCCCCTATGGGGATCCATTGCAGTTGGCCGCCGATGTCGATCCATCTCAATCCATCGAGCCATCGCCGACCAAGGTGATCAAGAAATCGCTGCTGGAGCGAACGGTGGTTGAGCGACTGCGCTGCAGCGAGCGTTTCTCACACGCGCAACTGAAGTTGGTCGAAGATGAAATCGCCGCCGTGTTGGCAAGCCAATCGGAGACAAGTTGGTCGTTTTACAATCTTGTTAATGGAACCCAGCTTGGCGATTATCGGATCGCAGAATTGTTAAGCGAGGGAGGCAGCGGTCAAGTCTACCGAGCGACCACGATTAATGGCGGTGCCGTGGTTGCGGTCAAGGTGCTTCGCGATATTCAAGTGAGTGAGCGTTTTCGTCGCGAGATGGAACTGGTTGAAACACTTGCCCATCCCAATATTGTCGTTTCGTATGAAGTCGGCGAGCACTCGGGAATGCTTTACATTGTGATGGAGGAATTGTCGGGCCCCGATCTGAATGTTTATGTTCGTTTACATGGACCGTTGAGATGGCAGGATTCGCTTGAGGTGATTTTGCAAGCCGCGCGAGCGTTAGAGCATGCTCATCAACGCGGTTTGATTCATCGAGACGTCAAACCGGGGAATTTACTGCGTGACGGTGGCCAGCGAATCAAAATTACCGATTTTGGGTTAGCGACGTTAACGGCGGACCGCAATGTCGCCAGTGTCGAGAAATTTCAAACCGGCGTTGAGTCGGTCGCGGGCACCTTGGATTTTATGGCGCCCGAGCAAGCCCGTTCGCTTGCCGCGGCAACCAAAGTGTCGGATGTCTACGGACTTGGCGCGACGTGGTTCTACCTGTTGACCGGGCGGTCGCGAGTCCAAGGATCCTCGCTGAATGAGAAGCTGACGAGTCTATTGGTTGACAAGACGCTTGAGAATTGTCCCCAGGACCTCGTTCCCGCTTCGCTGGCTGCGATTTGGAATCGGATGGTGGACTATCAACCGGAGGGGCGTTTTCAATCGATGTCCGAAGTGGTTGCCGCACTTGAGTCGGCACGTCCGCTTGAATCGGGCGAGTCCGCCAAGCATGCGGTGGAAGTGTTGGTTGTGGAGGACAATCAAGACGATTTGTTTTTAACGGTCGAGATGCTGCGCCGGATGAACAAGTCGATTGTCGTTCACAAGGCGTTCACACTGGAGCAAGCGATCAAGGAAAGTCGTCGCAGCGCGTCGTTGGACATAGTACTTTTGGATTTGCAGTTGCCCGACAGTAGCGGTGTGGAAACGGTCAAGCAATTCCGTGAGTCGTCCCCCTCGATTCCGATCGTCGTGTTGACGGGCCAGGAAGATGGACAGCTCGGCATGGCCTGTGTCGAAGCCGGTGCGGATGAGTTCGCAAGTAAGAACGACTTGAACGCCACTCTATTGGAACGGTTGATTTTCGTCACGCTGAGTCGCTGTGACCGGCACGATTTGTAATCGCGAACCGTAGCGAGACAAGGTGCTGCTTAGGGTGTGACAGGGACGCGATACGGACGGCAGGACGATGGTGGTATTGCCGCGAATTGTCGGCATCGGCTCGATCGATTATGTTTGCGTCTGTGGCCGGAGCCGATTCACCAGCGTGGTATGCTGGAAATGAGCGTTCCAACAGGATAGGAAAATGCAATGTTTGGAAAATGGGTTGAAGTCGAGTTTGATTGTTTGCCGCTTCGCACGGTCTCGCGAATGGATGCGCCCGTTGATGCGTCACCGGTCTACGAGCAATTTGTGTTGCGTGTCAAAGCCGCCTTTCAGCGTCATGGAACCCACAATACGTATTACTTGCATCGCGGTATTTGCCGCTACTACCTAACCAACGATCCGTTGATCGGAATGCTCGAGTTCGCCTTTGAGGGGACCGTGATGACGGGCCAAAAGGATCTCAAGACCAAGGCGCTTGAAATCAACGTCGAACTGATCCGAGAAACCTGTGAGTGGCTGACCGAACCGATGGTCACCAGTTTTGCCGAAAGTGTGCAGCATGCGGTGATGGTCGAATTTAATCGCTACATCGCGGCAGGGGATCTAAAGAAAACCGAAGAGCGGATCAAAGCGATCGAAGAACAAAGCGATTCTGGGGGCGGCTTCGTCGGTATGTATTTGTAGATCGCTTCTGTATCGCGTTTGTTTGGGGGATCTCGTTCGCGATCAAATGACGTTGCGCAGCGTCGATGCACACGGACATCGACGCACACGGGCATCGACGCACACGGACATCGATACACACGGGCAGGATGCACATGGGCATCGATGCAATCGCGAGGCGGGGAATCCCATCGCCCGTCAGCGCGATGGGGAAGTGCCCTCTGCAATGAAGACCTGCGACTTGGCCTACGACGACGTTGCGACGTGGGTTACTGCAGCGTAGCCGATGATATCGTTGTGTTTACGGCAATAGTCGAGGATCGGCTCATAGACGCCTTGGTCATTCGCACGCGCGGCAATTTCTAATAGCAGCGGCACGATTCGTTGGGACGGGACGGCATCGGGAACCAAGGTCACGGCCGCTTCGATGGCTTCCTTTTGGCGACCGACGCGGTCTAACAGCTCGACATAGCTCTCGATCGCAGCGGTACCATGTTGAGTCGCATCGACGCTCTTCGCCTTGCGCTCGAACATCTTCAAACCAGCCTCGACATTCTCACCGAGCAAGACTTGATAATAGGCCGAGTAGGCCGGATAGAAATCGACGAAAGGTTCGTCGCCGGGGTACTGGAACTGGTGATCCAATCGACGCCCGTACTGTGTCAATTCCCACGCCTTGCGAAGCTGGCTTGGGGAGGTGAGGATTGCGGCGATGCGAACGGTTGATGCGAGATGAGTGGTGTCGAGATGGTAGCCGCCCTCATCCAAAATCCATTTTCGTTTTTCAATCATCTCGGACAACGTTTCGGATTCGTCCGCAGGAGCTTCCCGGCGCACAATGTCGCCGCGAACCAAAACAACCAGCTCGTGATAAAGGTGCTCAAGCAAGCATGACGCAGCGGCACGCCGATCCGCTTTGCTGCGTTGCTGTACCGCTTGCTCGAACAAGGTGATGCTGTTGCAGGTGCCTTGATGATCGATCACCGCTTGAAAGCCACGTGCAACATCGACGCCCTCATGCAGCAGCACTTGGATCATGGCATCGTAGTTCTCGTCATTGATGTCAATTTTGGCGATCAGCTTGCGAGCCAATTCAAGGTCGCCGGTCGGTCGCAAGTACATCCACCCCTCGCCGACCTTGCCATCTTCGATCAACATCACCCCTGCTTCGCGACAGGCGTCGAGCAAGCCTGATTCCAATTGACGCTCAACCTCATCGGCGCGAACCGGTTCGGATTCGGTGCTCAAGAGCTGCAGCCCGAGTTGATGGCGAACGCGCATCTTCAGCGCTTCGAATAACTCCATAGGCTGCCGTTTTTCACGAAAGTGGACGACCATTCGTTCAAGCATTTCGCCAGGATTGGAGCGTTGTTCGTCGAGACGATTAAAGATTTCGGCTGAGGTCATAAGATCGGTAAGCGATGATGTAGGGGCGCGGCAGGATAAAGGTCGAGAAGCATTCGTCCCTCGTTTCGTGACGCATCTTAACCCATTCTGCGGGATCACGGCAGGCATCAAGCACCCCCGAAACGCACCGCTGGGGGGAGAACTACGAGCGTGAAGTGCATGGGCCTGCGAATTTGATCCACGGGCCATACATCGCAACGCTGGGATTGGAAGCCGAGCCCAAGAACGCAGCTTCAAAACTTACGCATCGTGGGATGATCTTGATTCCGTCATTTCGCTCCAAAATTGCGTAACGCCTTGATCACAAAGCGTTTACGAGAGCATCGCGGGATCGCGGGAAGGTTCAATTGTCTTCGGGGTCGCCGACGTCGACCTTGGACCAATCGACGTGGCTTTGCTCTTGCTCGATTTCAGATAGCACTTGTTTTGCGCGAGCAAGGTCTTCGTGCCTGACAATCACATCGATATGTCCCGGCACTTCGGTGCGAAAGCCTGCGGTGAAACCGCCTGTCGCGGTGGCCTTGATGCCACGCGCCGATAATGCGGCGGTGATCACGGCCGCTTCGACATCGTCAGCGACTGTGGTCAGAACTTCAGGATTGTGGTGGTCAATTGTCATGTGAAAACCATGTGCGTGGTGTACCGAAATGGTGGCTAAATCGCTACCGTCCAAACAGCAGTTCCATCAATGGTGTCGCAGGAGTGGATTCCGAATGGCTCCTTCCTCAAGTGTACCACCGGGCGCGACGGGTGTCACAGATCGCGGTGTTCCCGGCCGCGTTTTGCAAAAAGATACCGATGTGGAGGCGCCACCGGGGGGCGTTGGGTTTGAACGATGCTGGCCCACCGATGCCGACGGCGCAACGCACGCGTCGTGCGGCGGGGACTAGAACTCGATGTCCGCAGCGGTAGAATGCCGCCATGGAAGTGATCACATTGCAATCGGGAAGCAACGGAAATTGTGTCTACGTCGAAGCCGACGGAGTTCGATTGTTGTTTGACGCTGGGATCAGTGGTGTCCAAGCCGAAACGCGACTCGCCGCTCATGGCCGGGACATTCGTGATGTCGACGCATTGATCATTTCGCATGACCATAGCGATCACACTCGATGTATGGGGGTGTATCAGCGGAAGTTTGGGTTACCCATTCATGTGTCCGCCGAAACGTTGCGGGCAACGGCCAAGAAATCTGGGCTCGGCCGTGTTGATGACGTGCATCACTTTCGCGCCGGCAGCACGTTGGCTTTCGGAAACGTTCGTGTCGAAACCCATTGCACGCCGCATGACGCCTGCGAAAGTGTTGCGTTCGTCGTGGACGATGGCACTAACCGATTCGGAATCTTGACCGATATCGGTCACGTCGATTGCGATCTCGAGCACGTGGTCGGTACGCTTGATGCCATGATCTTAGAAAGCAACTACGATCCGGCGATGCTTCACGATGGCCCCTATCCAGAGCACTTGAAGGACCGCATCCGCGGCTCGCTCGGTCATTTGTCCAACGAGGAATGTGCGGACCTGATAAACCGAAAAGCGGGCTCGCGTTTAAAATGGGCCTGCCTTGGGCATTTGTCCCAACACAACAATCGTCCGGAGCTCGTGCTGCAGACGCATCGCCAAATGCTCGATCGCGATTTGGATCTGCACGTTGCTGATCGTTTCGCGGTGGGGGCGGTAAGGCGAGTGGGGGCGAGTCAGGCGGAGCCAGCGTTGCGCCGGAGCAAGCCACGTTAGGGGACGCGATTGCCGGTGTGAAACGGAACGTCTGGGGATCGGTGAGCGGTCCGCAACCCGCTTCGCAACGCTATCGCAAAGGGGCTCCGCAGCGGTGGCAATATTGCGCATCTTTCAAATGGATCGAGACTTCACATACCGGACAAGCGTGCTGCTCTTGGTGGCGGGATGTGTCGGTTTTTAAACCAATTAACTCGGCGCTGACAAACCCGCTGGGCACGATGATCAAGCTGTATCCGAGCAGGATCAGGAGTGCTGAAATGAGTTTTCCAATGGAGGTTTTGGGAACGATGTCGCCGTAGCCAACGGTGGTCATCGTCACGATTGCCCAATACATCGCTTGGGGAATCGAAGTGAACTGGCTGGCTTCGTTGACACCGCTTGTTTTGTCTACATCGAACATTAACGTTTCGACGTGATACATCAATGCGCCGCTGATCGTGACCGCGACGAGCACGACGGCTAGAAAGACCACGATCTTGTTCCGTGCATTCCAAACAGCAAACGCAAGCTCATCAGCTTCGTTCATCATCCGCCAGAGTTTTAGCACTCGAAAAACACGTAGTAGCCGGATGCTGCGGAGCGTTAGTAGGGAGCGCGATCCACTGCCCGCGATGAGCGTCAAATAACTTGGCAGTACACTCAACAAGTCAATGATGCCCCAAAAGCTAAACGCGTAGCGGAGCGGATGTCGAGAACAGAGCAGTCGCAGCCCATATTCGATCGTGAACAGGAAGGTGAGAAACCATTCGGCGGTGCTGAGCGCAGCGAGGGTGTCTTTGCCACTCGGCTTATGTAGCTCGGGGAGCGTCTCCAAAGCCACAAACAACACACTGGCGAGAATCGCCACAAGTAAACCGATATCGAACCATCGCCCGGCCGGAGTGTCAGCCTCGAAGATGATGTCGTACATCGATTGCCGCCATGAAGGCGACTCAGGCCGCTGAGTTTGACGTCGAAGTTGTCTTCGTGGATAAGCCTGAGATGCCGAGGGCGTTGTCATTGACGTTGGATGAAGAGGAGGCGATCACAACGAGGGGGCGTGACCACGGCGTCCGCAAGAAGGGTAGGAGGCTCTGCGTAGCCTAGACGAACGGCCATTTGGACCGAGTGGACGCCTAGGCTACGAGATTAGAAGCGAACGCTAGACGAGCTCTTCTTTGCCGGGGATTGCCACACCGCGGAGGGCACCGGGGCCTTTGATATCCAAATCCTTGGGAACGATATCCATTTTCGATTCGTTGGTCACGAAGTCCCAAGTGACCGCTTGGCCGGTATAGGCCGCCAATCGTCCCAGTACCGCGGTCAGCGAGCTGGCGGCGGTTTCGGCGAATTCAACGATCGGCTTGCCTTCGCGAATCGAATCGACGAGCGCCTTGTGCTCTTGCTTGTACGCATCGCCAATGTTGCCGCCCATTTCCCAAGTGACTTCGCCGTCACGCGTTTTGATCGACGCACCGGAGTTGGCACCCAAGATGGTGCAGGTTCCTTTGGTGCCGTAGATCACATTGCTGTTATCCGACTTGGTCGAAGGGATTTGACGGCAGATGAACGAGACGACTTTGTCGCCGGGGTAGACGTAGTCGACGGCCATGTTGTCCCACATTTCGCTGTCGTCCGGACGCGTGAAGCGTCCGCCACCACCGTAGGCCGATACCGGCGGTCCACCCATCACCCAGTTGATGGTGTCGATGTTGTGAACCGCTTGCTCACAAATCTGGTCACCGGAGAGCCAAATGAAGTGCATCCAATTGTAAAGTTGGTACTCGGCGTCACTCATACCCTCTTTGCGTTGACGATACCAAATGCCGTTGGAGCAGTAGCGAGAGGTCGCGCTGACGATGTCGCCGATTTCGCCATCATGAATTCGTTTGATCGCTTCGACGTAGTTGGTTTGACGTCGGTACTGAGTTCCGGTGACGATCGCGGTCTTGTTGGCTCGCGCCTTCTTGTCCGCTTCGAGACACTGATGATATCCAGCCGGGTCAACACAGGTTGGCTTTTCTGCAAAGACGTGCTTCCCTGCGTCGACCGCATCGAGTACGTAGGGAGCGCGGAAACCGGGCGGAGTGGCGAACATCACCACATCGACGTCTTTGTTGTCGAGCACTCGCTTGTAAGCGTCCAAGCCATGGTACAAGTCGCCGTCTTTCACATCGAGCTTGTCGGGGAAACGGTTCGACAGCGATTTGCGAAGGTTTTGGCATTTGCGTTCTTCCAAATCGGCGATGGCGACCAATTTGACGCCTTCGTTGATTGTCAAAGAATCGTTCACCGCACCGCTTCCACGTCCTCCCGCACCGACGATCGCCAAACGGATCGGTTCCGGTTTGGATTCCGCTGGCTCGTCGCCACGCAACACGCGAGTGGCCGCGAAAGTGGAAGCAACCCCGGCAGAAATCGCACCGCTTTTCTTGATGAATTTGCGTCGTGTGGGTAGTGGCTCTTGCGAGCAAGCTTTTGATGTGGAGTTCGTCGGGTGATTCATGCGAATTTCAGGCCTCGGCGGTAGAGAGAAATAGGGGGGGGATTGGTGAAGGTGGGAACGTATCAGGTTTATCGACGCTCGTTTTGAACACAAGTGCCGGTTATCACACTCATAGAATAACAAGAAACATCCATAGAATAACAAGAATTTCAAGGTCAGTGGGACGGCGAAAATGGATGTTCTTGTCAGTGAGCGTCGATTCGTCCTGGTCGTTTAAGTCGTTTTTTGAGCTAAACCAGCCTCTTCACGCCGCTCCAAAGCCAGTCGGAGGGGGGCGTGGCAACGAACTCCCAATCTGAATTCCGGAGAAGGTAAAGGGGTCGCCTGGGTGGGGGCAAGGCGAAGATTTCTCAAGAAATTCGGCTCCGACGCCTTGTGGGGGGACTACGCTCCTCCCCTCCTGCCCGGCGTCCCCTGCTCGTGATGACGAGATCCACAACGCGTCGAGCGTCCGCCGTTTTTGAGCGTGGCAAGCACGTGGGATGATTGGAGTAGGAATTCCCGCCACTCAGGAACCGCCAGGGAAGTCTTCGCAAATTTTGGGCATTCCGCATGTTCGAAACGCACTCTTTAAGAGGCCACCTCCCCTCAATGAAGGTTCTGCCATTACGGCGGAGCGTGAGTCGTTTCGCGGTCGCCAGCGTAAACCGAGCGTCGAAAACTCGGACGATCTCTTGGGAACGCGGCCGTCGTTACGATCGGTGCCAACCTTACGACCGTTTCGATGCGTCAGCTTCCCCTCGCTCAAACCCGTTGTTTGTGCGTGCATCGCCCGTCTGTGGGCTAGACCCTCTATAGAGAGACGAGAGTGACACGGAATGGGTTCCGACTTTTTTACGACGGCCTCCAAGGTAAACGGATCGATGAATCTATTGAAATCGGCAGCATTGCTGGCGCGAGCCGAGCTAGCGGCTCCCGTTCGGTCGCTACGCAATCGCCAGCTCTCGCGGGAAGGCAAGTCGCCGATGGGCGTCTCGTTCTATCACCGCGTTGCCGATACCCATCCAAACGATTGGACACTTTCGCGAGCGGAGTTCTCGCGTCACGTCGATTATTGCCAAGCGTCGTTTGAATTGATCGGACTCGATGAATTGCAACGCCGAGTGGACAAGTGTGATTGCACGCGTGCCACGGTCACGTTTACGTTCGACGATGGCTATGCCGAGAACTGTGACTTCGCGCTGCCTTTGTTGGCGGAACGTCAAATTCCGTGTGTCTATTTCGTCGCCATCGACCACGTCAAATACGGACGGCCCTTTCCGCATGATGTCCAAGCGGGGGTCCCGCTCGCCCCAAACACCTTGCAGCAACTGCGTGACATCGCGGATTCGGGAATCGAGATTGGTCTGCACACCCGCAATCATGTCGATTTTTCACAGGGATCCGATCCCACCGTGGTGCACCACGAGATTACCACGGCCAAAGACGAACTTGAGCAAATGATCGGGCGTCCGGTCCGCTATTTCGCAGTCCCCTATGGCTTACCCCAACATTTGACGCAAACGGTCATCGATGCGGTTCACGGTTGTGGCATGCTGGGATTCTGCAGTGCCTTTGGTTCGTACAACATCGTCGGCCGCGACTCGTTTCACATTCGACGCTTTCATGGTGATCCCAATTTCTCTCGCATGCGAAATTGGCTCAGCTTTGATCCACACAAATTGCGACGTGAGCCCGAAGTGAAATACACGTTAACGCGTGGCCACGCGTCGCAGCGACCTTCGGGGAACGCCGGCACTGCGATCAACAGGATTGCGGTCGGTCTGTGATCGCAAACGGAACTCACCACTAACGCCATCACGATTCCATTCGGCTGTGGTACAGGATCTATGGATCCCCCCCCAAGGACCGTCGATTGCCGCGATCGAATTTCAATTTTCAACTAGAAACACCATCGATCTTATGCTTCATCGCTTTCAACAAATCTATCGTCCTGTGTCGGCACGTCGTCAAGGTGTTCCCTTGCGGTGCATGTTTGTGATCACGAGCATGCCTGTAGGAGGAGCCGAAACGTTGCTGGTCAATTTGATGCGACGGATGAATCCCGCCAACGTGATCCCCGAAGTCGTTTGTCTCAAAGAGGCAGGCCCGCTAGGGGATCAGATCGCGAGCGAATTCAAGGTTCATACGAATTTGTTGGCGGGGAAATACGACCCGCGTGTCTTGCCGCGGCTGGCTCATTTGATGCACCGTCGCGGGGTCGATGTCATCGTCACGGTCGGCGCCGGAGACAAGATGTTCTGGGGCCGCCTTGCCGCCAAGTTGGCTGGCGTCCCGGTGATCACCTCGGCATTGCACTCAACCGGATGGCCCGATGGCGTGGGGCGGCTGAATCGTCAATTGACGGGCATCACCGACGGCTTCATTGCGGTGGCGGATTCCCATGGCGAATTCATGACTTCCTTCGAAGGATTTCCTGCGGAAAAAGTCCACGTGATCCGCAACGGCGTCGATTGCGAGCGTTTTGTTCCATCGTCCACCGCAGGCCAATCGCTGCGGCAAGAGTTGGACATTCCCGCCGAGGCACCGATTGTCGGTTTGGTGGCGGCGCTGCGGAGCGAGAAAAATCATACGATGTTGCTGGAAACAGCCGCCTTGATCCGCGATCAAAATCCACACTCACGACTCGCTCAAACCCATTGGGTGTTGATCGGGGACGGTCCCGAACGAGCGGGAATCGAGAAACGACGCGATGAGCTCAAGCTTGGCAATCACGTGCACCTGCTGGGCACGCGACATGACACGCCGAAATTGGTCGCGGGCTTGGATGTGTTCGCATTGACCTCCCTCAACGAAGCCTCGCCCGTTTCCATTCTCGAAGCGTTGGCATGCGGCGTCCCGGTGGTCGCTACCGACGTCGGATCGATTTCCGAGTCGGTGCTCGAAGGCCGAACGGGCCATTTGGTGGCCTCTGAAGATGTTCCTGCGATGGCCCACGCCGTCTCAAGTCTGCTCGGTGATCCCACCTCGGCACGACAAATGGGACAGATCGGACGCCAGCATGTCTTGGCTACCGGATCTCTCGACTCGATGGTTCGTGGCTACGAATCCCTTGTCACCGCTTTGTATGATGCCAAAGTCGATCGCGTGAACGCCAAGTCGGCTGCGGTTGCCAAAGTCTCCTCCGAGACACCCTAAATGAAACTCCCTGGTGCGGCGGATCGGTCACGGCGAGATTGGCGGTAGGACGCGAACGGCTGCGATGCCTCGTAATGCGGGGGGAGGCGAGAAATCGTCGTTGCAGGTTGGAGCAGGCGCCGGAAATGATCTTGACTCAAAAATTGCAATTGACTCAGTGTGCCTATTGTCTCCATGTCGCCTATGTCTCTGTTGCGTATGTAACCGTTACCTCTTAATCCATTTTTTGATTACGGAATTAGGATAGTTTCGCTTGCTTGATCGTAAAACACCGTTAATCTGACAAATATTGAGCTATTCGTTCATTATCGAAGAATCATGCGGCGCCCCCCTCGAAGAAGCGTTCCGAGAATGGTTCTTAAACCTTCGCTCGGTTGCTATTACGGGAAAATAAAAATGTTCAATCATCTGCAACGAAACTTCACTCGGACCCTCGTGTTAGGGGGATTGAGTGTCTGTGTGTTCGCTGTTGGCCTACTGGATGCCCACTCGGCACAATCGCAGGATTGGTCGGACCAAGTCTTCAAGGTGAAGAAACACGATTTTGGCACCGTGGCGGTGGCGGCGAAGACCGAGTTTCGATTTCCGGTGACCAATCCGTACCCGCAACCGATGCACATTCAATCGGTGCGTGCGAGCTGCGGATGCACGACTCCGATTATTGAAACCGAATACATTCAGCCTGGCGAAACGGGGTCAATTTTGGCTCGCTTCAATACGGGGACCTTTCGTGGCAAGAAGGGAGCGACGTTGACCGTCGTGGTGGACAAGCCGTTTTATGCGGAAGCGCGCTTGGTTGTGGATGGTTACATCCGTAGTGACATGGTGTTCCATCCCGGCGAGATCGACTTTGGCCGGGCGACTCAAGGGGAGACGAAATCCAAGACATCCAAGGTTTTGTATGCGGGACGCGACGATTGGCAAGTGACCGATGTGGTCAGCAACAGTCCCTGGTTATTGCCTTCGTTCAAGCAAATCAGTCGTGGTAGTGGACGAGCGGACTATGAAATTACCGTTGTGATTCAGGAAGATGCTCCTCAAGGCTTCTTTCAAGACGAGGTCACGGTCATTACGAATGACCGTTCGATGCCGCGAGTTCCGCTGCGAGTTTGCGGCCAAGTTGAAAGCTTGCTCAGCATTTCGCCCCAGTCGATCGCGTTGGGCAGCGTCAAGCCGGGGCAATCGATCACGAAGCGATTGGTGATCCGAAGCCAAGAAGCGGTGATCATCGAGTCGATCGAGTGCGAGGGTTGGGACGTCGAATTCGCACGCCCGACGGCCGCGAATACCACGTTTCTGTTAGAGACGACCTTTACCCCGACCACGGCGGCCGGGAATGAGCGAAAACCGGTCGTTATCACCACTTCGGGTGCCAATTCGGTTCAGGCGAAAGCATTGCTGACAGCGGATGTGCGTTCCGAATGATCGGTACGTCATGATCGGTACGCGTGATGGAGTTGCGGCCACGACTCCGTTCGCAACCATCGCCGCCCCCCCGCACGCAAACGCTTCTCGACCATTCGAGAAGCGTTTTTTGTTGCCCTACGCTGCGTGCCGACCGGCGGTTTGCCGTCCCCGCTGCGGGCTGTCCCAACCGGTAAGGACGCGGGCCGCTCCCGCCGTTAAGGGCTCTGAACCACGATGTTGGCGGTGGCACCGGCCTCGCGCGGTTAACCTGTAGCGATTGCGTCGACTCCTCTGCTTAAGGGCAATAATCCCTTAATCGGGATCGCAACCATTTTGACTGTCGTGCTGTCATCAATACCGCTACTGCGTGTCTCAATCCGTATTAGATGCACAGAACGACCCACCCAAATGACGATCAGATCAAACATGGGAGAGGTCAGCCGTCCAAAGCAAACAAATCGTGAAGGATCAAGAAGGATTCGTTGCGCACTCAGAGTGCAATTGGATGAAACGGATCGTCCTTGGATGGCGACTTCGCACTTAACAATTTTGGGTAACGGACCACACGCCGATCATCAGCTCGCACAATCAAGAACCTGTGCGATCCGGATCAGTGAAATGCTCTGATGCATTGAGTTGGACTTGTTTCGTTCATCCGGTTCGATGATTTGGTGAAAGTTATAAAAAGGAGTTTATAGATGAAAACCAATTTTATGCGGTGCGTCGCGATTGCCCTTGGCATGAGCGTTTGTACCATGGCTACAGCGCAAAACGGCCCTTCGTTTGGCGAATACAGTGCGCCTTCCAAGTGGAACAACTTCAACATCGTTCCCCCGCAACAACCTAACTTGCCGCAGCAGACGGCGCAGCCGCGAGGTTACATGCACACCGTTTCGATGGGCGGTGCAGCGAAATCGCAAGGCAACAGTGCTGCAGAGGTCTTGCCGGCGCCAACGGGAGCGCCGGTACAGGCTCCTCCTGCACCACAACTTGCCCCGCAACCCAAGCCCGCAGCTCCCAAGCCCGCTCCGGGGCAACCCACTCTCGCTCCAACTCATGGGGCCGTTCCTTATCAAACGACCGGTGGCGCGCAAAGTGACGTCGCTTGCCCACCCGGAAACGTTCAAGGTTATTCACAAAGCGGCGTTCATCAGGCACCACAGCAGTGGTTCGCTGCACCGGCGAACTCGCCCGCTCATCACTTCGATGGCTATTCGCAGCTCAACGGCCCCCAAGCCTACCAAGGCAGCGGCTATAGCGCTCAAGGCTACGGTGATCCCGGTTGCAGTTCGGCAGCCAGCTGTGCTCCCGGCACACGCCCGAACTTGTCACCGTGGTTTGGTGGATTCAATTTGCTGTTTTGGCAAATGGAAAACAACCATGCTCGTCGTCTGCTCGCGTTTGACACCGGTTATGGGACTCATACCACGACAAGCGCCGTGGATCCTGACTCGACCTTGGGTTACGACCTAACATTCGGTCGTTACTTGGATTGTGGGCGTTACGGACTCAGCGTCAGCTACATGAACTTTGACCCCAGTCAATCGGAGACGCTTGTCACGAGTGGTATGCTTTACGCTCCGTTTGACTCGTGGATGAATATCGATGTCGACCCTGGAACGGGAGCTGCATCCGTCTACAGCCTGTACAATGGTGCCGCCGCTTATCGCGTACGACGTGACGTTGACATTCAAGGTTTGGAAGTCAATTTGACCAGCTTCGGTTTGATGGGAGCTCAACGCGCTGCGGCGATGTGCAGCCAAGGCGACTGTGCCCCCGGTGCACTGGGCAGCATTGGAGCCAATCTCGGACTGGGCGGTGGCTGTAATGGTTACGGCGGAGCGACTGGCCCCTTGGTCCGTAGCACGAGCGGTCGCGTTCGAATTGCGTCGAGTCATGGTTTCCGCTGGTTCCAATTCAAGGATTCGTTTGAGTTCGCAGCGAACATCAATGGAATGCCTGGCTATGGAGCGACCGACTTGTACTACAACGTCGATGCTGAAAACAACTTGTTTGGCTATCAATACGGATCGAAGGTAACCTATTGCCTAAGCAATCGCTGCAACCTCGGCATTGGTGGCAAGTTCGGCGTCTACGGTAACCGTGCCGAAATGACTCAGCGAATCGGTACCCAATCGGCACTCGCCTATGAAGCGACCATGCCATCGGATGTGGTCTATCGCGACTCGAGCGATACCGTCTTGGCGGGACTCGGCGAAGTCGACTTGGGCCTCGGTTATCGTCTCAACAATGCTTGGACCGTTCGCGGTGGCTATCGCATGCTCGGTGCTGCGGGGGTTGCAACCTCCACCGGGTCGCTTGACCAAGATTACAGTGCGGTGGAAACGAGCGGCGGTGTGTACGCCAACGACTCGCTATTGCTTCACGGTGCGTACGTCGGAATGGACTTCAATTGGTAGTGGATTCGAGTTCATTGCGAGCACGCTCTCTTCAGCACTGCTGACCGCGACGCTTGCTCGCCGGATCGCAGCGACACCCACCTCGGCAGGGAAACTTGCCGGGGTTTTTTCGCTGGTTGGGTGCGTACGGGATCGTCGCCTTCTCCAGCACGCAGTGCCCAACTCGCATCACCCACCACCCATTGCGGTCAATGGCATCGCTCGTCAACGCGTTGCGGTCAACGGTGGCGGATGGAATCCGTGGGAGAGAAAGATTAGGCTTTAAGGGTTGTGTCCGCCCCGAACCAATTGAACTCTCGAAAAGTGTTTCTCTTTTGAGCGATTCCCCCCCCGAAACGAAACCCGAGCCGCTGCTGGATCCCTCGTTCCTGTTCCGTTTCGAAATCCGCTTGTTAGAGGATGCGATGACGTGGACGAGCAAGGGATTGACGCTCCCCGAGTCCTGTCGTTTGCCATCGTTTGGTGCCTTGGGCGATCGCCCCGTGTTCGCCGACGTGCGAATGGCTTGGAACGCTAACGGGATTGGATTGAACATCAGCGTCGTGGGCAAACGCCAATTGCCTTGGTGTCGTGATTCACGTTTGGACGACAGCGATGGATTCCATTTCTGGATTGACACCCGTTGTAGCCCTGGGATTCACCGGGCGACTCAGTACTGTCATCGCTTTTTATGGATGCCAATGGGGGGCGGGCCAAAACGCGAGAATCCTGTTGCCGCTTGGATTCCCATTAACCGAGCTCGCGCGAATCCCAAACCGGTATCGCCTACCGAGTTAAAAATCGCGGCTTACCCGCGACATGATGGTTATCAAATGTCAGGGTTTGTGCCGGCGAGTGCCTTGACGGGATTTGACCCCACCGATCAGCCGCGCATCGGCATGTATTATGCGGTCGTTGACCGTGAACTTGGTTGGCAAACATTCATGCTGGGCCCCGAGTATCCAGTGCTCGAAGATCCAAGTTTATGGGGCGAAGCCGTGCTAGGATAACCCGCACGAGTGCGGCCCGTTGATGCTCGTCTCACCTTTCCCGTTTCCTTCCTCACTCGATCAGAATCTCCCTCCCGTGCAAAGCTCACCCATAGAACACCTGCCGACACCGTTGTTGTGTGTCGATGTCTCAACCGTCCGTAATAATTTGCAGGGGATGGCGGATTACACCTCTGGGCACCGGATTGCGTTGCGACCGCACATCAAGACGCACAAGTCGCGTTTGTTTTCACAGTTGCAGCTTGAGATGGGGGCGGTTGGTTTGACGTCGGCGAAACCCTCTGAAGCCCTCGCCGCTGCGATCGATGCCGAAGATATTCTGATTGCCTATCCGTCGTTCACCCCTCCTCGTCTGCGACTCCTTGAGACGCTTGCCGAGAATCACACCGTGCGGGTGGGCATTGACAGTGTGGAAGCGGCACAGCGCATCGCGGCTCGCGAGCTCGCGAATTCAACGTCCACCCTCGGATTGTTGATTGATTTGGACGTCGGTCACCATCGCACCGGCATCGCCTCGGTGAAGGAGGCGGTTGCCTTGGCACAATTGATCGAGTCACTGCCGAACGTGCGGTTTGACGGAGTCCTGTTCTTTCCCGGCCAGGTGTTGCCGACTTCCCAAAGTGTTGCTGCGGGAATGGAAGACGTTCGCGAGACGTTGGTCGCCGTGATTGATGCCCTTGATACAGCGGGACTCCGCCCCAAAATCGTTTCGGGTGGTTCCACTCCGTCGGCTAAATACACTCACTTGATCCCAGAGATCACAGAGATTCGCCCGGGCACGTATATCTTCAATGATTTGAACAGCGTGCGATGGCAATGTGCCGAGTTCGAAGATTGTGCAGCCTTTGTTCACGCCACGGTGATTAGCACGGCGGTCAAAGGCAAAGCGGTCATCGATGCCGGCAGCAAGATGTTCTCAAGCGATCTGTGCGGCGCCGATCCGACATCGGGTTTGGGCTACCTGATCGATCACCCTGGCGCAAAATTGGCGCGTCTGAGCGAAGAGCACGGGGAAATTGAATTGCAGCAAAGCGACTGGAGCCCCAAGGTCGGCGACCGCGTTCGCATTTTGCCCAATCATATTTGCCCCTGCGTCAACCTGCAAAACGAACTCGTGCTGGTCGACGGCGACCAACCCGTGTCTCACTCCACGGTGGATGCACGCGGGATGCTTCACTGATCCGATCGTCGCTCCCTTAGGTCGACGGCAACGGTACGGTGTTCGCGGCCGATGGCGTTAAAACGAACCGCATTTTGCCGTTCCACAACCAAGCGGTGTCGGTCGACGGCGTCGGTCAACGGGGGGCGATCGCTTGGCGTTCAAAATGGGGCGTTCAAAAAGCTGCGAAACCTTGCCCCCCCTGCCAAAGCTGCAATACAAGGGCCCCGAATCATGCTACCGCACCCTCCTGTGGAAGGGGGCGTTTTGTTTGGTTGTAATTGTCTCCTTGCGGTAACCCACGTTCCCATAATAGGCCCCCACGGTCTATCATTGAGGTATGGATGAATCAGGAAAACAGTTTCTCGAATTGTTGGAAAAGGTCCGTATCGGGAACGAGGCGGCTACGGAGAAGTTATGGAATGACTATTATCAAAGTCTCGTTCGCTTAGCGGCGAAGCGAATGCCGGCGAATTTGCGACGAGCGGCGGATGAAGAAGACATTGCGATCGCTGCGTTTCAAAGTTTTATCGCGGGAGTACGGCGAGACCAATTTCCTGATCTTCGCGGGCCGGAGAATCTTTGGGGCCTGTTGATCACGTTGACCTCACGCAAAGTGAATGCGCATCTACGGCACCACACCCGGCAAAAACGAGGAGGGGGCAACATTCGTGGTGAATCGGTCTTCGTTGACCCCAACGATCAAGGTCGCGAGGTGGGGATTGGGAATGTGGCGAGTGATGTCACCTCTCCCGATGTCCGAGCGGAGCTTGCCGAGGCCTGCGAGACGTTGCTGGATCAGTTGGGCGACGATCAACTTCGCCAAATCGCCGTCATGCGGATGGATGGGTTCCTGGTCGACGAGATCGCCGAACGTTTGGAATTAAGCAAGCGAGCGGTGGAGCGACGATTGCAGTTGATTCGCCGGATGTGGTCCGAAGCCAAGGAAGTCGAGAGTCCCTAGATGAACGCATGTCCAATGAGTGCGGCGATCGTTCGAGTGACATTGGAGAATTTTGATGGACATGAATGACTTGACCGCGATTGAGTTGGCACGGCTCGACGCGATTTGCCTTGATTACGAATGTGCGCTGCGCGCCGGGAACGCGTCTTCGATTGACAGTGTCGTTGAGAAGCAGGGCGGAAAATACGCTGATCTATTGCGCAGCGAATTGATCGCGGTTCGCGACGAGATCGCCCATGCGGCTTCCGCGGCACAGGAGACGACGTTCAGCACGTTCGCCACGCCGAGCGTGCCTGCCGATACCAAGTCCTCCCTTGCGATGGGCGACCAAATCGGTCCCTATGTCCTTACCAATGTATTGGGACAAGGAGGCATGGGCATTGTTTATCAAGCGATGGATATGCGGCTTAATCGTAAAGTCGCGATTAAAATGCTAGCGGTGGAAAGGGTCTCACGCGACCCTCAACAGCTAGCCTCGTTACGGGAACGCTTTGAACGGGAAGCGCGTGCGGTTGCGGCCCTAAGCCATCCCAATATCGTCGAGCTTTTTGATGTCGGCATCTCGGATTCCAATCCATTTGCCGTGATGGAATTGCTCGACGGTGAAACACTCGATCTATACTTAGCGAAGACCAACTGCGACGCCGAAACGGTACGCAAGATCGGGGCTCAAGTCGCCGACGCGCTGGCGGTGGCTCATCGAAGTGGCGTGGTGCATCGAGATTTAAAACCTCAAAACATCATGGTGATGCGCCGCAAAGATGATTCCCTCCACTCCCCAGTGGACTCCTCGGACGCGGCACCGCACCAAACGGTGATGGTCAAACTATTTGACTTTGGACTCTCGCGATCCGCGGGCGTGATGTTCGATAACGCGGTGGGGGGCGACAAGCCTCATTCGGATGCGCAAACCCGCGAGGGAGTCGTGATGGGGACTCCCGGCTACATGGCTCCCGAGCAAGCGCGCGGCGAGGTTGCCGGCCCTGCGGCGGACATCTTTGCCTTGGGCTGTATCTTGTTCGAAGCGTTTTACGGTAAGCGTGCTTTCGATGGAGCGACGCCGACCGCCCGTTATGCATCCACCCTTGAGGCTGTACCCGATACAGACCCCGTCGTGCGACGATCCGATCTCGCGCTTGCGGACTTGATCAGTGAGTGTCTTCACAAAGAGATCGTCAAACGGCCTGCCTCGGCCGAGGAGATCGCATTGCGATTGCGGCAGCGCGGTCCGATGCTCAATCCGATTCAACAACAGAGTGCCGCAGGCTATGGAGCTGGCGTTTTTGTACGCCGTCGTTTTATGGAATTGTTGGCCGGCGGTTCACTCGGGGGACTGGCGGTCGGACTCGCCTTTCCTGACCCAACGGAATCGCTGCGTGGAATCAATTCGTTGGCCGTGTTGTCGTTTACCGATACCAAAGGTGAATCCACCACCTTGGCGGTGAACGCAGCGGGACTTCCACTGGGGGACCAAGTGGTCGATCGGGGCGACGAATTAGCGGCGTTGTTGGTCAATGAACTCAGTCGATTGAAGGACGTCAATGTGACGCCGTTTCGGCCGCTTGTAGCGACCAAACCCGAGCAATTCCGACACATTGGTGCGGAGCTCGAGGTCGATGCGCTTGTCACAGGCAGCTTCAAAACGATTCAAATTGGGCAGAAATCGTTCGACGAAATTCGCCTTCAAATCGTCTCGTCGCGAACCGGCAATCAATTGTGGGGGCAAAATTTCCTCTCCCCTTCGGGCGAGAGTTTGCTTGAGCAATCTCGTTTTGCTTCGGAATTGGCGACCGCCGTGGGCCGATCGCTGACTTCATCGGACGAGGAACTCGCACCGCCGCACATGGGAGCCTTTAGCTGCCTTGTCGACGGCGTTTCGCGAGCCGATCCCGACAGCCCCGCAGGAATGCGGAAAGCACTCAGTTGTTTTCAATCCGCGCGCAGGCAAGACAAAGGTTACACGGCACCCATTGCCGGCATTGCGTTGACGTCGATTACCCTAGCGGGGCAAAGTCCATCGAGCGAATCGCTCGAATTGATCCAAGCGGCTCGCAACTCGGTTTCGGATGCGTTGGCCTTGGATAAGAAATCAATCGATGCACGATTGGCCAACGCGATGCTGTTGTGGCAGACGTTGTATCGCTATGACGAAGCCGCAGCGGAACTCGATAAGCTGCTCATTGACGCCCCCAACCATTGGCAAGTGCGTCATCAATACGGGTTGCTCGAACTGACTCGCGGCAACGCGGAGAACGCTTTGCGATTGCTTCGCGAGGCGACCCAGTTGAACCCCATGTCGGTGATCGCCAAAGTGGATCACGCTCGATCGTATTGGTTCTTGGGTAACATCGAGCGAGCGATTGTCGATGCAAAACGTGCGCAGGCTCGAGAGCCCGAAAACCCCCATCCACGCGGGTTGCTGATCGACATCTATGAATACCGCGGTCAATTCGATTTGGCGGCGGCGGAGCATATCGACATTGAATTTGGGACTCGGGTTACCCCTGAGACTTATTTCGAGAAGCGTCGGGCGTCGGTCTTAGAGCAACATCCGTATGGGCCCTTTGGAACCCTGCTAAATCAAGCGATTCTGGATTCTCGAATCACGGGACATGTGGGCGACGCGACGCTTGGCGAGTTAGCCGACGCGACCCCTCCGATGCTACCGCTGCTGTTGTCGGGCCATCCGAGTTTTGCCTCGGCGCGACTCTTGCCCCGAGCCGCGGAGATACTGCCTGAGCGCAGTGTCGCCATCGATTCGCCATGGCTCGGGACGCGCACGATCGCAGCGCGTGGCTAACGCGTGGTTTCGGGCGTCATCGGAGACTCTCAGACGTTGACAAGATGCCGCCCTCCGCGAGCGAGGATCATCCATGATCGCGGCATGGACAACGATGCGTCCGCGGACGCTATCTAGAGCTGGTGAAGACGCCCCCAGGGATTCGGCGGGCGCCCTCCCGGACGCCAACGAGCCCGGATGCCAGCGAGCCCGGATGTCAGCGAGCCGGGTGTCAGCGAGCCGGGGTATCTGCGAGCCGGGGCCGCTGCTATTCGCCCCTTTCCTCGGCAAACGAATAGATTCGGTACTGTTGCATATCGTCGATTTCATCGGAAACGTCAAGTTCTCCGTTGTCCTTGAACAACAAGTACTGGCCGGGCTCCTTCATTTCATCGTTGGTCACAATCTGCAGTGGATTGCCACCTTCGAGTGCGATGACGGTCGTTCGATTGGTGATTTTTGCTTTCGGGAGCTTTTTGATCTCCAGCGTCAGTGGGTCAATCACATCGGCAGAATCGGCCGTCTTGCTAAGCACCGTTCCCTCGGTCGCTTCGATTTGCATTGGCACTCGCGTCTTCAATGCGGTATCAAACTTGGAAACCACCATTTTGCCAGTCGGCTCGTTCTTAGCAAACGGAACGTTTCGACCTTGCCACTTCATTGTTTTCACCGCCGCTGGAACCACAGGGCCTGCGAGCACCGTGTTTTCGGTGGGTAATGAAACCGGGTCACTCGGTTCGCTCCATGGCGTCCAGCGTTCGAATTGGCGGAACTTGCTGATTGGATCTCGCCCCCCACGTGCTCGCACAGGAGCGTAGTCCTTCTCTGCTTTCGCTTGCAACGCACTGACGCGTTCGTAGGACTCGGGGTGCAACGTTTTAGCAAGCGGTTGCAGCAACGGGTTGTCGGGGAAGTTGGGGTCCTTCACCGAAACACGAATCCGATAGACGTACTTGCGTCCAGGTTTAGGGGAGTCTTTGTCAAACGAATAGTCAAAATCGTAGAAACGAATCAACTTATGTTCGACTGGATTCGCTTCCACTCCGGCGAAACCATAAGGAGACGAAGAGGTCGCCATCCCCTCCATGTCACGCATTCCAGGCATCATTGGATTACCTGTGGTCGCATTCAAATTGACATCCGTGCGATTGATATCGATCCCTTTGAAGGTGCCGTCTTCGTTGATGCGTTCGAACGGGTTGACCGTTTCGAGGATCGGTTTGTTCTGTAACTCGAGCTCGAGTTTCGAGATCATGGGGATCATCGGATGCAAGACGAAATTCGAGTAGTCGTCCAACAACATGGGAGGAATCCACATCGTCAATAAATCATCGCGGTAGTCACTGGGCACGAGCTCAGGGGCGGTACCCGCCCATACGACGGCCGCAACTTGGGTGTGGAAAACACGATCTTTTCGCACCACCCAATCCCCTTCGGCGATTTGATCCACCGGTCGGTCGGTGACATCCGCCCGTTGAACTTGAAAGTTCCAATACTTGGGAGTGTCACGGTCTTGAGGCCGGTAGTTGGTGGAATCCGCCAATGCGGTACGAAAGGCGTTGTAAATCGCTTTGTGGGGAATGACGGCGGTGCCCGCGATAAACCGCGCCACCATCGGAGCCGCTTTCATGGGAGCGCCGGTTTTAAAGTCCGACAACGATGCCGGAACCTGATAGATCGACATATTGTCTTGCGGGTCGAGTCTCCGTACCGGAGGTCCCGCGGGCGTCATTCCGCCCATCATATCCATCATGCCGCCCTCGGCGCCGTCCATCATCCCGGCCATCTCTCCTCCGAGGCCCATATCTTCCATCCCCATCCCTTCCATCCCCATCCCTTCCATTGATGGGTCACCGCCACGGCGAGAACGTCTGGGTTTGCGTTTGGGACGCGTTTTTTTCTCCTCCACGACGACCACGGGATCGGCGGGTTCAAGCTCCGCCAACTCATATTGTCCGTCCTTGGAGCGAATTGCCATCGTGCCGATCACTCCGCTCATCTTTAATGCCAACGGCGCGTAGAGTTGAGGGTCCCGTCGCTTGAAGGCATCGTTGCGAGGGATCTCTTGCCATTCGGCCAGATCGTAAGTCGGCACGGGATCGACCGCTTCGAGCGTCTTTTTCGTACGCGTCAAAATATCAAAGTTCGATAGCTCCCGCAGCGGAATGATCTCGTCGGTGTGATCATCATCCACCTCGTTTTTGACGCGGTTCGCGTCATCGCGAAGTCGAGTGGGTTGCTTCGTAAAATCAGGCAACTGCATCGCTTGATAAACAAGAAATCCAGAGACGCAGACAAAGATTCCAAGCACGACTTTTTCGACGTGCCGAATGGCCATGTCTTTGATTTTGTTTGAATCCATGTCTGTTCCCCGAAAGTGAGCCGTTAAGAAGAGTGGAGCAGTCGCGAAGGGGTCGGTGGTACATACCAATCAAGCGCTAATGCAATATATCAAGGTCTGTTGCAGACCACCATGTTTTGTCTCGCAGCGCGGCCAATCTGGGATCAGCCACGCGACGTCTAAAGTCGGCTGTTTCGACCGACGTGCGACGTAGGGATTCTCGCTATCCCGGTGGTCCTGCGGCCGGATCGACCGCCGCAGGTCCGTTTTCTGGAGCCACGGGCTCCCCAGCGGGAGTGGCTGGAGTCGCAGGGGTGGCTGGGGCCGCGGGCGCTGCCGGTTCGCTCGTCGCAGGCGTCGGCAACGTTTCGGTTGTCGATGTCGGTTTATCGCCAATGAGGCCTTCGACCACGGTTTCTTGTGTGACTTGGTCAACGCCAAGTTTCTTTTTGTCGGGTGGGTTGTAGATCTGAATCAGCCCGTAGACCTCAACATCAATGTCGTAGGGATTCTCGATCGCGGGGGTTTGGGCGGTCCGGTTCATCCCTCCGCCTCGGAACCCGGTTCCCATTCCAGCGTCATCCATGCCAGCTTCACCCATGCTGGGGGCTCCCATCCCGGGGCCACCCATGCCGGGGCCACCGAATCCGCCAGCATCCGCTCCGCCACCGACGCCCATTCCGCCCATCTCATCCATGCCTCCCATGCCTCCGGCACCACCGCTGGATGGCACTGCAGAGCCACCCACTGGAAGCAGACGCACTTGCTTGACTTCAATCATCAGCGGTGCATTGCCGCAAACGGCTAGCAAACGAGGAACCATGCGTTGGTCCATTCGCAACGCCATCATGACCGGGACCCGTTTGGCAACCGCCAGGTTTACGTCCGCGGGGGAATCGCTATCGAGTGCGGCGCGAAGGGCCGAGCCAGTGATCGGAAGGTAATCGGTATCGACGTAACGGTTGTCGCCAGGATCGGAGGCTTCGACGGCACCCATGCCACCATCCATGCCCCCCATTCCTCCCATACCGCCATCCATGCCGCCCATTCCTCCCATGCCTCCATCCATGCCACCCATTCCTCCCATGCCACCATCCATCCCAGGACCACCGAATCCGTCCATACCCATACCCATTCCCATTCCCTGGCCGCCGGCTTGCGAGGCGACTTGCTTCAAAATGGCGGGATTGAACTGCACCGAGCGGCCGATTTTGATCGTCTTGATTTCACGGATTTTGGCCTCGAATGCTTCCTTCGCATCGATGTTGACGGTGTCAATGATTTGCAGCATTTGCTTCAAAATCCACACGTTTTCCTGTGAATAATAGACCTGCAGCGTCGAAGGCCGCGAACCACGCCAAGGGAACAAGTCGGCCAACAATTGCTGCTGGCTACCGGCGCTCCATTCGACCAGTGGTTTGTTCTCGGTTCCCGAGATATTGATCCGCCTTTTGGTGAGGTTCCGAATCCCTGATTTATCGTCCATCGATGGATTGAACGTCGGGTCAAAGGGAGCTTTCCACTCCGCTCGAGCGATCGTCGCGATCTCCGGTAGGATCATCCCGATGTAGTATCGATAGAGGTTGAGCATGTAGGGCGGTTTCTCTTCCCCTTCCTCGGCAGGAAAATGGACGTAACGCTCAATTGGGATCAGGTCCTTGAATTCATCCACAAAGTCTTGCTGAAGCTCTTTGGGCCAAGTCAACAAATTCCGTTGACGGGCATACATATCGGTCCAAGCTTTCAGCACTTCGTTTTCACGCGTCTCGATCAGCGACTCCATTTTCGCATGCGAAGCCGCATTGGGGTGCGATGACAACTCGCCTTGCAGACTAGCAACGGACGTGAACGCCGTGTTGATCTTGGATTGCTGCTCATCCGCCTCCTTTTGCAAAGTGGACGACGCCAAAAACCAAACCAGCAGCGATGCGATCGTCACAAAACCGACACCGATCCAGAATCCGTATCGCAACACGCCGGCAAGTTGTTCTTTAAGTTGGCCCATTGGAAACTCGAGGGTTTGTTTTCGTAGCGAAGAGCGGATGAAGAAAAGGAAAGTTCAAATGACGCGATGTTGAGCGACGCCAGCGAACTTTGGACAATCGGGTTGGATCGATCAAGTGGATCGATCAAGTGGATCGATCAAGTGGATCGATCCGCTGTGTGGCGAAGGTGCAGCGGGAACGCGGCGGCCAGCAGTCCTTACTGCGACCCCATTGCTACCGAATCGTCGGCTGGCGTTTCCGCGGGCGCCTCGGATTCTGCGGCCTCTCTGGCCTCTTCCTCGGCCTTCAATTTGGCTTCGATTCGGTCGGTCAACATATTCGGTTGCCAAACCACTTGGTAATCGAAGTCGAGTCGGAGCACTTGCAGCGTCGGTTCGGTAGCAACAATCTCCTCGAGGTCCGAAAGCGTTTTGCCTTCGGGGAAATCTCGCTCGGCGATGGCGGTTTGGGCCTTGAGCACTTCTTCGGCGTCATACGCCGGATTGGCGATCGTTACGGTCGTGGGCTTGTCATCGTTGAGCAACAGCGGATAGGACAGCCCGAACTCTTGGGGGGTAAAGCTAATCAATTTGCCCTCGCCATCGGGCAACACGATGGGCTTCTCTAGGAAGTTGGTGGTCATCAGGTTGCGCACATGGTTACTCCCTTCTCGCCCCTTTCGCTGAGGGCTGTTGTAGTAGTGAAATCCGGTCAATTGAATCACCCAACCGGGACCGCTGGGGCCGGGAGCATTTTTCATTTCCTCGGAAACCTTGCGCCGCGTGATGGCCTCCCAGTTGACGATTTCTTCCTCATAACGTTGTTTCAACGGTTCGGTGTACCACGTCGCAAGGTCTTCGAAGTACTTGGTTTCCACTTGCGTGATATGGATCGCCGTACGGTCTTCGTAGGGTTTGCGATTTTTCGCATCGGGCATCTCCCCATCGGGGAAGGTTTCGCGAGGGATCATCCCGTTGATCGCGCGCAACGCTTCTAGCCACACCAAGCGGCGTTCGGCATTTCCGGAGACCTCTTTGCCGAGGGCATTGAGGAACGTTAACTTGGCCTCGAGCTTCTGGTCCTCGGTCTTATGTTGATTGGAGTAGCTCGACATTTGCTGGACCACGCTTTCCGCCCCGTCCCACAAATCGGGATGAGTGACCTCCCAATTCTTCTCGGTCAAGAAATAGTGCCCGATCAATCCGAGTAACAAGGCGGCCACGGCGACCAGCGTCCAAGGTTTCTTGGCCCGAATCATTCGTTCGGTCAAGATTTCCTGAGGGACCAAACTGGCGTGAACTTGGGCCAGATCGAGTCCTTGCAAACAAAGCCCGTAACAGACCGCGAACGTGGGGGCGTTATCGCGGAAGGTTGGGATCGCCAACACATCGTCACCGGTCAAGCGATTGAATCGATCGAGGGTGTCGACTTCAAAACCGAGGTTCTTGCTCAAATATGCCGCCAAACCGGGCATTTTGACCGTGTTACCCGCGACGACCATCCCAGCCACGTTGGCCTGCTTGTCGATGCTGCGGAAAAATCCGATCGATCGCTGGACTTCGGTCACCAAGTCATTGAACACCGGACGCATCGTTTGGAAGATCAATTTGGGATCGACCGCTTCGCGTGCGTTCCGCTTCAAGTGCTCTGCCTTGGCGAACGTTAACTTCAAATCCTTGGTCAATTGACGCGTAAAATGGTTGCCTCCGATTGGCATACTCCGTTGCCAGATTCGGAAACCGTTGGTGATGATCAAGTCGCTCGAATCGGTACCGATCGAAAGCAGGACAAGCGAATCGGGAGGATTGTCGACATCAAATGCTTCGTTCGCCAAGCGTTCATGCAGCCGGTCAAACGCAATCATGTTGTAGAGCGCAAGCGGAGCCAGTTGAATTTGGTCCACTTCAATATCGGCATCGACGAACGGTTGTAGCTGCTTGTAGACCTGGTCGCGTTTCATCGCGAACAGCCCCACTTCGCTCTCCAACGCGTAACCTTCCTCGATCACGCTGCCCGGCATCATTTGGTGGTCCCAAATCACGTCGGCCAGATCAAACGGAATCTGTTGGCGCGCTTCGTAGCGAACGATGTCCGCAACTTTCTTCAGTTCCACCGGTGGCGGTTTGAAAAACTTTGCCAAACCGGTTTGACCGGGAACACTGATCACAACCTTTTCGTTGAAACCATCGTTGCGTTCGAGCAATTGGGTGATTGCGTCGGCAACCAATTCCTCGGGAACCGCCTCGGGTTGGCTCAGGATTTTCGGATATTCAATGAAATCGAACGCATCGGCGACCACCTGATCATCCACGATCGAACAACGCAACGCTTTGAGCGCCGATTGGCCAATCTCGATTCCCCATACGCCAGAGCTAGAAGCCATTTAATCTTTCTCGTGGATTGCGTCGAAGACGATAAGTGTCAAAGAAAAGGATAACTTAAAAAAGAGGATGCGCGGTGGCTCGATGTCGACCCCGTCACAAGTGCGAAGCCGCGTGTCGGTCAGCGCCACGTGTCCCGAGTCAATCGGAGAGGGCGGCTGCGAATTTGCGCATTTGCATCCGCTCCCTATTGTAAAGGCTCGTCGTTTGTATTGCACTGTGTTTCGGGACGTTTTCTCGTCTTTGTTTCCCGAACAAGCCACTCCGCGGCGTCATTATTGGTCCCCCGCAGCGCTCGCGCCGTTCACCCCGTGGACATTCGGGGACATTTGGGGACCGCGACCGAATTGACGCGACCGAATTGACACGATCCGGCACCGTCGTGGTGGACCGGGCACCGTCGTGGTGGAAAGCGCTTTTAGGACAACGTTCTTAGGGGCGGCGTTCTTTTGGGCTGAGGAAGGGGCGACAGGTGGATCGGGGGCTGGGCATCGCGAACGCCGTGGTAACCGGTTCGGAAAATCAGCTTGACTACCTGGTTGGGGTGGTGTGCACGCACCATGAAAGGGGCTAGGGCGTTTGGGCGAGTCGTGTCGGTTGTGCCGAACAACGGGAGTTAACGCACCGAATAAATCACCCGCGAAATCTCAGTGGCCCGCGAAATCTCAGTGGCTCGCGAAATCGTGGGGAGATCTCTTGTCTTCAACGATTCCAAGTGTTCCATCAGCAATGGATGTTTGCAGAAAGGGGGAGCCGATTGCATTTTTGCAGCGTGGATGCCTCATCGTCGAATCGGTAGCCGTGCGACGCCTCCCATGCGCAGGCTCCCGTTCGGGCACGCTCCGGATCTTCCCGCTGGAGTTTCCAAACGCCTCGTCGCTGTGGGACGCCGTGCTGCGGGAGGGCCGATTGGCTGCAGATTCAATCCAGCTCGATTGACGTGCCCGGTATTTGGTAAGCTCTGCAATTCATCGCACGCCGTGATTCGGGCACGCATTGCCAACGCAGAAATTCGCGGTGCTCGGTGTCGCAACTTGCGTCTTCCGGCAAGAATAGGTTTGGCAAGAAACGAGGCATTCGGCAAGAATTCAGGCATTCGGCAAGAATTGAGGCGAACGCAACTTGCAGGAAGCGAAACGGAACCCGATTCAACCACGCCTTCCCAGGAATCGATCCAACGATTGGCCAAACTGCGGACTAAGATAACGTGATCGCAGCGAAACGACCCCTCTTTAACTCAAATTTAGTTTGTTATGGCGAGCATCGACGAGTGTTGTATTTTGATCCCCGTCTCAACGTTGGAGGATTTCCCCAAGGACGCTTCGGATGATGATGCCCGCAGTTTGCTGGCGGCTTGGACCGTGCTGTGGCACCCCCGGTTGGTAGCGGCATCGCAGCAAACGCCCACCTGGTATCGCGCCGACGGTCCCCCCGAGCTCGAGCGTGGCAGCCGAGTCATTACCGTTCCGACACCAAGCCTTGCGGAATTGCCAGACGGTTTTGAGGCGAAGTGTCGCGAGAACGCTTCGATCCAGTGGATCAGCGGTGCGGACCGAAACGAAATGCTACAATCGCTAGGGCTGCTAGAGTCTGCTTCATCGCTACAGACCGAACATCGAACGATCAGTGCGGAAGACTTTTTCGCGCTCGGCTACGCAATGCTGCAAACTCAGATCATGACGCGGCGCCTGCGTTACACCAGCAATCTCGATGAGATTCATTTCCAAACCAAACTGGTCAGTGCGGCGGATGCCTTTGTCGCCGACGACGCGGAGGCGTGTGCCGCAGCCCTCCACGATTGCTTTGATGCGCTCGCCCAGGAACGTGACCACTATTTCTCGTCAGATCCCCACTTAGTTGATTTGACGTTGATCTCCAAATCAACGCTCGAGGCATTCTTTGAGACGTTAAAAACGAACGGCGGTGATGGCGCCGCTGATTCTCATCCCGCGAGTCAGTCGGAGGCTTCCAACGGAGTGCTTGGCACGCCGTGTAACGTATTGATCGATGCTCCGATGGCGGCAGCGATTGCCAGTGCGAGCGAGGAAAACCGGAGCTTGCTTCGCAACCGATTGGACAACGCTTCGCTGGGCTGGGCCGGTGGAGGACTCGGCGGCGACGTTAGCCTGGAAACGATGACGTACTCGGATACCGAGAACGCGATCGCCAATGCGTTTGATGAAACGGCCTCGTTGATCGGATCGCGTCCTCCGGTGTACGCGAGATATTCTGGCACGACCCCGTCGGATATGACCAAAGTGATCGCATCGCTTGGGGTCGACGGGATGATTTCGATCGATTTTGAAAACGGCACAGGCTACGGTGACGAAGCCAAAGTGTTGCGTCAAAGCGGCGGATTGGAAGTCCATGCGTTAACGGCAAAACCAATCGATGCCTCGGGCGACTCCGCTTTTTTGGCGCTCGGACCACGCTTGGGCGAAGCGATCGATAGCGGGGAAATCGCCACCGGTTTGCTCGTGCATTGGCCGGGTTACCAAAGCGATAGTTACCGCGACGTCCGCCGTGTCGCTTCCTGGAGCTTGGTGTTGGGACGTTTTTGGAATCTTGCCGATTACTTCCGTACGGGCGAACAACCCTACCACCATGACTCGTCCAGCGCCGCTGCGAGCGGGGCCGAGATGGCTTTGGTGTCGCAAGTTGCTGACGGGCAATCGGATTCGTTGTCGAGGATTGTCAAACAAACCCAACAATCGATCGCTAAACAAAATGAAGCGAATTTGAAAGCGATGATCGCATTGGCATCAGGCTCGGCGACAAACGTGGACTCCCACGCGGCCAGTCCTGCGGGCGATCCTGCGGTCGTTCACGCCATCGGGCTCAAAGCGAGTCAGAGTCGATCGAACGTTTGTTTGATCAACTCCACACCTTGCCCGCTCCGCTACACCGTGACGATGGATGGGAATCCCGCCAAGGAAGAGCATATCTATGCGACCCACGGTTGCGGCAATCAATCGATCGTCACCGTCGACGTTCCTGCGTTTGGATTTTCCGTCGCTCGCAATGAATCATCGAAGCTTGCCAACGGACGCTCGCTGGGGCGACGAATCCGCGAAGCGTTGCGCACGGGAGTGAAACCGTGTGCGGACGAGGGGGTGTTACAAAATGCCTTCTTCGAAGTGGTGATCGATCCTCAGTCCGGCGGCATCAAAGGGGCCTACAGCGGCACTTCGCGTGGCAATCGGTTTTCAATGCGTTTGGTCGCCGTCGCGGGGACGGGGAAGAAATCGTCGGTGAATGAATCATCGATGACATGCGATCAAATGACAACGATGGTGGCAAAAGGCGAGCGTGGAGTGATTCGCACAAGCGGGCACTTGTCTGACCCCCAGGGGGCGAAAGTGGGAGCGTATGAAATCGATTATCAAATCGAACGCGGCAGTCGGATGCTCCATGTCAGCGGCAAGCTCGACGTGTTAACAAAATTGGTGGGCAATCCATGGCAACATTACTTCGCGGCGCGATCCGCGGTTGCCAGCGAAGCGGTTTCCTACCGAGTGATCATGCGTGACAAGATGCACCGCACCAGCAGCCGGCGCATCGTCGCGCCTCTGGGCATCTTGATGGATGAATCCGAGCGTCACACCTTGGTCGCCTCTGCCGGATTGGCCTACCATCGTCGCGTCGAGGATCGTTTTCTCGACACGCTTTTGCAAGTCCAAGGGGAGACGCAGCATGAGTTCTCGCTGCATTACGGGTTCGACGTTCCAAGTCCTTTGTTGGCCGCGCGAAGTGTGTTGAGCGTTCCCACGGAATTGAGTGTCCAACGAGTCGAATCGGCGGCGTCACGTGGTTGGTTGATTCATGCGGCGCCGAACACGATCTTGGTCGCGGACGTTCAATGCGTTCAAGACAGCCAAGGACGCTTGTTGGGCATCGTGCGATTGGTGCAAACACGCTCTCAGCCGTGTAACGCCACGGTTCGCTTCTGTCGAGGCGTTTCTCAAGCGGTCAAGCTCCGAGAGCGAGTTGCCGTCGATGCCGACGCGCTCCACAAGCAGCTAGCAGCACACGCCGAAGCTCCCGGTTTGGAGTTTACCCACGATCTCGTGAAAATCGCTGTCGCGGGGCACGAAGTGGTCGATGTTTTGATTCAATTCGATGCATAAAGGCGTGTCCTTTCATGGGAAACATCGTTCCAATGGGCAGCAGTGATTCCAAGCCAATGCTCGATTTTCGAGAGGCTGCGATTCGAAGCGGGTTGATCACGCCAAAGAAATGGAAGCGTGTCGCTCAAGCCGTTTCGGAGACCGGTGGCAGCGCGGACGATGACGCCATGGCCGCTGAGTTGATCCAAAGTGGAGTGATCAGCGAATACCAAGCAAGGCAATTGCGTGCCGGTCGCACCAAGTTCAACCTGGGGCCTTATCTGATTACCGATTGGATCGGCCAAGGTGGGATGGGGCAAGTTTACAAAGCGGTGCACAGCGTGATGGGACGCCAGTGTGCGGTGAAGACGTTGCCGTTGGAAAAGATGACCTCCGAGTCGCGTTTGGCCTTCATGCGTGAAATTCGTTTGCAAGCTGGCTTGGACAGTCCCTATGTGGTACGCGCTTATGACGCCGGCCAAGATGGAAAGGTCGATTACTTGGTCACCGAGTACGTACCCGGCACCGACCTGAGACGATTGGTTCGCAGCAACGGACCCTTGACGATGGAGCATGCCGCCTTGGTGATTTCGCAAGCGGCGATGGGGTTACAATACGCTCACAACCTGGGCTTGGTCCATCGCGACGTCAAGCCAGGGAATATTTTGGTGACTCCCGATGGCCAGGCAAAGGTCTCCGACATCGGCTTGGCCGCCTACAGTTACGCGTCCAACGAAGACGATCCGCGGGCGGGTAAAATCGTCGGCACCGCGGACTACTTGTCCCCTGAACAAATTTTGAATCCCTCTCAGGTTGGGCCGTTAAGCGATATCTATTCGCTCGGCTGCACGTTGTACTACGTGGTTGCCGGCAAGGTCCCTTTTCCGGGTGGCGATACACGTACGAAGTGCCGACGCCACTGTGAACAAACGCCTTGGCATCCGCGGAAGTTCTCCCCCGATTTGTCCGAAGACTTCGTCGACGTGATTGCCGATATGATGGAAAAGGATCCTGCAAAACGGATCCAATCGGCCGAGGAAGTCGTTGAGCGACTCGAGCCATGGTCTAACAACGCCATGGACTTTGTCGATCGCCCAATCGATCGACGTTCGTGGACCCCACCTCCGCCTCCCAAAGAACCATCGCTTTCGCGTGAAAGCGGTGAAATGAGTGGCTTGAGCGCCTCGGGCACCTTGAGCCAACGCTCGGGGACCTTAAATCAACGCTCGGGCACTCTGAGCCATGGCTCGGGAACTCTGAGCCAAGGCTCGGGGGCGACCAGCCAATCGGATGGGCACTTTAGCAACGCGGCACCGCCGCCCATACCGCACGGATCGACGACGCTTGCCAATCCTCAGCAAGGCAGAAACTCGCTGATGACGGTACTGTTGACGTTGGCAATCGCGGTGCCGATTAGTCTGCTCGTCGGGGCAATTCTCGGATTCTTGATCCGTGAACGACTCTAGTCGCGTGGGATGCGTTAATGTCGCCCGCGTGCAAACTCTTGCCGGGTTATTCGAATAACGCCGCTTCCATGGCCAAACCGGGGCCAAACCCGAGCATCAATGTTGGCGTCTTGTGTTGCTGGTCAAGCAATTCGCGAAGCACAAAAAGAACCGTTGGGGATGACATATTTCCGAACCGGCTCAACACGCTGCGCGAGGCTGAAAGATCCGCCTCGTCCAAGGACAAGGACTCCGCACATGCATCGAGGATCCTGGGACCCCCGGGATGAATGGCCCATGATTGAATCTCCGCGAGCGACAAACCCGATTGATTCAACCAAGCTTCCAAGGGGGCCCGAGTCGAACGACGAATGATGTCAGGCACTTCGGCCGACAAGTACATTTCAAAGCCATTGTCCCCAATCGCCCACGACATCATCTCCTCCGAATTGGGAATGATTGCCGAAAAACTGCTCGAAAGCGTGAGACTCTCAGGGCTCCGGCGCTCGCTCGTGCCCGATGCGATTACCGCAGCGGCTCCATCGGCGAATAACGAATTCGAAACGATTCGTTGAGGATCCCAGCCGTATTGTTGATGTAAACTGCAAAGCTCAAGCGCAACCACCAAAACGCGAGCCTGCGGGTCGGCATCGGCGTAAGCCTTGGCGACGCGAAGTCCATTCATCGCTCCGTGGCAGCCCATGAATCCCACATTCGTCCGCGCCACCGAAGCGGGTAGCCCCAGCTCACGGATCAAGGCGATGTCGACGCCGGGAGCGTGAAATCCAGTACAGGAAATCGTGATCAAGTGAGTGATTTCATCAGGGCGAACATCGCACTGGTCAAACGCCTTGGTGGACGCGACGATTGCTAGGCCTTCGCCATGATCACGGTAGGCCTCCAGTCGCTGGGCGGTGGTGGGCCCACGATCATGCACATCGTTTGCTGGCCAATAAAAAGTCTGATTCGCTTGTTGCAACACGGTCGTTGCGGAGGATGCCGTGGATTCGGTCAGCGGCGAGGTTTCGGATTGCTGCGAAGATCCTCTCTCCAAACTCGATGGCGTTGCCGTCATCACGGAATCGTCTTGACCGGCTTCCGGTTGCAACAGCACGCTGTGCCGTGACTTCACTCCCGTGCGACGGTACAACGTCGAAAGCAAACGACGCTGTTGATCGGTCTCGCAGCAAATCTCGTTGGCGATTTCAGCGGATATCTCTTGGGTGACGGAATGGCTAGGTAAGGCCGTTCCGATACCGTGAATCTTCATGCTCATGCGTTTCTCGAGTCTTGATCTTTGAACCCTCGGCTGCTCGGCTCATTCAAATCGAGCCCACAAAAGCAGCGGCAGCAAAGAAGGGACGCCTAGACATCGCAGGCACGATGCTAATCATGAGAAGCGCGGCGCGTTCACCACTGCACCTCGACGCTTCCCCCTAGGGTAAGACTCAATTATCCATGGGATATCCATTGAATATAATAGCAAAATGGGAGTCTTGGCAAAAACGGGGCCTAAAAGGACCCTATCCGGCCCACATCATCTCATTCACGTCGCACATTTTGCCCATGTGGTGACGTATTTGCCCCTGCGGAGACGCATTTTGCCCATGCGGAAAAGAAGACAATGACCTGAATTGGCTGTCTGGGTTCCACGAGGCACCCGGATGGGGTGCCGTCGGGAGCCGCTTTTGGGCGTTGATTTCGCCCGTGTTACTGCTGAATCTTCAGCCTCTCCCCCTCGGGTTGGCCCATGCTCTAATGCCCCTAGAAAGCATGGCAACTCTAGCTGTCGTCGGCGACGACAGGTCTTTGGGAAGCAGCGAGTGCAAGCGTTCCAAGCCCTATGGCTTCATGCTTGCAACGCCTTTCTTTCGCGCCTTCACAGCAAGCTTGTAGGCTTCGTCGTTGCCATACTTCTCGACGGAAAAACGTTGCGTCTTACGCACGCCTTTCTTGGGGCTCCACTGAGCGACCCAATATTGGTAGGTCGGTTTGGAGGGCCAACGCGCATCAACCTCTTCGACAAGCCGAACCCCAACGACACCCGATGTGTTGTTCGAGCGAACAATTTTGGACAATTGTTGAGGTGTGTACCCCTTTAGCTTGCCTTCCAAGTCATCGCGGAACTTCTTGGCTTCAGCCAATGCCTTGCGTTTTCCGCCATATTCGTTGTCAGCGAAGAATTTGGTGTGCTTCTTTCCCTTTCGCATCAAGCGAACAAGAAACCCTCCAGACGTTTCACGGTCAATCCGTGTGATGTTTCGATTAGCACTCATCGATATTGAACTGTTTGTGAGTAAAGTGGGTCGTTAAAACTGACTGCTTTAATTGTAGGCGTGAAAAATCAGTTGCCAGTGACGTTCACTATTGTGTTCACCTAAAGTTGCGCAAAAAGTACGCAAAAAATTTGCGATTAGTTACATCGGAGTGGCTTTCCACCTCTGCATGGGGAGGCAGCAATGCGCAACCAGCGTGGTGCTACTTGTGCAACGATTCGTTCGCAACAAGCGGTCTTGCTTAACCGAACTCGCTCCGACGCTTCAATTCGGTAGCCAAACACGCGATCGCGACCGTGCTCGTTTCGCCCACAATTCGAAGCGTGATCAACGATGCAGCGGGAGTTGCAATCGTTTCGATCCGATCGCAAGCGATCCGGAAGAACGAACTACGCCCGTTGCTACGGAATGGGCAACGTCATGGTTTCGTAAATCCGAACGCCGAGCGAGAAACTTGTGCGATGAGTTGCCTGTGAATCGGCAATGCATTGCATTGGATTGACGAGTCATCGTAGGACAAGGCATCGTAGGACGAGTCATTGCCCCGTGCGGTTCAACGCTTGCCACCAGCTTCAAGCGAGGTGATCAGAGACAAGTGCTTCGGGCCATCAGTAGCGTTCTGCTCGATTCATTCTGATGCCAACGGAGGTTGGGCGTCGCGACGGACGCCGACGCGGCTATCTCGTTTGCTGGGGCAGCAGTTCTAGTACGGAAAAGACGGCTCGATGATCTGATGCGACCGCTTCATCGAGGACTTTGAATTCGACGACTTTCCAGCGATCTCGGGGATGAGCAAGAATGTAGTCAATCTGCTTCACCGGTTTTCCAACCGGCACGGTGGGCTGCGGTACGCTGTTAGCCGACATCCATTTTGTCCCGATTTCGGCAAGCACTTTGCTCTCAGGAACCGCGTTCATGTCGCCCGCCAAGAGGGCCAGTCGCTGAACTTGGTTGCTAACGCGTTGGTTGATCACTGCCGTCGATGCGATTCGCTCACGATCGTTAGGGCGGTGGTCCAAATGGGTTGCCAACAACAGCAGCGGGGCGTTCAGACGCGGAACTTGGATTTCCGCTTCAATCAAGCCGCGTTGTTCTCCATTGTCGACACGGGGAAGCAAATGATTGTGATGGTGTACGATCGGATACCGTGACAGCACCGCGTTGCCGTAATGCCCTCCTTGTAATTCAATATTGGCAGCGAACACGACCTGCATTTCCACTATCCGTGCCAATTCAGCGGGTTGATCGACCGAATCACTTCGTTTCACCTTCTTGTCGACCTCTTGCAACGCCACCAGATCGGGATCGACCGACTTAATCACACCGGCAATCCGCTGCAGATCGAGTTTGCCATCGATCCCTTCACCGTGGTGAATATTGTAGCTGAGCACGCTCAGTCGGACGGGTTGCTCCGCTGCGGCTTGATTGGCGGCGGGCGACACCAACAAAATAAACAGAAATCCAACACGGTACGCTTTGATCGCCATCGTTCTCATTTCTCGTTTGGGCATGATGTTGAAGGTTGGGTTGGTCACTTCCGGCGATGCAGCGGGTTGGTAACCGCCGCCGCCCTGTTTTGAAGTGGCGAGTTTTAAAATCCAAATCGTAAGCGACGGAATGCCATCCTTGACTCAGTCCCTCGCTGACGCTTTGGGGGATGGTTTGCTGGGGAAAACTGCAATCACGCAACTCCAAAACAGTCCCATCGGTTCGGATCACGGGGCGTCAACGGTTGCCTTATCCACGTTCTAGAATCGAGCCGCTCTCGGTCGGATTCGATTCGCTCGGGATCACGGTTTGGCGATCCAAGCTTGCAAGAGCACGCCATCGGCCAGCTTCCAAAGTCGGACCTCGCCATTGAGCGAGCCGCTGACCACTTGCGGTTCCGCCTCCGTGGGTTTGAGGGCTGCTGAGATGACCCAGTCGGTATGCCCCTTGAACTCCTGAGCAATGGTGTTGTTGCCTAGGTCGATACGTAGCAAGCGTTTATCCGCACAGGGCACGAGTACAAAATTGTCGCCTCGAATCAGCTTAAACGCTTCGCCACCGAAGCCGATTTCCGCGACCTTCTTAGCCCCTTCGATATTCCAGCGATGCAGTTTGTTATCGCCGCCGCTGGAGATGACTTGTTTGCCATCGGCCAAGAACGCCACTCCCCGCACCGCGGCCCCGTGCCCCAGGTACGTCGCCAGTAACTCCGCCGTGGTGCCATCGTAGACCTTGACTGACTTATCACGACTGGCCGACGCCAAACGGTTCCCATCGTCACTCCAGGCGACGGCGGTGACCCAGTCGGCATGGCTGGCGATGACGCGGATTTCTTCGAGCGATTGGGTGTTGTAGATACGAATCATGCTGTCGGCAGAGGCTACCGCGAGTTCATCGCTGTGGGGGCGAAACGCCACATCGAGCACCACATCGGTTGTTCGTGCGATCACATTTTTAATTTCCCCGCTGGCAAAGTCGAGCAACCGCACTTCTCCGCTCTTGCCCGGCTCGCCACAGCCCACGGCCAATGTTTTCCCATCCGGGGTGAACGCGAGGGCGAGCACGCGTTGCCCGACATTTTTGATTCGGCGAACAAGCTTCTTTTGAGTGGGGTCCCAAATCGTCAATTCGTGATAACCGGCCGCCACGATTTGCGTTCCATCGGGCGAGAACGCCGTGGCGGTAATGGGAATTGCATGGCGATACGATTGCGGCGGATCGGCATAGGTGCGCGAGGGGATGACGAGATCCAAGGGCGTGTGACTTGCTTCGCCATCGAATACCGCCCCACTTTCGATCCATTGTTTGAACCGCGTGATTTGTTCCGCCGTAAGCGGTTCGCTCTCCGCAGGCATCCGCTCGGATTCATCGCAAGTCAGCCGCCGTAACAATTCGCTGGGCTCGTCTTTGGTTTTACCGATTGGCAACTCGCCTGAGTCGCCTGGCTTTAGTAACTCGTCATAATTGTCGACACGATAACCGCCTTCGGCCTTCTTGGCACCATGACACGCTAAGCAATGTTCGAGCAAGATCGGCGCAATGTCACTACGGAAACTCACCGCGGAGTCCGCTGCCACGATGGGCGATCCAAGCAGCAGCAAAGCGAGCAATGTGATGTGTCTCATAAAGTTTTATCGTGTGAAGCGAGATGGGATGAGCGAGCTGGGGTGAGAGAGTTGGGCGGCGAATGAGTTTTTCATATCCCGAAGCATTAGCAAGGGAATCTTGCAATGGACTCGGTCCCTCGCTAACGCATCGGGTTATGATTTGTTGGTGAAAACGGCAATAAAGCAACTTCAAAACATTCGCATCACGTCTGACAACATCCACCGTCAACTAATGCTGGAATAAGAATTCGTCGGTGTTAAACAACGCCCAACAAACATCTTCGATGCCTGCAGCGGGATCTTCGTTTTTGGCACAGTGCTCTAAAGCCACTTTCAATTCCAACTCCGACGGAGGACGGCAGACGGCGGCTAAATACAATGTCGCGATCGTTTCTTTGACACTTTTT
Organism: Novipirellula galeiformis; assembly: GCF_007860095.1. Classification (NCBI taxonomy): domain Bacteria; kingdom Pseudomonadati; phylum Planctomycetota; class Planctomycetia; order Pirellulales; family Pirellulaceae; genus Novipirellula; species Novipirellula galeiformis. The sequence goes on along the minus strand of NZ_SJPT01000007.1, from coordinate 134,081 downwards.
CCATCGGCGATCAGCGTCCGGAAGCGATTCGCCTCGTCACGTAGTTTGCCGTGCATCATCGGGCCATTGAACAATTCAATCGCCATTCCGAGATTCGAATCATCACTTCGCTCGCACGCGCACACGGTGCTTCGCTCGGGTTGACCAAATGTTTTTAAGAAATCGACTTTGACAACATCGGGTGCCGGCAATTGGGTCGCCAACGTTCCCGCCGGCAAACTTCCAAACGTTTGGCTCAAGCCAAGCGTTTGGTTGATCGCGTCGAGCAACTGCTCGGCACTCAGCAGCCGCGGTTGCTGATGCGAAAAGTATTGGTCGTCCGATTCATTGAACGAATTCGCCAAATAGCTGGCCTGGTACGTGCGACTTCCCAAGATCACTCGCAACAAGTGTTTGCGGTCGTAACCGCTTTCGACAAAGTCCTTGGCCAATGCGTCCAACAGCGGCGCATTGGTGGGAGGATTGGAATCGCGAAAGTCATCGATCGGATCGACAATGCCGCGTGCAAAAAGTTGGCTCCAAATGCGATTGGCCTCGATGCGAGCAAAGTAAGGATTGCTCGGTTCGGTCAACCATTGAGCAAAGGCAATCCGACGATCTTCATCGTTGTTGGCTTCGATGCTACCGACCTGCGGCAACCACGGGGCCATCACCGCGCCGGTGCGTGGCTGAATCACATCTCCTTCGAAGCCGGTGTACACGAACATCTCACCGGGACGCTCGGTGTTGCGTCGTTGGACACGGTTAAAAAAGGCACCAAGTCCGTAATAGTTGTCTTGCGTCCATCGTTCGAATGGATGGTTATGGCACTTCGCACATTGCAACCGTGCTCCCAAGAAGACCTGTGAAATTGTCTCGACACACTCGTTCATATCGGTCGCCGTGCGATAGAAATTCGCAGGCGGGTTGGCAAGGGTGCTGCCGCTACCGGTCAATAATTGCTTCGCGAATTCATCGTATGGCATGTTGTCACGAAGCGATTGCTCGACCCAGCGATGGTATTTGTAGACTCCATCGTCCCCCACCAACTTACTCGTCATCCGCAGCAAATCGCCCCATTTGAGCGTCCAGAACTTGGCGTATTCCTCTCGCTCCAACAACGCGTCGACCCATTTGGCCCGTTTGTCTGCACTCTCGTCGGCCAGGAACGCCTGGGTTTGCTCCACCGTTGGCAGAATACCGATCACGTCCAAACTGGTACGTCGGATAAATTCAGCATCGCTGCAGGTCTCGGACGGTAAATACTGCAACTGTTTTAGCTTCGCGTTGACGAGTTCATCGATGTAGTTGTTCGCGGGGGGGGACTTCCACTGGAACGCATCGCTGGGTTCAATGAACATCAGCGGTAACGTCTCGATATGCTCCAAAAAGCGAACTAAAACGGCGATCTCGCCGCGATCGTGAGGGGTCACAAAGCCATGGACATCAATCGTGGCCACGTTTGTATCGGAGGTTTCGTAGGCCACTAACTTGGTCACATCACGTCTAGTACCGTCCGCGAAGTGTGCGGTCACGGCCAGTTGTTGTCCGCCATCGGTGACTCTCAATATTTGTTTCTGGTTTGGAAACACCTCCAACCGCACGACTCGTGGCGTGCCCTCGGGATCGAGTTGAGCACCGCCGGCGATCCAATCGAGAATGACCTGATACGCAGCATCCTCTTTGTGTAACTGTTTACCGCCACCGTGGGCAACTTTCATCAGCGGCTTTAGCAACAATAGACTCTGTTGCGGATCCAGCGAGTTGGTGCGGCGACCAAAGTCCTCACGCACCAGCGTTAATTCGTCAAGCTTCTGGTCGAATGCCCGTAGCGACAAGCGAAAACCACCTTTCCCGCTCGGCGAACCATGGCACGCTCCGGAGTTGCATCCTTGTTTTGAGAGGGCGACGAGCAACTCGGTTTCGAAGGCGATGGGGCGCTCAACCGCCATCTGCTGAACCACCACTGCAATCCGTTGATGTATCGACCCCACTTCGACGAGTATCTCGGTTTTGCCATCCGCTTTAGGGAGGATTACCCCTGCGACCACTTCTGCAATCGCGGGGTCCGCGGAGGTCATTCGGGCGAAACGGGTCCAATCACGTGACGACTGATTCGCGTCCAATCCCGTCACGGCAATCCGTTGTTGACTACGCCGACCGTCGAGCTCCACTTGCTGCGGATAAACCGTCAACGCCACGGGGCTGTCGATGATCGGTAGCGGAGTGGGCTCCGACGAGACCGAAACGTTTTGACCTCCGAACGTGGTCGTCGCAGTGAGACTCAGGCGGGTGTCGTCTGCCACATCCGCCGAGAATGCCAACTCGAACTCCACTTGCGTTTGGTCCGCAGCGACGGCGATCGATTCCGGTCCTGTCACGCCTGCGACCGCTGGCGCAAAGTTCAATGTGATCGGTTGAGGATCCTTGCCCTGTCGAACGATCTTCGCTCGTACTTTCGCTCGGCCCCCACGGACAAGCGGCTCAGGAAACTCAAGCGAGACCCCCACCGGATCAATCCACTGCACCGCCAACGGATAGGTTTCGATCCGTCCACGACCATTAAACTCGCCGAATACGAGAAGCGGCAGTTCAGCGACGGCGGACGACTCAGCGTTTGCGTCGGTCAGTGTGGCTGTGAGCGTGTCTTTTTCCGCGGTGGCGGCAACACTCCACCCACTTGGCAAGGCATTGCCGAGCAACACGACGGCATCTTTGAAACCTTCGTTCACACGCTGGAGCGTCAAGGTCGCGGTGTGGGTTTTCAAGGGACGCGCCAATTGGATCGGCGCAGCGGTCTGTAACGCAAAGGGGGATTCCGTCTTTGCGGCACTCGCAAGGAAGATCGCCCCATCGTTCCAACTCAGCGGGCGAAGGATGGAGGGCGATTTGATCCGGTGCAGTGATCGGCTGTCAACGATGCAGTAATTCTCGGGCTGGCCCACCGCTGTCGCACGCAATCGCACGTTGGCGAGGTTGCCAGCGGTCCACTTGGTATCCGAAGCAAGGTACACACGCGACTCCGCGACCTTTGCAGCGATCCGGGGATTGAGAATTCGTAAACCCTCGACCGGCTCGGCGAGCGACAACTCGATTTCACCCTCGTAACCAAATCTCGCAATGGTCAAGTCGATCGCACAAGCACCATGATCGGGCTCGATGGCGAATTCCTGACGCCCTTTCACATCCGCTTTGAGTGCCACCGAGAAGGACCCTGCCGAGGCGACTTCGATGGCGTAGCCAAAGCCCGGTCCACCGCGTTTGAGTAGGTCAGCGACATCGAGTCGGTAGTCGCCCGCCTCGGGGAATGTGAAATCCAAACTCCACTCGTCGCTGTCGGTTACTTTGGTCTCGGCAAGCATCGCTCCGGCGGCATTGAACAACTGCATCTTTAACAGCGTTGCGCAGCCAAGGCTTCGCGTTTGGGATTGGATGCGAACGAGTTCCCCCTTTTTGCCAATCAATTGATAGGAGTCGACTTCGCCGGGGTGCGTTAAACCCCCGCTAACCCCCACCGGAATCGCGAGCGGTTGCGTTGCATTGGCTTCAATCACTTGCGGATGCTTGCTGACCGCAACCGGCACCCAAGCCGACGATTTTCCGTCTTTCATTTTTGCGTTCACGTTCACATGCCCGATCGCCTCGGCGGGCATGCTGAAGTCACGCGGGGACATTCCTTCGCTATCGGTGCCGACCACCTCGATCGGCGTGGTCTGGCCCGCCTGGATCGCCAACGGATAGGCATGGCTAACGACGGGGAAGTCTCCAACTCGTAGCTGGTAGATTCCCGTCGCGGTGTGGCGGTTGTCGTGCACCTCGATCCAATAATCGCCTGCGGTCGCAAAACGATGACTGAAGCGAGGGTCCGGGCCCACCGGTCCATCGTCATCTAAATGCAGCGTTTGGCCATCGGCAGCGAGAATGCGGACGACCGGATCCATTGCGGATTGCAGCGGTTGAGTGAGGATTTCGAAGGCAACACGTTGGCCTTCGCTGACATTGATTTTGTAAAAATCACTTTTCCCGGCTTCGCAAGTTCCTTCGACGGACGATAACAACGTGATCGGTTGTGCGGTTTCCTCAGAGTGGTTGTTGCCATTGTCTTGCACGACCTCTAAATCGTCCGCCAACAACGTCGCTTGCATCAACGGCCCATTTCCCCCGGCGATTGACAATCCAAACGGACCCAAGGGCGTGTCGGCAGCCAAGGTCAATTCGATCACCGCTTGCGTCGCCTCGATACTTTCGATTCGCGTTTGAATGTCGCTCGAGCTCGTTAAGAACTTCAGCGAATCGTTAAGCTCTTTACCATGCACGATCAATTTCGCTGTTTGCCCCGGCTTGCAACTTCGCGGCTGGATCGAGGTGATGCTTTGCGCGTTGAGTTTTGGCGCGGCAATCACCAGTGTTACACAAATTGCAAAGGTATGAAAACGCATGGCGGGTCTGATGGAAGGAGGATGGCTTGGGAAGGCGTCTGCGTAACCAGAAACGGGCATTTTGCCCCTCTCGACGTTCACTCTTTCTCGCGGTTAACTCAGGCCGGCGATGGGTTCGCCATCGTAGATGTGATGCGGTCTGTCTTGAGCGTCGAGCCAGGCGGCGGTGGCGGGAATCCCTAAGGCGTTGTAAATCGTTGCAGCGAAGTTCTCGGGCTTGACCGGTTGCTCCGCAGGGTAGGCTCCATGTGCATCGGTTTTTCCGACGACATTACCTCCCTTAATCCCGCCGCCTGCGAACAACACCGATTGGGCCGCGCCCCAGTGATCGCGGCCAGGTTGTTTGTAATGTTTTTCGAGCAACGTGATCTGTGGCGTACGGCCGAATTCGCCCGCTACCACGATCAACGTTTCGTCCAACTCGCCCGTCGATTGCAAATCGTCTAGCAGCGCCGAAAGGGCTCGGTCGGTCGGTGGAAATAGATTGTTTTTCAGGTGCGGAAATGCATTCCCATGAGTGTCCCACGTTTCGTCGTTGCCCAAATTGACCTGAATCAGATTGACTCCTGCGGTCACCAACCGTCGCGCCATCAACAACGACCAACCGAACGAATTGCGACCGTAACGTTCAAGAGATTTTTCATCCGCTTGAGTCACGTTTAACGCTTCGTGAACCGACGATTGGGTCATCAGCGAGACTGCGCCCTGACGCAGACGATCAAAATTGGCGACCTTCTCGTACTGAGCTAATTGCTGACGCTGATGTTTCAACGTTTCCAATAACGCTAAACGTCCATTGATGTCTCGCATTCCCAGCCCCTCGGGAAGCGAGAGTTGTGGAGCTTCGAACAAGCGGTCATCGGGTTTGCCGCGATCTTGATGGTCGAAATGATATTCGGGAAAGGCTCCATACGACGTGCTGTGAAACGGAGAGGCCTCGATCATCCACGGATCATGTTGTGACCCCATGTTGCCGGCGTGTTGGCCGGGAACGATTCGCCCACTCGAATGCACTAACCGCTCGGGCAAAACCACGGAAGTGGGTAAATTGTTGCGAGCCTGAGTTGCGTAGCCCGCAATCGCGGCGATCGAAGCGCGGTCGGTTCGACTCGGGGTGTTGGGACTGAAACCGGTCGGCAATTCGGAGTGGCCGGTCAGCATCACGTGGTGGGCTGCGGAATGTTCGTTGATATTGTGCGTTAACGATCGGCATAGCGCCCAGGAATTGCTGCGCTCGGCGAGCATCGGCAAGTGTTCACAGATTTGCAAGCCTGGTGTTTTGGTCGCTGCGGGACGGAATTCGCCACGAATGTTCTCTGGCGCCTCCGGTTTCATATCAAAGCTCTCGTGTTGAGCCAGCCCGCCGGAGAGGAAAATGAAGATGCACGACTTGGCTTTTCCATGGGGCGTGACCCCGTTAGCGGCATACGCCTCACGTAATCCGGTTAGGTGATTGGTGCCAAGACCGAGAATCCCGATCGCTCCTACCTGCAATGCCTGGCGGCGCGAGACGCCTTCGTGGCCCCAATGTCCTGACTTGCCACTACATCCGTTTCGACTCATGTCGCTCGCCCCGTATAGAGAGGTGATATTACAGTTCCGTTGAGCAGGTGATGCGGGCGATCAAGCAGATCGTTGATCCGAACTTCAGGATCGACCCCCAACGAGTTGAATACCGTGCTACAAATATCCGCAGGCGACCATGATCGCGTTACCGGATAAGCCGCTTGAGCATCGGTTTGCCCAACCACCTGTCCGCCTCTGACTCCGGCTCCCGCAAACATGCCGGAGTAGGCGTGAGCCCAATGGTCTCGACCAGGAAGAGTCTGGCCGGGCAATGTCGAGACCTTGGGGGTTCGTCCAAACTCGCCCATCACGATCACCAGTGTTTGGTCCATCAATCCCGATGCCGTTAAGTCATCGGTTAACGCCGCCAACCCCTGGTCCAACCAAGGCAGCAGGGTGTTTTTTAGTTTGCCCCAGTTATCCGTGTGCGTGTCCCATGTTTGCACGATCCCCATGGTCGCTTGCACGATCGGAACTCCGGCTTCGATCATGCGACGCGACATTAGCAACGATTGACCAAATTTGTTGCGTCCATAGCGATCGCGAGTTTCATCGGACTCCAGACTGATCTCGAACGCTTGAGTCATTTTGCCCGAGGTCAGCAAGTTGAATGCAATTTGTTGTTGGTCACGCAGCGAATCGGTCTCCACCCCAGGCATTGCACTGCGACCGTGATTCAACTCGTCTAGCAACTGTCTTCGCGATTGCAGGCGAGCCGGGGACATGCCGTCGCGCATCGCCAGGGCTTGCATACGGAAATCTTTGTCATTGGGGTCTCCTTGGATTTGCCACGGATCATGTTTCGGGCCGAGAAAGCCGGCGTGTTGCCCAGGCCATGTCAACGGTCCTTCGATCATGTAGTTGGGCAGCGACACTCCCGTCGGAATCCCGTCCGTTCGGGGCCGCACAAAATCGAGCGCTGCTGCGAAATTGGGGAAGTCGTTGCGAGTTTCCACTCGATCCAAATCGGATCCGCCGCGTGGTAGCGGAGTGGGGCGTCCGGTCAATGCGACGTGAGTCGCCAACAAATGGTTGTGTTCTCGGTGCGCCAGAGTGCGTACCAATGACCAGCGATCGGTTTGCTGAGCCAACTTTGGCAAGTGCTCGCAGACGTTCACCCCCGGAATCGTCGTCGGGATGGGAGAAAATTCGCCACGGACTTCCTCGGGCGCTTCCGGTTTCGGGTCGAGCATATCGAGTTGACTTGGCCCTCCGCTAAGCATCACGATCAAAACCGACTTAGCGCGACCAAAGCCTTCGCGAGAAGTAGGGCTGTCATTGGCCGTTGCCGCAAGACCGGGGAGCGTCGTTCCGACCACGCCCGCCGCGCCGACTCGCAAAAATCCTCGGCGATCCATGCCGTAGCATGGGGAATGACTCGAACGGAGAGCAAGCATCAGCAACTCCAGCTTTCGTTGATCGCTGTCTGTATTTGCTACAGCAGCAAGCGGGTGAACTTACGACACCACGGCGTAGTGGAGCCATCAGTCGAGGTAGGTATTCGCTCAGGTGGGATGCGTGGGACGTTATCGGTTAAGTAATCCCCCGCTCGTCTCAAGGACCCATTGTTAGTCATTGCGGGGCGGCATGCAACACTATCGTGCATTTGTTAGTCGATTAAGTTGCCTTGCGTGCTAGCCGCAGCGGAACGCGGTGGAATCTTGCGACTCCATCGCACGTATCAGTGAAGTCGCTTTATCGAGATCAACGATCCGACTTCGCTGGGACCGAGGTCAGTCTACTCTCGAGTTGATCGGCCCTGCTTGGCGGCCCTGCTTGGCGGCCCTGTTTGGCGGCCCTGTTTGGCCGACCATGTTCGACTTAGTAACCGAGGCTGCGGCAAACGTCGAGTGATTCACAGGAAGCAAAACCGCGCTCACGTGAACCGGGATACTCGGCGATGGTGCAGGTGCGGCGACCGCCCGGCGAAGGTGCCCGTCCAGTCGATACCAGGGCGCCGATGTCCAATTTGGCTGATCTCGAATACGGGGCTGATTTCGAAAACGGGGGGCCGAGTTCGATTGCCACGCAGGCAACCAGTCCAGATCACGACAATCCCAGCGACAATCCCAGCGACACTCCCAATCGAGACGTCGCCGCTGGAACGCCCTTTGCGTCCTCGATTCAATCGTCTTTGACCCCCGATTCAGCGTAGCAAAGAAATTACCATGCTTACCGCTTTTAACCTTTTTGTCGTAATCCTCTTCGGCGTGTTGGTGGTGGGGTCATTGTTGCCGCTATCATCAAGCCCGCATTGGTTCATTCGCGGTTGGGACTATCCACGCGTCCAAATCGTGGCAATCGCGATTGTCGCAATCGTTGCGTTCTTAGCGGTCAACGTGGTGGTTGGGCGACCAAATCGTGTCGCGTTCTCGGTGATGATCGGTTTGGCGCTGCTGATCGCTGGGTGGCATCTGTTCCGGATCCTTCCCTACACGCCGCTGATGCCAACGCAAGCGAAAGCATGGAACCCGCCGGCGGACGCGGTCGAGAGTGATCCGCATCGACTGCGTGTTTTGATCAGCAACGTCGAGATGGAGAACGACCAATTCACCCGATGGAAGCATGTTATGGGCGACTGCGATGCCGATGTGGTGATCGTGGCGGAGGTGGACGAGCGTTGGCAGGCGACGTTGGAGGAACTGAAATCGGCGTACCCCCATCAAATCATCTACCCGCAAGACAATTGGTATGGCTTGGCGATGATCTCGCGTCTACCGATCATCGACAGCGAGTTACGTTTTCTCGTGCAAGACGATGTTCCTTCGATCGACGCGATGATTGAGATGCCCAGCGGTGACCGAGTGCGAGTGGTAGGGGTGCATCCGCGTCCTCCCGAACCGATCCGTGACAACGATGCCACCGCCCGAGACGCCGAGTTGGTATTGTGGGGCGAAGAGCTCGCCAAAGACAATCAACCGATTGTCATCGGAGGTGACTTGAACGATGTCGCTTGGTCTCAATCGACACGGCTGTTTCTACGGCTCAGCGAACTGCTCGATCCCCGTCGAGGGCGAGGTTTTTTTAATTCGTTTCACGCCGATCGTCGCTGGATGCGATTCCCGTTGGACCACGTCTTTCATTCGACCCATTTCACCATTCGTGACATGAAGCGATTGGAACATGTGGGGTCGGATCACTTTCCGATCTTCATCGATTTGCAATTAGAGCCGGCTGCGAAAGAGGACCAAGAACCGCTTGACAAGAAGGCGAGCGACGCAGGCGAAGCAGATGAGCGAATCGACCGAGCCGAAGAAGACCTCGGCTTGGACGTCGAATCCGTCCGCGAAGCCACGACGGAATAGAGTCGTCGAAATTGTACCCCGTCGCTTTTGGAGAAACGGTTTGGGCACAAGCTCGGCTACCATCCATCGAAGTTATGAATTCAATCAAAGCCCACGCTGTTCATTGTCTGACCGCCTCAGGGATCATCCCCGCAGCCCTCGCGATGCGTGAAGTTGCCGCGGCCGATTGTGAGCCGAGCATCGTATTTCTTTATCTGTTGTTGACCACGCTCATCGACGCCATCGATGGACCGCTCGCCCGCCGTTTTCACGTTAAACGCTACGCCGATACGATCGACGGTCGTACCATCGATGACCTGCTCGACTACCTGACGTTTGCCTTCATTCCTTTGATGTTGGTGTGGCGAATGAATTGGATGCCCGACGGTTTGGGATGGACGGTGACGTTCGCGATGGCCGCAAGTCTATTTGGGTTTGCTCATCGCGATGCCAAGGATGAAACCGGCGGATTCTTTCGTGGCTTCCCCTCTTATTGGAACATCTTTGCGTTTTACGCAGGCATCCTGTACACGCTCAGCGGGCCTTGGCAAGTCGCGATCTTGTTGTGGATCCTTGCCGGACTTACCGTCGCACCCGTGCGATTGATCTATCCCAATCTCGCTCCGCGGCCTTGGCGACTTTGGTTACTTAGTGGTGCGGGCGTTTGGGCGTGTTTGATTTTAGCGATGCTTTACGACTACCCCCATCCTCCGATTGGGTTGACGTTGGCATCATTGATCTATCCCGCGTTCTACGTGGTTGCGTCGATCTGGTTGGCTGCCCGCGCGGTGACGGCGGCTAAGCGGGATATTTCATAACACCAAGCGTCTGCGAGAGAAACTTCATGGAGTCTATGGCTGATGCGTCGGGTGATGAGCTGGGTTGCATGCCTCAACAAACACACAAGTGCGTTCGATGAGTGTTTGCCCTAGGTGGCTCTGTGCTTCGTACTCTCGTTGGTACGTTTGATCTGCTCAACGACTCGAACGGCCGAAGGCTCGGGAACGATTCCGCCGCCTAGTCGCACCGCATAGACCTGAGTCGCCTCGGCCCCGAGCAATACAATCATGGCGGTGTAATAAACCCACACCAATAAGACTGCCAACGAGGCGGCTGCCGCTCCGAGCTGTGCACCGGGTTCGCTGAACGAAAAGTACATCTGCATCGCGAACCGACCGAGCAGAAACAAGACGGTCGTCACCGCCGCCCCCACGGCGACATCACGCCAACGCACCTGCGCGTCCGGCATGAACTTGAAGATGGCAGCAAAGATGACGTAGACCACGATCGCCTGAATCGCAAAATTCACCGCACTGGCCACCGTTTCCGACATGCCAATCAAGCCACCGAGTTGATCACCGAGACCGGCTAAGACAGAGGAGACGATCAACGATACGAGTAGCAGGAATCCTAGCCCCAGGATCATGGCGAACGAGAGTATCCGTTTGCCGATGATGTCCATGATGCCGGTGGTTTCTGGGTCGGGTTTAACCTCCCAAACCTGATTCAACGCGTCTTGTAGTGCAGCGACGACGCCAGTCGCACCGACGATAATGCCAGCGAAACTGAGGAGCGTTTTCCACCACTTGCCATCGTCTTTTTGATTGTTTTCCAAGATCGTCGCAATCTGATCGCTCGCTGCCGGGTTGCCCATCATCTGAGCCGCTTGACTCTGAAGCATCGCCGTCGCCTTCGCTTCGGCTTGGTCGCTGTCGTACATCATCGACATTCCGAACGTCAAAATCGTGAGCAGCAAGTACAGCAACGGAGGCAATGCGAACGCGGTATAATAAGCCAGCGCCGCCGCCAACGTGGTGCAGCGATTTTTAGAGAATTCAGCAAAGATTTGTTTTAAAAAGTCCATGTCAGTTGCTCGATCGGAGGGCGTAGACGAGTGCGGCTCAAACTCGCGTTTTGTGGCCGTATCAAAGGCAAGGGCAGCAATCTCCGTGCCGGTCGCGGTATACCGGTCGCTTCCCTGGGGCAGCCATTCCTTGGGGGGCCATTCCTTGGGAGGCCAGGGGAATTCAAGCGGGTCGGAGCCCGTGATTCCTCGCCGCATTAGGTTCGGGCTTGCACTAGTGCCGTTTCATTTTCCGCAAATCAACACCCCGAAGCGTTAGCGAGGGATCGTGTCGAGGTCGCGATTCCCTCGCTTGCGCAAGCGGGGGTAGGAAAATGGCCAACCCGCACACCGACGCCTTTGGGGTAAACTCGCTTAGATTGCGGTTGACTCATCAATCGGATCGAGTCGGATCGGCGCATCGGGCGTGTACACGATATTTCTCGCCAAGGGAAACTGATGTGATCGGCTTTCGAGAAAGTGCATGAAGTAGCCGGCTGTGTTGGGGAACACGATCAAGTCACCACGGCGAACTCCCTTCGCAAAATGCAATCGGCGAAGCGACAGCAATTCAGATTCCGTGCAATACGCCCCCACGAGAAAACCAGACATTGGGCTGTTTGCCGTGTTGCCGTTTGCTGTGTCATTGCAACGAACCAAGATCGGATCAACAAGAAAGTCATCGCTCGATGTTCGGCACTGCGTCCGGTTCATTGAGAGTCCGATCAACCAGTCGTCTTCGGCATTCCGTTTGCGAAACTCCACGCGAGCGACCGTCATGCCGCAACCGTCTAGCAGACTGCGTCCCGGTTCACAACGCAATTGTAAGCTGGCTTGGCGCAGATAATCCGCCAGCGGTCGGCCCTTCCAATCGGAATCCAGCACCTTTGCCAGCCACTCGTTTCGCGTAGGAGATTGATGGTAGGGGTAGGTGTTGCGACGTCCCACGATTCCCATGGGCGTGTTGAGCAGACCGAGCCCGTGATTGCGATAGGTGATTGCGTCTCGCTCACCTCGTAGGGCGGACTCATGTTGTTCCCAGAAGGAATCCCATTGGGCGCGGTCGTCTAGATAACTCATCGGGAAGCCGCCCCCCATGTCCAGGAAAGTAGGCGAGTGGCCTGCTTCGCGGAGTCGTGAGATCCAATCAAGGCATTCGCCAATCGCGCTGACTCGCTGATCAGCGTCGTACCCATCAAGATGGAAATGCACGCCCATCACCCGCAGCGATGGCGAATCGAGTTGTGTGATGATTTCAAGGTCACGGTCGATGTCAAAGCCAAAGCGTGTCGTCAGCTTCTGGCCGTGATGATGAAAACCACCGAGCCGGAGGGCAATCACGGCGGTCGATCCGAGGGAGCTAGCACTCTCGAGGACCAACCCTAGTTCGTCGGTGTTATCGACGGTGACACAGACTTGGTTCGCGATACATAATTCGAGCAACGATTCGCTCTTGATGGCGGCCGTGCAAAGGATCTTGCTGCCATCGACACCTCGCGCGAGAGATTGGCGAACTTCATTCTCGCTGGCCGTGTCGACTCCGATGCCGGAGGCCATGGCTTGATCGACAAACGCCAAACACTTGTTCGATTTGCGAGCGAAAAAGATTTGCAAGTCAACATCGCGTTGGTTCGCAACCCGGCGAAGGCCGTCGATGTTCCGCAACATCGGTGATGTGGAAATCACGTTCAATGGAGATCCAAACCGATGGACGTGGGCGGCCAATGCATTGGCTTGCATCAGTTCGGTCATCCATGGTTCGAGCCGTGCATCGAGCGGTAATTCGCCTCGGCATCCACTACGTAGCGATTCGATGGTGATCACGCGAAGGTCGCTTTGGTTCTCAGGACAGGAGCATCAACAGCGGAGGTCGGCAGGAACTCGGCTACACTTTTGGCCCAGCATTCGATATGGGGATGCAGGGTCCGCGACAAGGTATCATTTCCAATGATCCATCCTTCTGTAGCCCGACCGAAAATCGCAAGTCCGTGCTCAGAACCGACCACAAACCCATCTTGTCCAATGCGGACCGCCGCCGTTGTCGGGTCGACTTGAACAAGGCCCTCTGCAATCAACTTTGCCAACGGGCCGCCCGGATCACGCTCCGTGGGGGAAGCGATCACCGCGTGGAGCATCGCATCATAGTTTGGGGCTGTTTGATCGGAGGTACCCAAGGTGACCACGCGATCGCGGATCAAACGCAACAACTTGGCCACATTCTCGGCAGGCGGGCCGAATGCGATCCGTTCCATTTCGCGACTCGTGCGAAGGTAGCATTCCCATTGGCCTTCGGCGAGTCCGCCGAAGCTAATCCGTGAGACGAGTTGAGCATAAAGCTTCCGCCATGACTCGCCTAACGCAAACGGAATGTCGATGGGGCGACTGCTACGCGCGACTGCCAACGATTGCAACATCGCATGCTTGGCTTCCGCGGGCCCCATCTTGTATCGTGACCAACCTCGGAACCATTTGTCGACGTCGCGAACCTCGTGCATCCCAGAGGATTGTTGCAATAAGGCTCCGGCGGCTTCGGTGATAATCGACCAAATGTCTTGGTGAAACATTAGCTCGCCATGTTTGGCTGACAAACGCTCCAGTCGTTCTCGATAGGGTATCCAGAATGATTCGCTGATCGGTTCCATTGTCGCGGTCGGTTTGGCCAGCATCGGCCGTCCCGAACGCGAGCGAATGTCGATCCGCCTCGGTTCGTTCGAGCTGCGATTGTATCGAGGCAGTAACCCCTCGCCCTCTTCGAACGTCCCGCCGCGGCCTTCGGTCAACATCAACACGGCGTCGATCGCCGTTAGCCCGAAACCGCGAACGAGGACGTTTGTGCCCGCCGCAATGCGTTGCTGCGAGAGGTTGGTTTCGACAGGGAAAACGAACGCATCGTCGGCTTGCGGTGATTGTGGGGCGGACGCTCGCAGCCCTTCATGACCGGTGGCGAGCACGACTAGATCGAACATTCGAGTGCTGGCTCCGTCGTAAACTTGCCAACGCCCATCAACACGCCGGACCCTTTCTACTTGGCGCTGCAAGCAGGTGAGGGCAGCGTCGCGGCGCAGACGCTGCTTGACGGTCTCAAAGCATTCATGCAAGTACTCGCCCACGATCGCGCGTGGGACGAACTGATCGCGTGCGGCAATGTTCGGATAATGTTGGTTCAATAAACCGATCAACGAGGTGGATTGCGGCGTCGTCTTGTCAGCGGCCGTCTTCCAAAAGTCGATATGTTGCGTTGCGAAATTCATCTTCAGCACATGAGGTTGCGTCGGATCGTAAATTCGTCCCGCACCCGGTTTGTCATTTGGATCATAGACGGTGATGTCCATTCGCGAGAGTTGCTCCGGCGACAGGGCACGCGACAATGCCTCCAGACATTGCAGTCCACGCGGCCCGCAACCAATGATCGCGAGTCGCAATGTAGCTTGGGGGGGCTTATCCGGGGTGCTCATTTCGGATTCGAGTCGGGGGGCCATTTGGCTACTCTTGATCACGCTACCGCCTCCAAATTTGTGCCAGATACCAATTCGTTTAGCCGTTCGGGCGAGCAGCCTAGTGACCGCTGAACCCAATCGTCATTGAATACCGTTTCTAAATACCTTGTACCGGAATCATGCAGCACCGCGACGCAGCGTTTGCCGCTCAATTGATCGGACATGTTGCGGACCGTTTCCAGCACCCCGCCGGCGGATCCACCCACGAGCATCGCTTCACGCAGTGCTGCCCGGCGGCAACCGACCACACAATCCAGATCGCTGACTTTGGCGATCGTGTCGAACGATTGGCCGACGGCCAGTCGTGGTTCTTTGCCGGCGCCCAAACCCGGAATGCGGCGTGGTCCCGGGGTGCCGCCAAACAAAACGCTGCCAAGGGAATCCACCGCCACGACGTGCACATCTCGACCACGCGAACGTAGATAGTCACGGCAACCTTGAGCGGTTCCTGTGCTGCTCGTTGCGACAAACAAATAATCGAATTGTCCGTCGAGCGCCTCGTCGATTTCACGAACGGTGCCCTCGAAATGGGAGCGAGGATTCTCGCGATTGCTGTATTGGTTAGGCCAATAGCTGCCGGGGATCGTTTCCAACAAACCACAGACCTTGGCAATCCGCGCTGCTAAGAAATCACCACCCGGCGGTGGCTGTACCATTTCGATTCGGCCGCCGAGCGCTTCAATGATCGCCACGTTTTGAGTCTGCGTACGCGGATCGACGACACAGATGAAATTCAAGCCGTAGTAGCGACACGCCTGAGCCAAACCGATGCCCATGTTGCCCGAGGACGACTCGATGATCGTGGTGTTTTTCCCGATTTCGCCGGCCGCCATAGCGGACTCGATCATTTGCCGAGCGGGCCGATCTTTGGCGCTGCCTCCTGGGTTATTGGATTCGAGCTTGGCCAATAACTCGACATCCGACCGGTCCAGAAAGCGTTTCAATTTCACAAGCGGCGTTCGACCGATCGCGCCGAGCACGTTCTCGCAAACGGAACAAAATTGCTGCACCATTTTTTGCTGACTCCAAGCCCATATTTTGTAAGCGGAGTCAACTTAAGCAAGCGACGTGCCAAAGGAGCTGAGTGTGTCTCAAACCCAATCGCTCTCAAAATCGAGTGGGGCACGCGGTGCGACGCTTGACCATCGTGGTCGATCGCCAATCATTCAATCCAATCGCGAACCACACGCCCCATGCCGAGAACACGAGTGAGTCCGCTGCCTTTATGACGGTAACCTTTCGGGGTTACCGAGAGACGCACTAGGCGATTTCTGCAACCAACTCACGCAGCACGCGCAGATTGATCACATCCCAGTCTTCTCCCGTCTCTTCATCGGTTCCCTTCTCCGTTTCTAGGTAACCTGGAATCACGCCCAGCAACTCATCGCCGAACACGTTGCGAAACCCCTCTAAGCCGATCTCGCCACGTCCAATATGTTCGTGTCGATCGACACGACTTCCCAGCGGTTTCTTGCTGTCGTTGAGATGCAGCGCCGAGATGCAACCTGGTGGCAACAAGTCGTCGATCTGCTTGCGAAGTTCGGCAAAGCCGGGCGTGGTATTGATCGCATAGCCGGCGGCAAATGCGTGGCACGTATCCAAACAGACGCCGACTCGCGTTGCGTCACCCACACCGTCAATCATCGCTCCGAGTTGGTCGATCTGGTGCCCCAAGCATGATCCTTGGCCCGCAGTGTTCTCCAGTAGTAAGCGGCACGATCCCGCTTCGACGCGCGCGAGCGTCTCGGTCACCGCGTCAATGATTCGCTTGATCCCATCGGCTTCGCTGCTGGTCGTGAACGCGCCGGGATGCACCACGAGTCCCTCCAGTTCGAGTTCGTTGCCTCGTTCAAGTTCCATCACCAAGGAGTCGATCGACTTCTGAAACAGCTCGTCTTTCGGCGTTGCCATGTTGATCAAGTACGAAGCGTGAGCGATGGGGTGCCGAATCCCTGATTCGGCAAGCGCCGATTTCCAGGCGGCGACGTCTGCGGGCACCAAGGGTTTCGCCGCCCATTGATTGTTGTTCTTGGTGAAAATTTGGATGACATCACAGCCGACCGCAACGGCGCGACCAACCCCTTTGACCAATCCACCGGCTACCGAAACGTGAGAACCAAACAGGTGAGTTGTCTTTTTTTGTGTCATTCGTAGATCAGTAACAGAGGGGGAGCTGTGGGGTGACGCGGCGACGAAGCATGGATGAACGGGGGATGCGTCGTGCAAGCAAAGCCTTTTGTACGATGCGGTCTCCAAGGCGTCGAGTGCTGCCGTTTTCGCTCGCGGGGCAAACAATCGGGGACAAGGAGACCGCGGGGCGAAAATGGGGTGCCGCCGAGTGCCCAATGGGGTGACTGCGAACGTTCTAAATCCGGCTTGCGTTGGAAGGCGGCGATTCAATATGAGAGAGCAGCTTCAAGAAAAAACAAAAAAAGAATTGATCTTGCCACGAAGGCTATCGAAATGGGATAGCCCGAGTCGATACTTTCGTTACAAGTCCATCCCCCCCACAATCTGCTAGAGACCAAAGGCAGGGGGCGGCTAACAGATACTGATCGCACTAGGAGTTTCAGGGATGAATCAGGCAACAACAAGAATCGCCGTTTGCGTGATTGCATTTGTTTTGGCTTTCCAACTCGATGCCGCAAAGGCTGAATCGCCTGCGTCCACTTCACCGACGCCGACGATGGGCGAGTTCTTTAGCGGATTGAACCCGATGAATTGGAAGATGCCAAACTTCAAAAGCGTGCTGCCTGGGCAAGACGAAACCGCTCGCATCAAGGAAAAGAAAGACGGTTTGGTGAGCGACGTATCGGCAACCGCCTCGCGGAGTTGGCAACGGACCAAGGAAGTCCTCGATCCTCGTCGACTTTCGCCATCGAACTGGCTTCCCGCTCAATCTGAGTCACCGCAATCCGAGTCACCGGGGTTCTTTAGCTCGCTGTTCGGCGGCAAGGCGGAAGCGGAAGCGGATAGCGAACGTGTTGCGACGGTCGGTGACTTTTTGGCGCAGCCCAAGATCACTCGCTAGGTTGTCGATCGCGATTTGAACATGAAGGGCGATGAACGCGGATTCACCGCGTTGTTGTGACGCTCGCTAACGAATCGCTCGCGTACGCGTTTTTTAAGTTGCGTCATTGCCGTTTTATCTGGCAAATCACAACCCGACGCGTAAGCGAGGGACTGAGTTAATGTCAATATTCCCTCGCTTAAGCGTCGGGTTATGAATAACTCGCAACTACAAAGTGAAAGCGTTCGGGTTACGCAATCAACAACCGGTGTTTGTGGGGCAGCCTGCTGCTGAGAAATCGATTAAGGCGTCAGCGGTAGTGGGCTCGCACAGAGTTCGGCGTAGGCGGCGGTCAACTCGCTCGTTGTGAACGGGGAAGTCGATTTCGACAGCGCGATCCAGGGCCGCGCCTTGCGGGTCACGCCCTTCTCAAGAAACTCACCAAACAAACGCAACCGAAGTTCATCGTCGGTGGAGCAGTCGGTGGAAAAGGGGGCGTCGTGTTGGCCGAGCAAGACTGCGACGGACACCGCTTCGGCTTGAGAATTGGCGAGTGAGATTGGGGCGCAGTGGCCCGTTTGCGAATCCGCATTCGCATTGGCCTGGGCATTGTCACAGGCGACTTTTCCGCCACCTCCGCGTGCGACCAAGTCAACCGTTGGATGTGTGTCGAGCCAGAGAGTTTCGAGCGAGAGGGTGACTTCGATTAACAGTTGGTTCTCGCTCGAACGAATCGGCTTAAAAACCGCTTCGATCGAATACGATCCGGCGTCCTGAGGGAATTGGACATGCAGTTGATCGCCACGAATGAATTGTTCCGTTGCGGTAGGAAACGTGTCGTCGGCAACGGAAGTCAATTCAACTCGGGACAGGTTCTCCCCTTCTAATCCAATTTGAATCCCTTGGGCGCCGCCGCTTGTATTGAATCGCCAAACCGCGTTGGCATCGGACCAGGTTGCGGAGCCGAGTTCGTTGGATTTCCACATAGCGGTGTTCTCTGGGGTTCAATACGAAGGGCGAGTGACCGAAGGGTGAGTTCGTCGACTTGTGGGTTAGCGTTGGGGGACCAGCGAGTTCCGGGGTAAGGCGCCGGGACAGGCGTCGATGCCTGTCCCGTTCACCAACATGAGTTAGCCCGGAAACAGACTAGTTTGCATACTCGGCGCTGAAAAATTCTTTGCTCGATTCAACGCCAGGCTTGATGGTGCGACTACCTTCTTGCCAGTTTGCTGGGCAGACTTCGCCATTTTCTTCGAAGTACTGCAGCGCCTTGGCGATTCGCAGTGCTTCATCGACACTGCGGCCGAGCGGTAGATCGTTGACGACTTGGTGACGCACCACGCCATCTTTGTCGATCAAAAAGAGTCCACGCAGTGCAACACCGGCATCGATCAAGACGTCGTAGTCGCGTGCGATTTGTTTGTTCAGGTCGGCGATCAACGGATATTCGGTTTTGCCGATCCCGCCTTCACTGCGTTTGGTGTTGGTCCACGCCAAGTGGGTGAACTCGCTATCGACCGAAACGCCAAGCAGTTGCACGCCGTTCTTTTCGAACTCCGCGGCACGGTCGCTGAAGGCGATGATTTCGGTGGGGCAGACGAAGGTAAAGTCCAAAGGCCAGAAGAACAGGATGACGTATTTGCCGCGATAATCCGACAGCGAGATCTCTTTGAATTCGCCGTTGGGCATGACGGCTTTGGCTTTGAATTCCGGGGCTTGTTGCTGAACCAATACGCTCATGATTTCGCTACTTTCGTTGATAGGTTGCGGCGTTTGAGAAATTGACAGGAGTAAAACAGGCGGTGAGTGAACCTGCCTGTCCTCATTCCAGGTACTGATCATTCCCAGTACCGATTTTCGTTAGGCCGCAGTTTAGGCTTTCAACCGAAGAATCGAAAGGAGATGCAAGCACGCCCGGGGCTAGCGGGATTGTCGCTCCGCAGTGTGAACCAGCGGCGAGAATGGCAAGCCGTTGCGGAGAATCGCAAATGGTGGTGGCTGGTTCGCCGTCGCTTTTGGCGAGTTTCGGCGGTTCCGTTGCCAACTGGGCAGGCTGGGCGAGATTAACAGGCTCGGTGAAATTAGCAGACTCAGTGAGATTAGCTGACTGAGTGAGATTGCTCAGTCGTCGGCCAAGCCGAGCTTGGCGAGCCATTTTCGAGAATGTCCTTCGGTATGTTGCGTTTGCACGGCATCGCGACGAATGCGGTCCAATTGCTCCTCGAGATCAGCCGATTTTTGGGCGACCTCTTGGCGTTCACGCGATAGTTTGGCCCGTTCGAGTGACGCTTCGATTTCCGCTTGCCGGAACTTCTCTTCCCAATGGTCCTGCAGCTCCTGCAGCCGTTGGCGTTCTTCTTGAATCAACTCGTCGGCGTCGACCATTTGTGCAATCGCCGCCGCACCGATAGCCAATCCACCCTCAGCCGATGGAGGGCGATGCTCGAGGAGGTGGTTCAGCTCGTTGATTTCATTTTCGAAACGTTCGTTCTGTTGCTGCAAGCGATCGATTTCGCTGGTGACTTGGTTGACAAACGCAATCGGATCAACTTGATCGGGCTCGTCATTCAATCGAGATTGAACGGTTTGTGCCAAAAAGGTCTCGGCGTCAAACGTATCCTCTTCCATTTGACGAAGGATTAATTTTTTGCGTTCTTCCCAGGGCAGCGCTTCGGTGAAGTCGGAGCTGGCGTCGTTGGTCGATTTGCGAACATTCGCGTTGGCGACCTTGGCAGCGAGATCGCTGTTTTGACGTTTTAGTTCGGAAAGTTCGTATTCCAGATCCGTGATCTCGTCACGCAGCGACTCGATCATCGCTGTGTCATGAGTCTCCGACCGATTGGAATCGTGTTTTAGCAGCTCGATGTCGGCGAGCAGCGACGTCGTTTCGACTCGGGGAGCGGTCGTGGCGGTTTTCTGAAAGTCGGTGAAGTCAGCGATCAATTGACGCAGCAGCAGCGTGTTGTCATCAATGGCTGCAAGGATCGTCTGCGACGGTAGGCCCGTCTCGACCACGGAGCCCGTCTCGCCCACGGAGCCCGTGCCGCCCACGGAGTCTGAATCTTCGACGTATTCTGCGGATTCCCAATTCACTTGATCGTTATCCACAGGATTCGGTTGCGGTTGAACGGGTTGGGGAGGTGGTTCGGACTGTGGATGGAGATTCTCGGCGCCGAGAACGATGGCGTCACCCCGGCCGGCGGCGTCCTGATGACACGCGTCCGAGCGAATGGCGCTGGGGTCGGTTCGCTTTCGAGGCTTCCTGTGCATAGTTGTTGTGTAATGGTTGTCATACCAGCCGCGTTTCGCTTGAGGGACGAAGCGGCTAAAATTTCAGTCCGTGCGAGGGTGCCCCATCCAACTTGACGGCAACTTTCGATACTCGGAAACATTTCCCGTACTGATACTTACGTCGCAGGCTTGCGCTTGTCAAAGAGAGTCATGGCTAAAAAGAAAAGCTCAACAACCGATTCAGACGGCAATGCCGAATCGCCCGAGATCGACTTCGAAGCCGCGGTCGGCGAGGTCCAAAAGATTGTTGACAATCTTGAAAGCGGCGATCTCGGCCTGAGCGAGTCTCTAAAACAATACGAGCTGGGTATCCAGCGACTCAATCAGTGCCAAGGCCTACTCGAAGCCGCCGAGCGGAAGGTCACCCTGTTGTCGGGTTTCGACGCCGATGGCAATCCCGTGACGGAGCCCTTCGCGGGGGGAGAGAAAGTGGACGCGGCCCCCAGCAAGGCCGGCCGCCGCAATGCTGGGGCCTCAAACCGGGCAGCTGCGAAAAAGACCGATACTTCCGGAGAGTTGTTCTAAGTGGGGGGCGAGCGGGCGTTTGGTGAACCTGGACGCTGCGGCACGGTAACCTTCTAATGGGCGTTTGTGAAAACCTCTCCGCTCGACGTCGCTTTTCGGCGTTGAACATTCTCTCTCCTTTGAGCCGCGATTCGTCCGAGCACACTTATGGCTAATTATCCCGCTGCAATGGAGGATCTTCTTCCCCTCGTCCAGCACGCCCTTGAAAATGCTTGCTCCTTCGGCGAAGGTTGCCCGACGCGATTGGGCGATGCGATGCGATATGCATTGTTGGCACCCGGCAAACGGCTGCGTCCAGCGTTGGTATTGATGGCGTGTGAAGCGTGTGGCGGCAAGCTCGACGAGGCGTTGCCCGCCGCCGTGGCGGTAGAGATGATTCACGCCTATTCGTTGGTTCACGACGATTTGCCAGCCATGGACGATGACGATTTGCGTCGTGGACGTCCAACCGTACACATTCAATTTGACGAGGCGACAGCCATTTTGGTGGGAGATGCGTTGCAAGCTCAAGCGTTTGTCCACCTCGGCTCGGGGGTTAAGGACCCTGCTAGGGCAATCGAGACGATCCGAGTGCTGGCCCAGGCTGCAGGGGCTTCTCAATTGGTGGGAGGCCAATCGGATGACCTTTCCGCCGAAAGGGGCCAGCAGCAAAACGAACGGGGCACCGCGACGTCGGAGCCGAGATCGGCCAACGGGACGGTCGAGCACCTCGAATCGATTCACCGGCGAAAGACCGGCGCGTTGTTCTCGGCGTCGCTGGAGATGGGGGCCATTTTGGCCGGTGGCGACCAAAAATCGCGACAAGTGCTCTCGAATTACGCGAGTGATCTGGGATTGGCGTTCCAAGTGGTTGACGATTTACTAGATTTTACGGCAGATGAACAAACTCTTGGAAAACGAACGGGAAAAGATGTCGGCCGAGGTAAACTGACTTACCCTGGGCTTTTAGGCATCGAGGCTGCCCGCGCGAAAGCGGAACAGTTGGTGGAGTCGGCACGAAGCCACGCGTTGTTTTTTGGCCCAGCGGGTTGGCGGTTAACAAGTTTGGCTGATTATGTTTTAGAACGAACCCAATGATCTGGGTTGCCATGGCCTAGCCCGAGGCCGCAGAACTGAGTGGATGAAATAATGAGTGAATCACAACCAACGACAACCCCGCCAATGAACCATCCTTTGCTCGCCAGTTTGTCGGACGCGAGTCCATTAAAGTCGATGTCACGTGACGAATTGAAGGCCTTATCAGCCGAGATTCGCGATGTGCTCTGCAATCTGTTGGCAACCCGCACGGCGCATTTTGCGTCGAACCTGGGGGTCGTCGAACTCTGTATCGCATTGCATTGTGAGTTCGATTTTCGCCATGACCGCTTGATTTGGGATACCGGCCATCAGATCTATCCTCACAAATTGGTGACTGGGCGCTATCATGATTTCCCTTCGATTCGAACCCGCGGCGGTTTGATGGGGTATCCCAATCCGGTCGAGAGCGAGTACGACTTGTTCATGACCGGACACGCCGGGTGCAGTGTCAGCACCGCGGTGGGACTGCGCAGCGGCGATGTGCTTTCGGGGAACCGCGATCGCCGCACCGTGGCGGTGATTGGTGACGGCGCGTTTCCCAGCGGCATCGTGTTCGAAGCGATGAACAACGCTGGCGAACTCGAAGATGACCTCACGATCATCTTGAATGACAACAAAATGTCGATCTGTCCGCGAGTCGGTTCGGTGGCGACGTACTTGGATCGGCTACGCTCCAACCCGTATTACAACGGGCTGAAGCACGAAGTGACGCGGCTCTTGGATCTCGTCCCAATGTTCGGTGACCCGACCGAACGCTTGCTCGCCCAGATGAAGGAAGGGGTCAAGGCGGGCTTGTTGGGAGGGATGTTGTTCGAGGAGTTGAATATCCGCTATGTCGGTCCCATCGACGGACATGACGTGACGATGATGCGTAAATACTTGGCGATGGTCCGCGAGATGAAGGGGCCGGTGTTGTTGCACGTGGTGACCGAGAAAGGTCACGGTTACAAGCCTGCTGCGGAGGATCCGGTTTTCTTTCACACGCCGCCGGCATTCAAAGACGAGCGGGGCAAACCGGTTTCGTTAGGCAGTTCGGGTTGCCCGCCATTCACCGTTCATGCGCGTGATGCAATCCGTCGCCAAATGTCGCAAGACAAACGGGTCACGATCATCACGGCGGCGATGTGCCAAGGAAACAAACTCGAGCCGATTCGAGAGCAGTTCCCCGATCGCTTCTTTGATGTGGGAATTTGTGAATCGCATGCAGTCGCTTTCGCAGCAGGACAATGCAAAAACGGCATGCGTCCGATCGTCGATATCTACAGCACCTTCTTGCAACGCAGCTATGATCAAATTTTCCAAGAGGTTGCGCTGCAAGATTTACCGGTCGTGTTTTTGATGGACCGCGCTGGATTGACGGGGCCGGATGGGCCGACGCATCACGGTATCTTTGACATCGGTTACCTGCGTGTCTTCCCGAACATGGTCGTGATGGCCCCCGGCTACGCGGGCGAAGTCGATTTGATGTTGGCCAAGGCGATTGAGCACGATCACGCTTCGGCAATGCGTTATCCGAAGGCATCGGCGCTGGAATTGGATCGCATCCCGGATGAGGTGGTGATCGGAAAGAGCGAGCGTATTCGTGAAGGCAGCGATGGCACGATCGTGGCCTACGGTGCGATGCTCGATCAAGCGCTTGCTGCAGCCGATTTGTTGGCGGATGATTTGGATGTCGGCGTCATCAATGCCCGGTTTGTCAAACCGATCGACCGCGAGATGATTCGCGAGACGATGTCGGGAGACAAGTTTGTGGTCACGCTCGAAGAGCATGCGAAGATGGGAGGCTTTGGTTCGGCGTTTCTCGAAGCGGCCTGCGAAGAACACCTCGACACGCGTAAAATTCACATCGTGGCCCTCCGCGATGAATTCATCGAACATGGCGATCGCGAAGAGTTGTTGGCCGAACACGGCCTCGGCGCCGAGCCGATCGCAGCGTTGTGTCGTGAGGCTGCCAGAACACAACCGATTCCGGTGCAATAACCTGATGGCTGTGAACCAAGTTGTCGATTGGCATCGTGAGGGGCGGCGCCCCAACGTGGTGATTTTGGGAGCTCCCGATCGCGATCGCGTGCGCACCGAATTGCAGCGTTTGCGTCCCGTGATCGCAGCCACGGCGAACATCGTCGCCGAAGATCTGACGTTTTCATACGATTTCAATGACCAACGGTTCGACCTAGTGGTGGTGCTGGGCGGTGATGGATCGATTTTACAAGCGGCTCGTCAAATGGGCATGTCGCAATCCCCGGTGCTAGGAATCAATTGCGGCCGACTGGGGTTTCTGGCGGCATTGTCGCCCGACGACTTTTTGAGCGTGTGGCCTGAGGTGATGCGTGGTGGATCCGAAGTGATCGACCATATCATGATCAAGGTCACGGTGTTTCGCGGGGGCGAAGCGGTCGCAGACCAACTCGCTCTCAATGAAGTTGCAATCTTGCGAGGGGCACCCTATCGCATTCTTGACATCGATCTCTACGCCGACGGTCATCTGGCGACCCGTTACCGATGTGACGGATTGATCATTGCGACCCCGGTCGGTTCGACCGCGCACAACCTTTCCGCCGGCGGTCCGATCCTGCGGCGCAACTTGCAAGCGATCGTGATTTCACCGATCAGCCCGCATACGTTGACCTATCGGCCGGTTGTCGATTCGGCCGAAACGGTTCTCGAGTTGACGGTGACTGAACCCTACGATTCGACCAGCGTGGTCGTCGACGGACGCATTCTAAGTTCGCTTCACGCCGGCGATCGGGTGCGCGTCGAGCGTGCCGACCAAACGTTTAAGATGCTTGAGGTCCCAGGCCAAAACGACTATCGGACCCTGCGAGACAAATTGGGTTGGGGCGGATCGGTCAACTCGAAAAACGCGGTGGATTAAGTCGCGTCTCGCTTGAATCACCGCTCAGAAGGAGTCTGCTGCGGGGGCAATTTGCCGGACGATTCAGGGGCCTGTGGATTGGTCCATTTCTGATTGCAGAGGATGCCAATGATTGCGTTGGCCCTACTCGGCCTCGATCGTGGGGACAGCGATCTCGCTGAGGATCTCTTCAACGATTTTCTCAGCGGTGACCTTGCGCAGCCGACTTTCGGGGCGGACGATCAAGCGGTGATTCATCACGGGGGCGACGATCCGCTTGACGTCATCGGGCAACACAAACGCTCGCCCTCGGATCGCTGCCATCGCTTGCGAACATCGGAACAAAGCGATCGTCGCTCGCGGACTGCCGCCGAGCGCTAGATCCTCGTGTCGTCGCGTTTGGTGGACTATCTGTAGCAAGTATTGGCGAACGCGGGGATCGACATGGATCTTCCTGATTTCAGCTTGCGCTTGCACAAGTTCTTCCGCTGCGGCGACCGCTTTCAACGTGTCGATCGGATGAGCGCCTTGCAGCATCTCGAGCATGCGAAACTCTTCGTCCATCGACGGGTAACCGAGCGAAAAACGCATCATGAAACGATCCAGCTGAGCTTCCGGCAGCGGAAAGGTGCCCTCGTGATCGACGGGATTTTGCGTGGCGATGACGAGGAAGGGCGGTTGGAGCGAATGCGTCGTCGAGTCCACCGTGACGCACGCTTCGGCCATCGCTTCGAGCAGCGACGCTTGGGTTCGGGGGGTGGCGCGATTGATCTCGTCGGCTAACAGGATTTGCGTAAATACCGGTCCAGGGCGAAACTCGAACTCCGCCGTTTTCTGATTGAAAATCGAGGTGCCCGTGACATCCGAAGGCAGTAGATCGGGGGTGCATTGAACTCGTTTGAATTTGCATCCCACGCTGCGGGCGAGCGCCCGGGCGAGCATGGTTTTGGCCACCCCCGGGACATCCTCCAACAGGATATGACCGCCGCTAAGCCAGGCCACCAGCGACAAAACGCACTGTTTTCGCTTGCCAACGATGGCCAATTCGACATTGCCGATAATGCGTTTGGCGAGTTCCCCGACGGCCGCCGCAGCGGCAGGAGAGGCTCCCCCGCGAATCGGTACAGTCGTTACAGAGGGATTGGGAGAAGAGGAACTCACAGGCGTCCTGATCGAATCGGCGATAATCGGAGGGCAGTGATGGCACCGGCACCAAAGTTGCTGAGCTACAATAGTGTACTGGTTGGCTGCCTGGGTGGCAGTGTCTGTTTCGCCAGTGCAAGCCAAGGATGTCCCCATGATTGTACCTAACTTACTTGTCACCGATGATGATTCGGCATTTCGACGTGTCGTGTGCGAAGGTTTAATGCGCCGCGGGTTCGAAGTGAGTGAAGCCTCCGATGGTGACGAAGCACTGCATGTGATTCGTAGCAAGCGAGTCCATTTGGCGTTGGTTGATGTTCATATGCCACGCGTCACCGGGCTTGAGCTGATGCGTCAGCTAGCTGACACCCCCGATCGGCCAGCGTGTGTGCTGATGTCGGCGGAGATGGACGAGGCGATTCGTCGCGAAGCCGAGTCGATGCAGGCCTATCAAGTCTTGAGCAAGCCGATTCGCTTGCACCAGTTATGCGATGTTGTGCTCGGCGCGTTAACGGAGGTCTATGGCTGGGCCCCCAACAAGCCTCGCTAAGAAGTGGCCCGCTAAGAAGTGGCCCGCCGTCCGCGATGACGGACCGTTACGGTCATCGTTCGGTCTCGTTCGCAAAGACGACGGGGGTTCTCACCACCGGGGTGGGCCGAGATTGGAACAATCTCAGGTCCGAAACGGTCACCCACCCGTGTTAAGATGATGAGGGTTACGCGCTTTTCGCTGCGTAGACTTCGGCAAACTCAATCGCCCACGTGTCAATCAAGCGATGGAACTCGCTTTCATTGGCTTCCGAAATGGAAACAAAGTGATTGCGGTTGAACAGTTCGCGATTCATGACCGTTCCCTTGCCCTTGAGTTCGAGCACATTCAAATCGCTGAAGGGCCGAACCATCATGTCCAAGCGGCTGTAGTTATTGCTCCGCTTGCCCGCTTCGATTCGTAAATCGTCGCGATAGCAGGCACCTCCCCAGCCGTTTTCACCGAACAGTGATTCGGTCCGGAAACCGGGGAAATGGTCCGCAACGCGGTGCACCGCCTTTTCGATATGCTCCGATAGAGACAATCGATACGACGTATGCAATCGCCTCAGCTCTTCGGCTGACATTTCCTGTTGACGCGCGACGGATGCTTGCTTTTCCGCTCGCTGCTTGCCACGTTGGATTGCAGACTCGAGCCTTTCGTTAAAATCGTCGCTCATCAAATCAGGCCGATGGATCCGTTGGAGTTGAGTTTTGCTGATCGCCAGCAGAATCGGCCGCGGTTGCTGGCGTTTCCAACTTTGGCTTCTCGGAGGTTACCTCAGCGGCCTTTTCACTTACCACAGGAGCCGCAACGGGATTTTCCGGCTTGGATTCATCCGTTGAAGCGTTCTCGGGTTTTGTGGCAGGCTCTTTGGCTGGTTTCGCCTTCGCTTTTTCAGCCTTGGCCGGTTCGACTTTGTCCTTGGAGACAAATTGCATCAAATCGCCGAAGGAACGAAGCGGAACGTCGCCTTTGAGCATCGCGTCGCTGATCGGTTCGACCGGTTTACTGCTAACGACGCGGTAGGTTTCGGCTTGTTTGCGTCCACGATTATCGCGACCGCGTCCACCGTCACGTCCACCACCCCGTTGTCCGCCGGTTTGGCGTCCTCCACGGTCGTTTCCACCGCTGGTTCGTCCACCACCACCCGAAGCCGCACCGGTTTTACCGCGGCCGCCACGGTTGGCTTGTCCAGCTTGACCCCCGCCCGATCGAGCGTTCCCACCGGATGCGTTCCCGCGTCCAGGTGCTCCGTCGCGGTTGCCCCCACGGTTTTGTGAGTTGTATCCGCGAGCGGGACGTTCATTCCTCTTTTGACGTAGTTCTTCGAGTTGGGCTTCACGCTCGGGTGAGATCGCACTCAAAGCAACGCGTCGGCGTTTCGTATCGATCCCGGTCACCCATGTCGTGATCACATCACCGACTTGGATTGCTTCGTGAAGGTCCTCGATGAATTGTTCCGAGACACGACTGACATGGATCAAACCGCTGCAATCGGGGGCCAATTCAACAAACACACCGAAGGGCATCACACCCACGACGACCCCAATCACTTGGTCACCCGTCTTCAGGGTCTTCAAGTTTGGCATCGTCGACAGCACGGCATTGGAAGCTCCGTCGGCGACGTCGCTATCTCCAAATGGATCGCATAACCAACTCACTAATTGGCGTGCGCGTCGAGCACCGATCTGCCATTCCTTGATGCACTTGTCGATTTTCGCTTTTTCAGGGCGAGGGCGAACGACTCTCAGCGAGACTGGGGCGGTTGGCTGTGCTGCTTCGCTTGTTTCCGCGGCCGGCGTTTCAGGTGTTTCAGCCGTTTCGCTTGTCGCGGTCTCCGGCGAGGCTTCATCGGACGCTTCCGCACTTAATTCGGAGGTCGCCACGGCTTCGGCAGCCGAAGTTTCCGGCGCCGGTTGTGGCGTGTCGGCTTGGCCCTCTTCGCTCGTCGCCTCGGTGGTCTCCGTCTCCGAAGCTTCCGCTTCGGCGGTTAACCCGAAAGGCTTTTCCTCGACCTGACTCGCTGCGTCGGCTGCGGCTTCGTTGCCGGTTTGGGCCGGGTCAACGACGTCGCTCAAGTTGGGCGTCGCGTCTTCGTCAAAGTTCGGAGTTTCGTAGCCAGGTGGGGTCGACGGTGGAAGTTCGATCTCCAAAGTCGATGCCAACTTTTTCGCCAACGGGTAGTCCTCAGGATGGATCAATGTTCCATCGAGTACCTCTTGGCTACCGAAGACTCGCAAAAATGGTAGTGCTTGTCGCGTCGACGCGACATCTCCCCACTGTTCTAGCTCTTCGATCTGAGCTCGTGATTGAAACAGCTCGGTTCGGCGAGCGGCGTCGAGTGCATTTGCCACCTCGGGCGTGACGCCGGGTAGGCGACACAACCACGATGTTGGAGCCGAGTTGACGTCGACGCCACCGCGTGATGCGCCACTGACCATGACGTCATCGAGCACTTCCATCAAAGATTGGTCGGAGAGTTCACGTTGGAACGAGCCTAAACGCAATTTCAACGGATCGACTTTTGCGATCGCTCCGGCAGGTTGAAGGATCGAAAACGCGATCCAAGCTGCACTGCGGAAACGACGAGGCGTCGTTCGCATTTCTTGATCCGCAACTTGGCTACCCGCGTACGTGTCCGCACCGCTGCGGTCGGCCAGGGTCCAGCGGATCGAATTCTCAGGCGATTGTTTTACCAACTCGCTCACCGCGACCAAACATCCACGTCGAGCGGGACCGTTACTCACCACGATCAAATCGACATGGTGCGTATGGATCAATTCGCCCATTCGTAAGACGGCCTGGGATCGCATTCCGGCCGACAATTGGCAAGGCAGGTCTTCGCAATGCAGCAGTCGTCCATCGCTCGAAACAATCGTAGTCGCTGCGGTTCGAGGACCGACGGCGTCAATCGACATCACCACTTTGGCTTCGACACCGCTACGGTTCACTTGCATTCGCAAATGATCCGCTGCGATTCCCAACAAGCGACTGGACGCTCGTTCTTTCAGCTCATCCCACCAAGCGGCTTCCGCGGCAGCGCGGATTTCCGCTTCGTTTTCAATCAAGATGCTTCGCAGCATATCGGCCAAGCGAGGATTGATTCGCTCGGCGGTGCTTTGCAACTCCGCAACCAAGCGGTTCGCATCGTATTCGAAGGAGCAATTGGCGACTTGGCTACGCAGAGCGCGAGCGAGCATGACCGTTTGGAACGAGCTGAGCTTGCTGGCCGGAATCCGCTTGCCTTGCAACGGTTTCAGGACACTCATCAACCAACGGCGTCGACGTTGGCGAGGCGAAACCTTCTTTTGCTTCTTCGCTGGAGCAGGCTCGGGCTTCTTTTCTGCCTTCGCTTTCGCGGTGGTATCGGGAGTGAATCCGATCTCGTCGGCAGCCTTATCGGTTGCCGGGGTTTCTGCAGTCGTCGCCTCGGCGTCAGACGATTCGGCGGTCGCCGCCGGGGACGTTTCGCTAGCGTCGGTTGCCGCGTCGGTCGCAGGCTTGCTGTCGGATTCCGCAGCGGGCGCGTCGGTGCCAGCGGCTTCGGCGACAGCCTCGACCTTTTCCGCGTCCGTGTTGTCGGCGGAGTTCGCTACGTCGCCCGCACTTTCGGGGGTGGTTGATTCCGCTGCGTTCGGTTCCGCTGCATTTGGTTCCGCCTTGGCGGTGACCGCCTCGGTTTCGCTTGCTTTGGCAGGTGTTTCGTCCGCAACCTGGGTCAGCGACTTGGCTGATTTGTCCGATTTCGCTGGCGTTTTGGCGTCGATCGCCTTCGTGCTAGTCGAGCTCGGCTTGCTATCGCCCTCGGAATTCTCGTCTGCGTGATCGGCACTGGAGTGCGGATCATGAATTTCGATGATATGAATTTTCGCATTTTTGCCGAGCCATTGGACGGCAGCGTTGATCATCCGAGGATCACCCGCCAAGCGGCCCGCGAGCGATTTTTCGAGTTTCGCACTGGCCTCGTTCGCATCCTCGACCGCTTGCATGCTCTCAGCGATCGCATGCAGGTCGTCGCCATCCCCTTTTTGAGGATTAAGAACGCGGACGGACAATCGAGTCGCCGAATCGACCGCTTCGCTCGACTCCAGTTTGATGCGTCGTCCGAGCCGTTCGAGCATTCGCTTGGAATTTGCTTTTTCGATCGCACGTCCGAGCGCTGGGTCGGCGATGGGCGTCGCACGCCAACTCTCCAACAATTCGGCGCGTCGCGCAGCGAGCTGCTGTTCGGCGTGCAACGCCTCAGCGAGTGCCCACAGACTGGACTCATCCAAGCCGTTCAATTCGTCGCGACGATATCGCGCCAAAAATGGCGGCGAGTAGCCTTGCTCAAGTAGCGGCAACGCAATTCGTAAACTTGATTCTTCGCAACGCCCTCGGCGGGCAATTGCTTCTAGATCGACAGTCATCGCAAGTCGGTCTCATTCATTAGCGCGCACACGATCAATAAGCGTGGTGGAGCCGTCTCCACTGCACATTATTGGGGGTCGGAGCATCGCCTTCAATTTTGGAAGCCAGCAGTTTTGGGTGTTTCACAGCGGCTCTGCTGGAGTTTCAATCAACAGATCAACAAAAATTGATCCGCCGCGGAGGGCGAAGATAGCGCCGGAGAGCAGAAATGTCAACCTACGAGCAAGCTCCAACTCGCTACCTTTACGTGAAACCGGAAGAAAAGCACGTCCTTAATCGTGCCAGAATGTACAGTTCGCCCACTCGACATTCCAAATTCGAAGCGGAATTGGGCTAAGGGAATTCGGGGCATCTGTGGTACTTCATCTCTCCGCGCCCCTATGCTCTCTGGTCTGGCCTGAAACGAGGCCCGTCCCAGGGCGGAGGGGTCGCGGGACTTTTCCGGGAATACGACACAGCGCGATGGCTCGATCGATCCCGTTGGAGTCACTCCAAGGCCGGGAAATCACTGCGGCTAGCGATAAAATCGCAATCCACCGATATCACCGGGAAAATTGGTAAAGTTTGGCTTAAGTCCCTAACCGTTAAAGTCGATCACTCGATAGGGAGCAAGACGGAACCGACGGCGTCTCCTTTTGACCGCGGACGGTTCCGAACAGGGCCACGGATGGCCATGCCCAAGCCAATGTGAACGCAACACTGGTGTTTCTCGACGGTAGGTGATGCCTGCTGTTGATCCACGACTAAAGTTGAAGCTGATGCCTGAATCGAAATTTCGCGTTGTTTCTGAGAACGGATGTACCTCGTCAAAGCCCGCAAGTCAAAATTCCAATCCACCGCACCTTGCCGAACGCCAGGAACGCGAACTGGACCGCATCACTGGCGTCGCGGCGCCGAAAACGGTGGACGTCTCGCTCAAACATATTGTGCCGTTGTTGATCGATGCCGAACGAAACAACCGGATGTGGATTAGCGATTTCGAAGAGGACACCGTCCGCATCGATGCCGACCTTTACGACGTGCTTTTGGCTTACCAACAATTCCGAGCCAACGAAGCGGCTTGATTTACGGGCGTTCACCGCCCCACTTCCAAATGCCACTGCGACCCCCATGGGCCGTTACCGGTGGTGAGGCGACAACGACTCGCTGGCCAGCGAAGCGGCAGCCTCGCCGCCTCGAATTAAACCAATTGCTGTCTTGTCGCAGCTTGCTGATTTTTCTTACGATCGAAAAAACGAGTCCGATTGCTTTTCAGGCAAGGGCTCAAGAACGCTAACTCGCCCATCAAGGATGATGTACCATGCGATCCATCGCTGTGATTAACCAAAAAGGTGGTGTTGGCAAAACAACCAGCTCCGTCAACATTGCTTCTGCACTCGCCGCCCAAGGCCGGCGCGTTTGCCTGCTCGACCTCGATCCACAAGCCCACGCATCGCTGCACCTCGGCATCACTGCCGTCGATGGCGAAGCGAGCATGTATGAGGTGCTTTGCGGCGAAGCGACCATCGCGCAAGCCCGTTGCTGGGTCAACGAAAATCTTTGTGTGATTCCGGCCAACTTGGATCTTGCCGCCGCCGAACTGGAGCTAGCCAGTGAAGTGGGGCGTGAAATGATCCTGCGTGATAAGCTCGATGCAGATGACGAGCCGTTTGACTACTTTATTTTGGATTGCCCACCCAGCCTCGGCGTCTTGACCGTCAACGCTCTGGTTGCGGTCAACGAAGTCTTTTTGCCGCTGCAGCCGCACTTTTTGGCACTGCACGGATTGAGCAAGCTGCTTCGTACAATCGAGGTCGTCTCGCGTCGGCTTAACAGCGATTTGCGACTCTCCGGTGTGATGCTGTGCATGTACGACTCCAACACACGGTTGGCTGCGGAAGTCAGCACCGATATCGACGAGTTTTTTGAAGCCAGTAAGGGAGCACGCGAGTTTTACCGCAGCGCTAAATTCTTCGACACTCGCGTTCGCCGCAATGTCCGCTTGGCCGAAGCACCTAGCTTCGGCAAGTCGATCTTCGAGTACGCGGCCGACAGCAACGGTGCGGCTGATTATCGAGCTCTGGCTGATGAGGTAATCGCGCAAGAAAATACGTTTGCACGGCAACCGCAGCAACCCGAAGCACACCGAGCCGCTGCGTAGCGAGTCGGGTGCAGTTGTCTCTTTCGTTTCCCCGGTGTGTTGATTGGTAACCACTCTGGGGCACGCGTCTTTAATTTTGATGGAGCTACCGTCTCCCGGCGGTGGGCCCCGGTCTGGGGAATACCGCTACGGCTTGATTCCCCACTTCATTTATCAAGTCGCTCTAGAAAGCAAACTTGTAGCCGGGGGCTTGGCCGGCCAGTTCAAAGCCGAACTGGGTTGCGGTGCGTGGCAGAAAACTTAGCTGCAGCGGACCGCGACCAAGTCGAATCACGGTCCCAATGGGCCGCATCCCGATGTGGGCAAACGCGAGGTACGAACGATCGTTCGTCCAATCCATTGTGGTCATCAATGTGTCGGTGCCCGCGAGTCGGTTCTCGATGACGTGCGAGATCATACAGCCGATGAGTCGCTTGCCGCGATGGTCCGGGTGGGTCCAGGCGTTGAACAGGAAAGCGGCTCGTGGCGGCAGAACGACGGAAGTTCCCAAGTGGGGAGAGCGCGAGAAGTTGTCCGCCGCGTCGACCGTTTGTGTCGCCAGCCACAAATACGAGATCACTTCTTGCTCGGGCGTGACAATGACAACGATCCGCCGCCGCTCGGTTAGATTTCGTGAGCTGCCAATCGAAGGCGGGGCTTTGCCTGATTGGATTAGTTCCAACAGTTCGTCGGGCTGGGGCGTGCGCAACTCGTACCGAGGCGGCAGTGAAGTGGTGCTTGAATCACCCGCTGCTAAATACAGCAACCGCGTCGCATCGGCGATTTCGAGCCGACGGATGATGGAATAGACCAGGCGTAGAATGAAGAGGGGCAATTTCATTCGGATTCAGAACCCAGGTTTGGCGATGGCTCAGCGAAATAGCTCAGCGAAAATGATCGCTTCTGAGTCTAGTTCACGCATGCCAGCGACACCTACTCTTCACAGTGGGCAAAACGCCGTTCCTTTCCGCGCCGCAGGCGTAGCTTGACGGTCGTACCGGTCGTAGCAGCGGCTTGGGGTTGGTTGGGGCGGTGCGTTGTGGGGCCAGCGGATCACGGCGTTGTGAATGGGGACGAAAAATGCCTCCCATCTCACGCTGAGATAGGAGGCATCGATGCGTTTTCGTTCAAAGGGTGCCGAGCGAGTTTGCTTATTTCTTTTCGACCACTTGGACGCTCTTGATCACAATCGGAGTCGTTGGAACGTCTTGCATCAACATTCCCCGGACCTTCGGGTTGGGTTTGGCTTGCGTCGGCGCTTTGCCGATTCGGTCAACGACTTCCTTGCCCTCGACGACCTTGCCGAAGACCGCGTAACCAAAGCCGTCTTGCGAGTTGGCTCGGTTCAAGAAGTCATTTTTAGCCGTGTTCACAAAGAATTGGCTCGACGCACTGTGGGGGGCGGGGGTGCGTGCCATGGCGACCGTGTAGTGGTCGTTGTTGAGCCCGTTGCCACCTTCGTTACGCACCATGCGTGGGGCAGGCTTCTCATTCATATCCGCAGTAAACCCACCGCCTTGGATCATGAATCCATCGATCACGCGATGAAAGATCGTGTCGTTGTAATGGCCTTCTTTGGCATACTTCAAAAAGTTTTCCACGGTCTTAGGAGCTTTTTCTGCGTTCAACTCAATCACGAATGCACCTTCGGTCGTGTCGACCTGAACGTAAACGGGGGCTCCCTCGGCCGGCGTTTGAGCAAGAACCGTCGTGGCGGTGCCGACCGCACCACTGCCGATCAACAACGTGCCAAGTGCCAATGCCGGCAGCGCCACAATCAAACCCATTCGAGAAACCATGCGTTTCAGATCCTTTTCGCGTAAGTAAATTTTTGTTGAGCTCACAGTGACGATTTAAGCGATCGATGCCGGTCGCGTAAAGTCCGGTGCGGCTGGCTTGAGCCGAAAGCCACTTTTTGAAAACGAAACGAACCCATTTGCTGGCATTCGACGCTCGTGATGTTGCCTCGCCAATCTTAGCCGCCCATCGGCACTTGTCAAAATCGATGCATCTCAAGGTTGGATGTGTCTCAAGATGGAGGGGGGCGTCGACGGTCGGCTGGGGATACGGTCGGCTGGGGATGGCGTTCGGCTGGGGATGGCGTGGCATGAAGGCGATCCGGCCCGCGCGTTGCGCCCCGGGGGTGGAGCAGATTTATTTTGGGGATTGCTGCAGCGGTTCAGGTCGCTCTTTTTCAAATTTGGGCAACGGTGGTCCAGCGGAGCGGGAGGGCGTGATCAGAACCGGGGTATGACCCATGCTCTGCGTGTTGGGGCCAGGGAGGGGCGAATCACATCAGTTGCAAGCAGGTTGCGAAATCGGAGGCGATGGATTCCGCAAACCTTTTTTATTTTTCCCAGCCTCTTGGGCATTTGCGACCTAGAGTTTGAATACGGGTAAAGTTTTCGCATGCATCCGAGCCAAAATTCGGGGGCGATGCGAGAATTTGAGAGCAGAAGCATGGGGATTTAAAACCGTTTTTTTGTCGACTCCTCGCCACCAATCGGCGGGGAGTGATTCTCGTTTTTGAGTGTGCTGTAATGATCGATTCATTTGGGCTTTCTCAGCGTCCCGACTCCATTCCGAAACCTCCTCCGCCGCACAAATCGGTGGTCCAGGAGATCTCCAAAAGCCGCTTGACGCAGCAGAGCGAGGATCGGGTCGCGGACTCGCCATCCTCGGACCGACCGCGCGTCCCCAGCAATTCGGGTAACACGGCCGTCGAGCTCGTCAACCAAGCGGTTGAATTGCAGCAACAACTCGCCGCAGGCTACATCGATATCTTGATGTAGCGAAATATCTTGATGGAGCGCGGTGTCTTGATCGAGCGCGGTGTCTTGATCGAGCGCGGTGTCTTGATCGAGCGCGGTGTCTTGATCGAGAGCCGCCGTATCTCCTCGAGTCGTATCACGATGAAGGCTGTGGCGCGTACCGCGAAGAAGTTGTTGTAACTTGGACGCTAGCAAAACTGATATTCTGAATTGCTCTTCCCTGAAACTGGTCTCGCTTTAAGATCGTCCGATAGAGGATCATCGACGATGTTTCACAGTTTTCTTTTGAACGGAATCGCTCATGCGTAATCTCATCATCATTGGGATGTTTGTTGCCGCTGCATCGGCTGCGGGCTGGTTTAATATCCAGCGTGACGGTGAACACACAACCATTGACATCAACCGCGCTGAAATTCGCAGCGATGCTCGACGGGCCATTGATAAGGGACGCGAGTTCCTCGATCGACGCGATGCTGCGAATCCGAGCTACGATTCCTCCGGGTATGATTCCACGGGCTACGATCCAAACAGCCCCGGATCTCAGCAAAGCTATCCGCCCGCTTACGATCCCCAATCCTATCCCAGTACTGCGCAGCCGTATCCCGCATCGGGGCCGTATCAATCACAGTACAACGATTATGGGCCTGTGCCGAATTCGCGTCCTAGCACTGCGCCTCCATTTACCGCTTCGCCGCAATATAACAACGGGCCGCAAGCGAACTATGGACCTTATCCGAGCTACAGTCCGCAATCCAGTGGCGCTGCAGCAAACGAGGCTCCTCAATACGGGCCGACCCGTTACACGCCACCGCGCTAAGCACCTAGGCAGGCATCGGTTCGCAAAATGGGCCGCCGTTTTCACGACAAACGCCCCACGCAACGCTTAGCGTGGGCGATAAGCTGCCGAACTAAGAAAGGTCCAAACGGCCTGCCATCAGTTCCGCAATTGGCTTTCCTGCTTTGCTCTGTTGCAGCACAATCTTCAAGATTGAAACGATCGGTGTCGCCAGGAACATGCCGACGATGCCCCAGATCAAACCAAAGAAGATCAGACCTAGCAGTAATACAACGGGACTGACGTCAAACGATTTGCCCATCAAGCGTTGCTCAACCACATTGCCGCTGACGAACTGGATCGACGCAATCAGAATGAAACAAACGATCGCGGAGGTCGGTGAGATATCCGCACTAAGCACCAGAAACGGGACTGGCAAGGCGCAGCTAAGCAGCGGCCCGATGTTAGGGATGTAATTCAGTAGAAACGCCATGAAGCCAAACACGACGGCCAGCGGGACGCCAAACAGCCACAATACGAACCCGAAGGCAAGGCCGGTCAGTAGCGACAAGACCGTTTTCATCAACAAATACTTACGCACTTGTTCTTCGATTTCGCCTCGCAAACCAAGCCGCTGATCTCGCCCCCGATTCATGTCCGCAGCGGGCGAGGTACTGGTTTCCAGCAGCAAGAAAAAGACAAAAATCAGTACTAACGCCGCATAAGAAATCAAATTCGGCAGCCCGCTGGCGATCTCGATCATGTAGCGTTGGACATACTTGGACGAATCGGCAATCAACCTTTGCAACGCTGCCGAAGGGTCTCTTGCGACCGTGACCGTGACCGGCAATTCTTCGTGGGAACGCGCTTCACTGGAAAGCTCGTCACGGCTCAAGCTCTCAGCAGCAACCATGCCTGTGTCTGCTCCGCTGTCGGAGACGCTCCCGTGGCGATCGCTCGGGGTGTCGCGATTCACCGGCAGGTCCATGGCATCGGGCGTCACCGCTTTATCCCACGCATCCACCGCGGCGGTGGCTCGTCCGTGGTCCATTGCGGCTTCGCCGCGTCGGTCGGGTGGCGCGTCTGCGGACTTTGGGTCCGGCAAGTGGTCCACGAGCCAAGTTGCGATCTTGTTCAAGCGGTGTTCATAGGCGGCGGAGTTCGTCGACAAATCCACGATCGAGACCCAAGTCAAAATCGCGAACGCGGCGAGCAAGCAGCCACCGATGGCAAACGTGACGACAAAGGCAAAGAACCGATGAAGCCGCAATTTACGTTCGATGAATTCGAGCACCGGACGACAACCAATCACAATGAATGCTGCGATTACAAACGGAAGCAAAACCGTTTTTAAGTAGGCTAGGCTGAAGCCGACTGCGATCGTCGCCAGGATGACTAGGCAAATGGTTTGTGTTCGATGCATTCTTTTTTTGCAATGGTTCTACGAAACGCTCATGACGGCGTCTCCCTTTTCGGCGCCATGAACAATCTAGCAGGAAAAGCCAGGGGCGTTCACGCTGCGGACTACCCCATCGTATTCGGCCGGGCTTTCGCCCCAGGCTAAGTGCGATTGTGCCTCCGGAACTTCAAAAAAACGCAACTTCAAAACTTTCGCGTCGGGTTGTGATGGGATTTTCATAATCTGACGCGTAAGCACGAAACCACCTTGGACGACCGCGTGCACGGGGGCCTTGAAAACGTTGCGTTAGCGCCGGCGATTCATTAACGCGGACGTTTCGCGGGGACGGCCTCCTCGCTGGGCCGACGAAGCAGGTGGTCTTTGTACGTCATGTGCTCAACGTCGGTGTAGAACAACGCTGTCGGATTGATCCCCCAACGCTCGTTGCGATCGATCATCGGTTTCAAGTATGCCGTGGTCCCTGCCCACGGCAATACGACGCACCAAAGTACGACAAGCAAAACCACGGCAGCCAATAAGCGAAGGCGACCGCCATTGGGACTCGGTGGTGTGGCGGTGTTATCGTTCATGATTCCTTGGCAATTCCTTGGCATCTCTTCGGTGCCACCTCCTCGTGCTCCCGCGATTGCCTGAGGAACGAGGGGCGGCCAACCGCGACGCGACATTACTGGGCAAGAATGGCTTCGATCGATTCTCGGAAGATCACTCCGAACATCAAGTACGCCATTGCGAGCGTCAACACTAAGTTCAGCGTTTGCCCGCAGAGGTAAAGAATCAAGGGTTTGCCACCTTTGATCTGAGGCAACAGGTCCGCAAAACGGGTATCGAGCCCAATGCTGACGAAGGCGAGGCAGAAGAACCAGTTACGCAGTCCCTTGGTGGCTTGCTTGGTGGTTGCGTGGATAATCTCTTCGCCGTTGACGAGGACTTGATTTAGCAGGGTGAAGACCACCGACGCGATCAAGAAGCCGATGACGAAGCGAGGGAAGCGACGCCAAATTTCACCGATGCCTGGCGATTTGCCTTCGCTTTGAGGTTCGACGCGGGCGACCCAGTAGACCGAGATGCCCAGCGATGCGACGCCGATCAAGATGTTTTGGATCATCTTGACCGTCACCGCGATCTTTTCGGCATCTTCGCCAAGCGCTTTCCCGGCCGCTGTCACCGCACCGGTGGAATCGACCGTTCCCCCGATCCAGGCACCGCCGACGATGGGGTCGAGCCCAATCCATTGAATGGCAAACGGCATCACGATCATCATCACGACGGTGAACAGCAGCGACATGCTAATCGCGAGCGACAATTCCTCTTTCTTGGCTTTGCAGCTTGCCGACGCCGCGATGGCCGCCGAAACACCGCACACCGACATGTCGGCACTGATCACCATGTTCAAGGTTTTTGATTCCATTTTCAAAACGCGTTGACCGAACCAAAATGTCGTGATCAACACCACGGGAGTTACGATCCAGGCAACAAAAATGCCGGGGATGCCGAGCGCCAATAGGCGGTCAAATAGAATCTCACCACCGAGCACAACGAGTCCGGTTTTGATGAACAACTCCGTCGCGACGGCCGGACGGACCCAACGAGGCACTCCGATCGTGTTGCTAATGATCAAACCGATGACGATCGCCCAGAGCGCCGAGGAGAGATTCAGGTGCTTGACCGTGGTTTGCCCTTCCATCGCGTAGGCCAACGTGCCCAAGGCAAAAATACATGGAAATGCGATGGCGAATTGGCCGATTTTTCGGCCGGTCAAGCCTGCGGCCAGCGTAAATGCGACCCAACAAGCCAGCAGCGATCCGAGGATCGCATACCCCTTGCCCGAGAACGCATCGCGGGGATCAGATTGCCACGAACCCGGCTTGCCGAGCCATTTCCCCCAGGGGTGAGTGAGCCCCTTTCCAGCGAGCTCCGATTCAGTGAGTCCGAACGAGATGCAGATTACCGCAGCGGCTAACAGCGTCAAACCGAGGAAAACTGCTACCCAGTCTTCGCGGCGATACCAGGGCATCGGGACGGACGTTCCGGGGGGATTGGGGCCGCCAGGCAGATCCGATTCGTGGGACGACGATGGGACGGCAGAGGTTGAATTGTTCATCGGCGGACTTCAAGAAAATGCAGGCAAGAGGAAGGGGGGGAGGGAAGTGGCGATGTGGATTGGGGGCCAGGGGTGATTGGAGGCTAGGCGGCCGGTTTGCGGGCGAGGCGGATCGTTGGGGGCTCGTTGGGGCAAGGTTCGCCGGTGCTGCATCGTTTTACAAAAATGGCAGATTTCGGCTACCGGACTTTCGCTCCGGAACAACGGCGACGGTTCGGGGAGAACCATCGAACAAACGCGGCCAATCCGCGGCGATCATTGCTGCCAACGAATGGGAACTGCCAACACAGGATAGCCGATTTTCGTTGGCGGGTCTTGGGCGCCCGCGACGCGGCAGCGGGCGGGCGAGCGGGCGAAATGACCGCTCACGCTAAAAGGCTCCTTTCGTCGAATTGGCTCATCGCTCATAGTGGCAGGTCGCGTCGTCGATC
The DNA here is from genome assembly GCF_007860095.1 of Novipirellula galeiformis. NCBI lineage: Bacteria > Pseudomonadati > Planctomycetota > Planctomycetia > Pirellulales > Pirellulaceae > Novipirellula > Novipirellula galeiformis. The sequence continues at coordinate 93,014 of NZ_SJPT01000007.1, read as the reverse complement.
TCGCTTGATCTCGCTGCGTGCCAACGATTCGTCTCCTCTCATAGTCAGCTCTGTTTCGGTGAAATTTCCCGCTCGGCCCTTTCGCGCCTTGAAACTCAATGCATCAGGCCGCTGGTCCTTGCTCGCCTTATTTGTGGGGCTTGTCGTTGGCCTCGCTTCGATCGCGTTTGAATGGATGACGCAAGCGGTGCGGCGTTATACGCTCGTTCAATTCGCCGGTTATCCGCAGGAAGGTTCGGTCGGCGAGCACTACTTCTTTGAGGTTCCCGGTACCGTCTTTTCACCGTGGATGGTGGTTTCGGTCATGACCTTGGGCGGTTTGATTTCGGGGATGCTCGTGTACTGGTTCGCCCCCGAAGCGAGTGGCGCGGGGACGGACGCGGCTGTCGATGCGTTTCACAACCGTAAAGGACAAATCAATTGGCGCGTGCCATGGGTCAAAACGATCGCCTCGGCGGTCACCTTGGGGACGGGGGGTTCGGGAGGTCGTGAAGGTCCCATTGCTCAAATCGGTGCCGGCATCGGAGCTTGGACGGCCGACCGTTTAAGTCTGTCCGCGACCGATCGCCGAATCTTGCTGGCCGCGGGCGTCGGAGCGGGAGTCGGAGCGATGTTCCGCGCTCCGTTGGCCGGAGCGATTTTTGCCGCCGAGATTTTGTACAGCGATTCGGATATGGAAGCGGATGTGATCGTGCCCAGCGCGATCGCTTCGATCGTGGCTTATAGTGTTTACACGCAATCGATCCCTGCGGAAGTTCGCTTCCAACCGATCTTCGGAAACGACTTGGCCCACACGCTTCACTCGCCCGCGGAATTGTTGCCCTACACGTTGCTGGCGATTGTGCTGTTGTTTTTGGCCGCATTTTATGTGCGTTTCTTTCATGCCACGCAAAAACTGTTTGAATCGCTTCCGGTTCGCCCTCACCTACGTCCCGCCATCGGCGCCATGCTGGCCGGATTGTTCGGCATCGGTTTGTTTGTTTACAGCGGTCATAACTCCGAAGTCTTGGGCGTTTTGGGAACCGGCTACCGAAGCTTGCAAAACGCCTTGACCGGAGGCAGCGGGATCACGATCGGGGTCTTGGCGATCATCGCGTTTGGTAAAATGTTGACGACCTCGTTATCGATTGGCTCGGGCGGATCGGGAGGCGTGTTTGGGCCCTTGATGGTGATCGGCGGTTGCGCGGGCGCGGCGTTCGGCCAAGCCGGGCACAGTTTGTTTCCCGAGTGGGTCCCCTATCCCGCCGCGTTTGCCGTCGTCGGCATGGCGGGCTTTTTCTCAGGGGTGGCGCGAGCCCCAATCTCGACGATCATCCTGATCCGCGAACTGACCGGCGATTTTGGTCTGCTGGTGCCTACCATGTTGGTCTGCGCGATGACGTTTGTCTTTTCGTCAAAGTGGATTCTGTACACGCACCAAGTGGGTTCGCGGTTGGAGTCGCCCGCTCACCGCGGTGATTTCCTGGTCGATGTACTGGAGGGACTCGCGGTCAAGGACGTCTTTCATTCGGGCCAACGTTTGGTCATGATCCACGAGGGAGCCTCGCTCGACCAAATCGTTCACCGCTTGGCCGAAACCAATCAGCATTATTTTCCCGTGATCGATTCGCAGGATGCGATGGTGGGTTTGTTTTCCGCTGATGACGTGCGCGCTTACTTGTACGACGAAACATTATGGCGGCTAGCCAATGCCCGCGATGTCATGATTAGTAACTTCTATCGTGTTTCGCCCGATGACGACTTGAATGTTGCGATGCAACAGTTTACGACATTGAACGTGGACGAATTGCCCGTCATTGACCCTGAAAACCCCACCAAGTTGCTCGGATTCCTGGGGCGTAAAGAAACCATCGCCGCCTACAATCGCAGGATTTTGGAGCACCGACGCGAGACCGAGCAACATGGCTGAGCCCCGATCGAGCCGAAAACGGCTTTTTGTGCTGTTGACGCTTGCGTTGGCAACGTGCCTCGGCGTGGCCGGCTACATCGAGTTCTATCTCTCGCGTCCGATCGGCGAAGGACCTGCGGGGGCACCCGTCAATGCTGTGGTATTTCGTCAAACGTGGAGCGAAGAACCGATTCAAGTGATTGGGATCGGCGACAGTATCACGGCGGGATTGGGGGCAACGTCGCCGGATTACAGCTTTTTTAATCGAATCATTGCCAACCCGAGCGATGAGTTCGCGGAGATGCAGGGAGTTTGCCTCTCGGCCGTGTTGCCGAATCTCAAGGTCAAGAATTGCGCGATCTCAGGCTCGGAATCCAAAACGCATCTCGATGTCATTCAAGATCGCATTCCAACCTACGAGGATGCTCGTGGCATCGTCTTGATGACCTCCGGCGGAAACGACTTGATTCACAACTACGGTCGCAGTCCGGCTCGTGAGTGCGCCATGTACTCGGCTACGTTAGCGCAAGCCGAGCCGTGGATCGCAAACTTTCGCACCCGTTTGGAAACGATGTTCCAAGAGATCGATGCACGCTTCCCGCTCGGCTGCGAAATTTTTATTGCCGATATTTATGACCCTACCGATGCGGTCGGTGACGCTCCGAGTATCTTTTTGCCCGCTTGGCCGGATGGCTTGGCGATTCATGCCCAATACAACCAAGTCATCCGCGACGTCGCGTCGCAGCGTGACAATGTCCACGTCGTTGATCTGTACACGACGTTTCTCGGCCATGGTTCGCATTGTCGCCAATTTTGGCGGCCGCATTACGACCGTCGCGATCCCCACTATTGGTTTTTCAGCAACGTTGAAGATCCGAATGACCGCGGTTACGATGCGATCCGCCGAGTGTTCTTGAATACGATTGTCTCAACTTCGGTGCTGGTTCCACAACAAATGACCGCTGATCAAACCCGAGCGGGGGCGGAGATCGCATCCTCGTTTGCCGGCTCCGCTTCGCCGAGCGGTGCATTGGGGACCTTCACGGCGTCGGATCGTCAAGGCGGGGACGAGCAGGTCGCGCATCGTCTTTTTTACCCCTGAATCAATTGCTCTAAGGAAGCTTCGCTTTGGAATCGATACGTATTGGCATCCTGACGGTTTCGGATCGGGCGAGTCGCGGTGAATACGAAGACCGTGGCGGCCCGGCGATTCATGATTACTTGGCCGAGATCCTTGCTTGCCAATGGACGCCGGTGCCTCGGATCGTCTCGGATGACGTCGCGGGGATCCAAGACGCGTTGGTTCAATTGTGTGATCGGGAGCGTTGCTCGTTGGTGGTGACGACCGGCGGCACGGGCCCCGCGAAGCGTGACGTCACTCCCGAAGCCACTGAGCGGGTTTGCGAAAAAATGATGCCGGGTTTCGGTGAACTGATGCGCAAAGTGTCGCTCGAACACGTGCCGACGGCGATCTTGTCACGGCAAACGGCTGGCATTCGCGGTTCCAGCTTGATCGTCAATTTGCCCGGTAAACCGTCGGCGATTGCCGAGTGCTTGGACGCTGTGTTTCCGGCAATCCCTTATTGTATTGATTTGATCGACGGTCCTCGGATCGAAACTAAAACGGAGCGTTTAGTCGCGTTTCGGCCCCAAGGAAAGTAAACGACCTCGTGTTTGGATTCATTAATTGCTTGAAGCCCTCCGGGATGACTTCACGTGATGTTGTCAACGTTGCATCGCGTCGCGTGCGTCCTCACAAGGTAGGTCACTCGGGCACTCTCGATCCATTGGCCGAAGGGGTTTTGGTACTCGGAGTGGGACGCGCATCGCGGTTGACCTCGTTTGTGCAAGATTATCCCAAGCAATACCTAGCGTCATTCCGATTCGGCGCCGAGAGTGAATCGGGAGACCTTGAGCAACCGCTCCGTTTGTATCCCGATGACCCTCGGCCCACGCTCGAAACGCTGGTGGCGGCGGCGACCGCGTTGACCGGCGAGGTCAAGCAAGTGCCGTCGGCCTATTCGGCCATCTGGATTGATGGAAAACGAGCCTGTGACCGAATACGCAATGGAGAGCAGGTGGATGTGCCTTCGCGTACGGTACAAGTTCACGCCTTCAAAATCCTGCGTTACGATTACCCCCAGATTGATGTCGAAATCACGTGTGGTTCGGGGACGTATGTCCGCTCGCTCGGTGTCGATTTGGCGGCGGTCGTGGGAGCTCATGCGGTGATGACGCACCTCGTCCGTACGCGTGTGGGCCCGTTTCGCATCGCCGACGCGATCACGCTCGATCAAGTCAAAAATGAAGAGCTCGAGCCGTTGTTGCATCCCGCGCGGTTAGGTGTCGAGCATCTGCCACAGTTGCCGGTGGACTTTGACGAAGCAACGCGATTGATCAATGGGTTGAACGTGTTTGGCGTCGCGGAGTATGCGCCAATCGATCCGTTGTCGGGCGAACGTGGTCCCACGGCGACGTACAATCCCACCGACGAAAAAGTGGCTGCCGCAATCCGGTCCGACGGAAGATTGATTGCGATTGTTCGCGGAAAGACCAAGGACTACGACCCTTCGTGGTATCCCGAACGTGTCTTCCCGCTGCAACCCAGGGTGTTGTCTTAGGATCGATCCGAAAATCCTTAGCGGATGGCGTTTGCCGCAGTTTTCGGGAAAGCTGCTGTATTCGGGAAAGAGGGGGGAGAGCGACGGGAGTCGATAAGCGTGTTGACCACGCTGGGAGCGAAGATGGCCGGGAGCGAAGATGGCCGGGAGCGAAGATGGCCGGGAGCGAAGATAGCCGGGAGCGAAGATGGCGTGATGAGCCTCGATCGGGTTAAATGAAGGGACGCCGCGACTCCAATTTCAATTGAGAAATTTCATGGCACTGAGACTCATCACCGCATTCCTATTGGCGATCCCGTTCGCGGGGATCGCAGTCCGCTGGTGCGCCGCAGCGGATTCACTGTATCGGGTAACGAACCCTCCGGATCCGGTCTCGACGCTGATCGAGCAATTGGACTCGGATCAATTCGGACGCCGTGAACGGGCGACGCTCCAGCTTCGCTCGCTCGGAAAACGAGCGATCGCAGGCCTCGCCCAGGCAACGCATAGCGAGAGTCGCGAAGTCAGCGAGCGGGCCTTTCGTGTTTTTGAGCAACATTTAAACGGCTCCGATACTTATATGGAGCTTGAAGCTCGGGCGACGCTGGAAACCCTTGCTCAAAGCGATTCCCAACGCGTCTCCAAGCAAGCGACAACGTTACTCGAGCCATCCGACGAACTTACACCAGGTCAACCGCCGCTTGCCATCGCAGCTGCGTTGGGAATGGCCCAAATGCCGCGTGGCGGTGGCGTTCGGCGGCCAGTTCGAATTCAATTGCGAGCCGCTAACGGCGCCGCTCGCTTGGGCAGAACGGTGAAGATCACGGTGGTCAACGGAACCAAGTCGGTCGAAGTGATTGAAAACAACAAGTCGATCAAGGTCGAGGGCAAAGCCGATGGCCGTATCGAGGTGACGCAAACCATCGCAGGCAAACCGGGACCGACCAAGGCATATAAAAATCTCGACGAATTGAAAACGCAGAACCCAGAAGCCCATAAGTGGTTTTCACAGGGCCACGCGATGCAGTTGAATCGGGTGCCGGCGGCGGTTCCGCAGCCCAAGCCTCCGTTAGAAAAGGACGAAGATCGAGATTAGTGCTTTGCCAGGATTGAAAATTCGAGTGGGACGTAGCGGAAGTCGTCAAGACGTTCGTTGCACTTGTCGAACGATGCGAAGCCCCACGCGTGTTCCGCTGCCCTAAAATCAAATCGAGATGAAGTACTAACAGCGATAGCCCACGCCCATCGCGGTAAACTGTCCGCGCGAGACGACCCACCACGCTGCGATCTGCAGTCCAGTGTCGTTAGGGGGCAATCCTTCTCCGCCGGGGCTACGAATCGAAGCTTCGCAATGTTTTAATACTCTAAATTAATGTCGCTCCAATAATCTTCTTGATAGGGTTCCTTCGTTGTTCGATCTTTCACAGTGGCTCGGATGGTTGATCGCTGTGACGGTCGTCCCCCCTTTCATGATCTCGATGCTCTCGATCTATCCGGTGCGCTGGTTTGCCGTGGCATTGGGGTTGGTTGCGCGTCCGGGTGGACACAGCACCCATACGAATGTCACACCGCTGGGCGGTGGAATCGGAATTTGGTGTGGCATCGTGGGCACATTTGCCCTGGGGACGATCGCAGTGGCAATGGTGCGAGATAGCGCCGATTGGCAAACGCTGCTGCCGGCTCAGGTGATTCCGCACTTGGAAGGTATCTGGTCACGCGTCGCTCCGTTGTGGTGGCTGTTGGCGGCCGGAACGGTGTTGACCGTCTTGGGCGTGATTGACGATCGGGGAGGTGTGAATCCTTGGCTGAGATTGCTCGTCGAATTTGCGGTGGCAAGTTTTGTTGTTTATGGATTGGATTTTGGTTTGACCGCGTTCATCGGGATCGCTTGGTTAACGAAGATTTTGTCGGTGATTTGGATTGTCGGTCTGATCAATTCATTCAACATGCTGGACAACATGGATGGACTCAGTGGTGGCGTCGCCGCCATCATTGCAACCTCGATGGCGATCGTGATGTTGACAACGATCGATCCAGGCACCTCGCAACCGCAATTGTTTGTTGCTGCGTTGTTGTTAGTGGTATGCGGTTCCTTGCTCGGTTTTTTGTGGCACAATCGACCGCCCGCCAAAATTTTCATGGGTGATGGAGGCAGCTATTTGATCGGGTTTTTGATTGCCGTTGCGATGTTGATGGCGACGTTCGCTTCGAATGACGTGGCTCGACCGCATGCGATGTTTGCACCGCTTTGCGTGATGGCGGTTCCTTTGTATGACATGACGACGGTGTTGTGGATCCGAATTCGCCAGGGGCGAAGCCCGTTCGTGGGTGACCGCAGCCACTTTTCACACCGCTTGGTGGAATTGGGATTGAGTCGGACTCAGGCGGTGTTGACGATTTATCTTGTAACCGCCACGTGCGGTTTGGCCTCGATCTTGTTGACGCATGTTGAATTGCCGCAAGCGATCATGGTGATCGGTATTGTGGGGTGCATGTTGTTGCTTGTGATTATCTTGGAATCGACTCAGTGGCAAAGCGACAAAAAATAGAGCGTTCCAGCGAGCGGAATCGGGGTCGGTCGACGGCTTCTGCGGATCCCAGAGCGTCGCTTCAGCGTGGTTCTCAGGCTGTGCCCGCAGCATCGATGAAGCCCGCGCGCTCGAAGACGCCCGTGCGATCGACGCTGTTCGGCGGCATTGCGGCCACAGTGTTGGCGGGCGTTTTGGTTTATGCGCAGTATCACCCCAGCGATAGCGTTGCGGTCGAGCGTGGGGACGCGCTTTGGTTTTGCGTGTTCTGTTTGCTCGTGTTGATCGTCACTGCGTTTGCGGAGCGACTCGGAGCACGAGACCCCAAGCAAAACGCATCGTCGTCGCGTTTGTCGCTCGTTTTGGATCTAGTGCCGTGGTTGCTCGGTGGATGGATCATGATTGCCGCGTTCGGACGCAGCAACATCGGGAATTTGCGGTTGGGGACCAACGAAGCTTGGGTCTGGATTAGCGCGGCGGCTATTTTTTATGCAGCACGACGCTTGTTCGCTCATTCGATGTGGGTGCGTGCCAGCGTGACGTTGTTGCTGGGCTGCGCGATCGCTCAAGGCGTGCATGGACTGCATCAATATTTTATCAGTCTTCCCCAGATGCGAATCGCGTATCAGGTGAACCCCGAACAAATGCTGCAATTGGCTGGCATCGATGCGCCGCCGGGATCATCCGAGCGAATGGTTTTCGAAAATCGCTTGCGTGATGGCGGCCCCACCGGCACGTTTGCCTTGGCCAATTCGTTGGCGGGGGTGCTCGTGATGGGAGGGATGATTGCCTTGGCGGGGTTGTGGTTCCGATGGTCCTCGATGTCGGTAGCACAACGCGTCGGCTGGATTGGATTGACCGCTACGTTGCTCGCTTCCTTGATCGCGACCGGTAGCCGCTCCGCAATTGTGGCAGGCTTTTTGGGGGCAGCGTTTTTGTTGTTGTCTTCGGTCGATTTGGGGCGTCACCGACGAACGGTGATCGGAGCGTTGATGGCGATTGGATTGCTCGGGGGAGGCGTGTTGGGGGGAGTCTTGACGTGGGGTAACCGCGAGTGGTTCGAACAGGCTCCGGCGTCATTGGCGTTTCGGTTGCAGTATTGGCGGTCGACGATCGCCATGGTCAAGGAGATGCCGCTCTTCGGTGCCGGGCCCGGCAACTACCAAATGATTTACGAGCAATTTCGTGAGCCGAGTGCGAATGAGCAAATCGCCGAGCCACATAACTTCTTTTTTGAAACATTGGCCAGTGGTGGATGGATTGCGGCGGCATTATTGGTCGTGCTTTCGGGGGCGGTGGGAGTGTGTTGGGTTCGTCAGCGCCGGTTGCTGGCGGAGAACGAGCCGAGCGAAAATCTCCAGGCCCCAGAAATCAATGATGGCGTCCACGCCACCGACGGTTCCCCACGCGAACGTGGGGGCAATGCCGGATGGTTCGTTTGGTTCGGAGCAGGGCTGAGTTTTTTACTGGTTTGGGCGATCGGTTTCCTGAGCTGGAGCATCCCTGATCTGGAGGCCAATTTGTTCAGCATTCCGTTGTCTGTCGCGGCGATGGTGTTGGCGTGGAGCAGTCTCAGCGGGATGAATGACCGTGAACTTCACTGGCTTGGGGCTGCGGCATTGGTGGCAATGATGATTCATCTGACGATCGCCGGCGGTTGGACGGTGCCTGGGGTGGCCATCGGAGTTTGGTTGATCAGCGCGGTGATTTGTCGCAAAGTTGCAGTGCGAGAGCGTGAAACGCTGAAACCGGGATTCGAGACGCGTGTGCAGGGCGATCTCGATCGCGAGCCAAGTTCCGCTGGGCAAATCTCTGGCAACGAAAATCGCTCCGGCGACGAGAATCGATCCACGAAATGGAACGCCGTGATGCCGGTGTTGGCGGTGGTTTTGCTGGGGGGAATTGTGCTGGTTTCAATTTTGCCGGTCTCGCGACAACAAGGGTTGCTGAGTGCGATTGGGAACACGCGGGGGAGAGCGGATTTTGCTTCGCTGGACCGCTTGCTCGGCCAAGCGATGGCGGCGGATCCTTGGTCGACCGAAGCCGCGCGTTGGCGGACAGATGTGTATCGCTGGCAAATTGTGCGAGCGGCCGAGGACAACGCGAATCCCGAAAACGCGGCACTCCGCGAAACTTGGCATGCCCTGGTCGAGCAGACCAAGCGGCGTGGCGGAGAGGATCCCAGTCTTTATCGTGAATTGGGTACCGGGCAACTCCACGTTTATCAGCGGTTCGGGCAGCCCAATGATTTGCAGGATGCTTTGCAAACGTTTACCGAGGCGGCGCGCTGGAGCCCGTCGAATCAGTGGATGGCAGCTCAATTGGCCGAAGTGGCAAAGGCCGCTGGGGATGCAGAATTGGCGACGACGATGGCGAAGCGGGCGGAATGGCTCGCCGGACTTGGATTTAATATGGGGCGAATGCTGGACAATCAAATGATTCTTGAGGCTCGTCCGCTTGGAATCCGAGTTGCGACTGAGCCGCAGCGGCGCCCCGCTAGCGAGTTGTTGATGAACCAATCGCCGCTAACGGACGTACCGTAGGGCGATTCCTTGTTATTGGGAGATGCTGGGCTGTCGCCGCTGATGGGCCGGCATCCGGATGACCGTCAATGGTCGGTCTCGTCTCTTTTTCCCTCGAATGAACTAGAACGGTCGAGTTATGAGCAGATTTTGGGTGCTGTTAGCATTCGTGGCAGTCGCTGGTTCGGCAGCCGGATGGGGGATCAACTACACGGAATTTGGCCATCGCCCCGCTCGGATGGGAGAAATGATTTATGGCGGCGAAGTCACCGGCCAAAATATCAGTGACTTTTATGCGCAAGCCAAGCAAACCAAGAATCCGATCGTCGAATTGCCGGGGGGCGACACCTTTGACTTCGGCACCATGGCACCTGAAGAGAAGGGCCGTCATACGTTTGTGATCAAGAATGTTGGCGAAGGGGATCTCAGGCTCCGGTTGGGAGCGACGACGTGTAAGTGCACGCTCGGAACGTTGGATAACGACGTTCTAAAGACTGGAGAACAGACCGAGGTCCGTATGGAGTGGAATGTGAAGACGGACCAAAAAACCTTTGGTCAATCCGCACAACTGCTTACCAACGATCCCCGGCACTATGCGATCGACCTGAAAATCGAGGGTCGGGTGGTTAACGAATTGGAAATGATTCCCGATGCATTGACGTTCGGAAACATTTCGTCCGATCAGGAGGCGACCGTGACGGCGAAGCTTTATAGCTACTTAGATCGGCCAATCGAGAATCCGACGTTCACATTTAGTAGTGACGAACTCAACGAGTTTACCGATGTGAAAATCGAGCCGTTTGATCTGTCCGAGGCCGATGGCGCCAGTTCCAGTGCCAAGCAAGGATTCGATATCGAAATTACGATCAAGCCGGGGATGAAACAAGGCGCGGTCTCTCAGAATGCCACGTTCAGCTTCACGCGACCGCAATCCGACAGTGATTCCGACGACACCACAGGCGATGACAAGGATGGTAACGAGGAACGTCGCTCTCTCGTGGTTCCGATCACCGGCAAGGTCGTAGGATCAATCACGATGATCCCGAATCCCAAGTTGACTGGATCGAAAGGTGGAAGCTACATCTACGATTTTGGAGAAGTTCCCCCCGAAGGTCCCTTTACGGCGAAAACCTTTGTTGTGCTAAAGGGCTCCGATCGTGACAATAGGAAGCTCAGTATTGAAAGTGTGGAACCGGAGGGAGTGATCGAGGCAAGCTTTGGCGAAAACCTCGTTCGATCCTCAATGACGTTGTGTCCGCTGGAGATCAAATTGATTCCGGGACCGCAGCGGATTCAGCGATTGGGACGCAACAAAGAGGATTACGCCAGAATTCAGATTGTTTCGGACAATGGTGAATCCGTTGATCAACTCGTCATCGGTGTCAAATTTTCAATGGAACCAAAATAAACCCTTCGTTGCATTACAGATTTGGGTCGTATGAAGAATCACGTAAGGAAGCCTGCTTTGCCCGATCCGTCCGGTTTTTCAACCGCCCCACGCGACGCGAAGCAGAGACAAACCATGGATCGGGACGGTCGCCCGGCAAAACCAAGCCTACGTTCGGTTGGGCTTGGCATTGGTGCGGTGACCTTGATGGCGTTCTTGGCTGGGACGATTGATGCCCAAGCACCCCGTAGCAACTCGCCGATCAAGATCGAAATCATTCCCACGCCCGATGGCGTCCGTGCGGTTTCTGGAACGAGCCCTAGCAAGGGTGATTCCATGAAAAATGGCGGCAAGACGCAAAACCAAGCTGGGACCTTGCCTGGGAAGGCCGCCGCAGCGCCTGCTAAACCTGAGCCCGCCAAACCCGAGGGGGTGGGAGCGAACGCAGCACAGGCGGGAGGCGAGCCCAACAAAAATCAAGGCCCGGAAAACTCACTGGGGCCCGAAGATTACCGCAAATGGAAGGTTCCCGATCTCACCTTGGTGCTTTCGGGTAACCAACATGGTTACATCGAGCCGTGTGGCTGTACCGGACTGGCGAATCAAAAAGGGGGCGTCGCTCGTCGCTATACATTCATCGAACAGTTGAAAAAAGAAGGTTGGACGTTGGCGCCGTTGGATGCGGGCAACCAAGTGCGACGCTTTGGTATCCAAGCCGAAATCAAGCTGCAACGAACCGCCGAAGCGCTGCGCCGAATGAACTACCAATCGGTCGGCTTCGGCCCCGAAGATGTGCGTTTGGGAGTGGGCGAGTTACTCTCGGTCGCCAATCCACCGAGTGATTCGGTCGACGACATTTTGTACGTTTCGGCAAATGTCGTTTTACTGGATGAACCGTCTTTTATGGCGCAACAAAAAGTGTTCGAGAAGGGCGGGATGAAGGTCGGCGTGACCACGATCTTGGATCCGGCGTCGGTCGAAGGGGAGCTTTCTGCGGATGTCGCCGTCAACCCAATGGTCCCCGCTGCGAAAGCGGCTTTAGAAATCATCAATCAAGCGTCGCCCGAATTTCGAGTGTTGACGTTTTATGGTGAAGAGGCTGCGGCGCAACAATTGGTTCGCGACGTCCAAGGCTTCGACATCGTTGTCGTTGCGGGCGGCTACGGCGAACCCACGTATCAAGCGCAAACGATCGAAGGAACGAAAACGCGTATGCTGGTGACGGGCAACAAGGGCATGTACGTAGGGCTCGTCGGGTTGTACCGAAACGCGCCGATGAAGTACTGCCGAGTTCCGTTGACGGATGAATTTGAAGACGCCAAAGAAATGCGAAGTCTGATGGCGGAGTACCAAAATCAACTGCGGGATCTTGGCCTCGAAGGACTCGGCCTGCGTCCGATTCCGACCTCGACGCGACGCAGTTTTGTCGGCAGTAAAAAATGTGGTGAGTGCCACACGACCGCCTACGACATCTGGGAAAACTCGCCGCATTTTGACGCGACCGAATCACTCGTCCATCCTGGAGAGCGGAGTGACGTGCCGCGTCATTTCGATCCCGAATGCTTGAGTTGTCATGTCACGGGATGGAATCCTCAGAACTACTATCCCTACACGTCGGGTTACTTGTCGCTCGAGGGTACCCCTCATTTGACGGGCAACGGCTGTGAAAACTGTCATGGTCCCGGTGCGGAGCATTCGGCGGCCGAGGCGGCTGGAGCGACGATCGGCGAAAAGGAGCGGGATTTGCTTCGTGATGCGATGAAATTGCCCCTGGCCAAAGCCAAGGAAAAGTGCATGGAATGTCACGACCTAGACAATAGCCCTGATTTCCATCTCGATGACGCCTTCGAAGACGAATATTGGCCTCAAATCGAACATGAAGGAAAAGACTAGGCCAGCCCGCAACCGCTTAGCAGCGATTAATACGCTGGCTAAATCGTCTGCCGCCTCGACGGATCCTTGCGGAGAGGTGAAAATAAGCCGGATTAACCAATCCGTTCACACCATGTCTTTAGTTTAGGATCGTAATGGCGAAGAAGAACTCGACTGCAACATTCGAGTACGTTGAACCAATCGGAGATCGTGTTTTAGTTCGCAAAGACGAGCCGAAGCGGGAAACCCGCGGCGGTATCGCGTTGCCGGATGCAGCAGAGATCCCCACAATCACGGGCCGAATCGTGACGATCAGCGCCGTGGTGGAAAACGACGAAGAATTGCCGTTACGCCAGTACGACAAAATCTTGTTCCATCCCAAGAATATGATCCCTGTTGATTTGGAACACGACAATCAATTGTTTGTGATTCCGGTCGAAGACGTGGTCGCGGTGTTCCGCAAGAAGACGCCAGAATAATCGGCTGGGGTTGCGCCCCGGCGTTCGCCCCGGTTGGGTGCGAGAGCTGGGTCTAGATTCACCGGGTCTAGATTCACCGGGTCTAGATCTACTGGGGCTTGAGCCATTTGAGAAATGACGTGGGATTCAAGCCCTAGCTACGTTCACCCAGAACGGGGGCCACCATCGTGCGACGCTCGCTACATCAAAATTAACCATGTGCTAACACGATGGCGCACGATAGTGCGCCAACGGTGTCAGTGCCTGCGTTTTGCTTTAGGCAAGCTGATTGACCGCCTCGATGACTTGCGCATCATGGCCATCGACTTTCACGCGTTTCCATAATTTTGCCACCTTACCGTTGGCATCGATCAAGTAGGTGGAGCGTTGAATGCCCATCGACTTTTTCCCGTACATATTTTTCTCACGCCAAGCACCATATTTCTCTGACATTGCGTGATCCTCGTCGACGAGAAGCGGAAAGGGCAGCGAATATTTTTCGCGGAACTTCACGTGGCTTTCTGCGGTATCGGTGCTGATACCGAACAATTCCACACCCAATTGCTTCAACGTGCTGTATTGATCACGAAAGTTGCATGCTTCCTTCGTACAGCCCGGCGTGTCATCGCGAGGATAGAAATACAGCACGACGATTTTGCCTTTCAAGTCCGCGAGTTTGACCTTGTTACCCGCGTCATCTTTGAGCGTAAATGCGGGTGCCTTGGTTCCGGGTTCGATCCAATCAGCCATTCTTGAGTTGCTCCGTGTGCGGTTCATCGTGGGAAACGGATGCACAGAATAATGGGTTTTGCAAGTTGTTCCCAGACTGCTGAATTCCTAGCAAGGGGCAGCCGAAATACACGACAAACTCAATGATTTGGCAGTCCAGGCTGGAGAGCAAGCGGCGAATTCATTTGCGTCCATGTCGCACGGCTTTTCGCACCGGCGATTCTCGCCGCAGATGTAAAGCCCGTTGGACGCGGTGTACCACGCGGTACCGTACCGAGCACTTCGGCCGGATCGAGCATGGTGCTGCTAGCGATACGGGGCATCGCCACTCCGCCCCCGCAGCGATGTGCTATCGGAAGTTCGAAGCCGAGCACCAGTCGGAGGCAAGAAAAAACGGCGTAGCAACGAGGGCGGCAGAGAAGTCCCCCAATGAGCATTGGAGTTGATCCAGCGTGGATGCCGGAACGACTAGTCGGCCGACATGGCGACTTCGATGATGACGTGGTCGGCTGTGATCTCGACCACTCGCCCCTCGCTCAAGACGTCCCCGACACGCACAAGCCGTGAATCAATCACCGCGACCCGCTCGGTTGCATTTTCGTAAATGATGTCGACTTTATCATGCGGGACAAACTCGGGCGTTACTTGCTGTTCTTCTTTGTGCGTTAACTCGAGTGCTGTCACCTCAGCGATTGCCGTGGTTTCTTCGGGCGTTGGTTCCTGATTTTCTTCGGGCTTTGCCGCTGGGATTTTTGGGGTAGCAGTCTTCACGACCGTGGGTTGCGGAGCGGAGACAAGAATCGTTTCGAATGGATTGGCTGCCAAAACGGTCGCTAAGTTATATTCCGGCCAACGAGCTCGGGGATGTTCGCTGTCGGACGTTTCTTTGTTCGCTGCCGATGGGCTCAGCCGTGCTGAGCTACGCGATGTTGGTATATCAAGCTCGGAGCTCGATTCCTCCGGCCAAAACACGACAAAGCCTAGGATCCCGATCAAAAACGAGATCAACACCATTTTTTGTGGACTAAGACTTGATGTCGACAAGAATGTGCTGCGACTCATTTCTTTTTCCTCGGGTTTGTGAGGTCCTGATTCAAGGCAAACAGCAATCGCAATTGACACTCCGCTGAAAAGTCTTGGTCGTCATTGCGAGGTGCCGTCACATTCAATTGGGCAATGCGATAGCTGCGTTGCAATTGGGGAAGCCCGTCAAGGAATCGACAAAGTGCGGAATAGGATCCTTCACCGACAAAGCGAACTTCCATCTCTTTGTGTAACGGTTGCACGACGACTGCGCCTGGCCGAAAATCACGAATCCGGAACTGCGTCGACTTTGCGAGTTCGGATAACTCGCTCAAGAAATCAATCTCACCCGCTTGGGCGGGAATCATGGTTTTGAATTGCGTTGCTCGCGTCTCGGCAAGCTGAACACGGTGGACGCCGTCCAGATGCTGTGCATGGATGCGTTCGCCATTGTTTAATAGCGAGATTGCATCGGATCGTGCGGTATGAGTGTCTAGCAACTTCGCGTGGACATCCTGGCGGAGAATGAGCAAGAAGCAGACGATCGCGACGACGCCGACGACGCCGATGCCGTGCAACACTAAATTGGTCGATCGGTTCGTTTGAAAAATATCATTCATGATTCAATTTACTCTGCGAACTTGCACTCCACTTGGAATTGACGACCGGTCAAATTCTCTCGTTGGTACTGAAGAGAGGATTTCAGTTCGACCTGACTAAAAACATTTGATTCACGCAAAGATTGAACAAAGTTTGCCAATCCGAAGTCTCCATCTGCGATCCCTTGAAGCGAGACGCTCGAGAGCATCGCGTGGGAGGGTTCAGTCGGTGGTTTTTGTGTTGCCACACGATTTACGGTTGACGCAAGACTCATTCGTTCAATCTGGACTTTGTATTGCGGCGACTTGGCTGCGTTACCCAAAATGGCCAATAAGGCGAGCGAACGGTCAGGTGCGGAAATCGTTTCCAACACTTCGACTTCGCGATGCAATGTTTTGAGGCGTTTTTCAATGTCCGATGTCTGCAACTGCAAACTCGCTAAGGGCCGGACGCGTTGCCGATAGCTATCGAGTTGTACTTGGCATTGTTTGAGGGACCGATAATTGGCTGACATGACAAGCAAGCCTGCAATCAACATCGCCGCCCAAATCAATGCCCATTGCCGCAGTCGCCTACGGATGAGCATCTTGATGACTAGCTTTTGCGGCAGCAAGTTTATGAACATGTGCGTTGCTCCCAGCGCAGGACCGAGAGTGCGGCGGCGACACCATAGCGGGCATCATCCGTGGCGAATTGCGGGGTCGAGGAAGGCAAACGCCAATTTCGGGTGGGTAGCCCTAAGTGTTGACTGAGGTAGGACGACAGATTTCGGATCGATGCCCCGCCTCCGAACAAGATCAACTCCGCCGGTTTTTCACGATGAACCGGTTGAGCAACAAAGTCGAGGGTTCGCTTCAGTTCTTGCACGAGTAACATCATCGGTTGCTCTAACAACTGTGCGGGGCCCGAATTCATCGCCCGCCCGCCATGTTCGCCCGAGCCAACGGCATAGCGGATCAGCAATTGCATCGCTTGCTCGTGCGAAAGATTCAGAGCGTCCTTCAGCGGTTGTAGCAATGCACAAAGCCCACCACCTCGCAGCACACGGGTGTACAACGGCTGTCCCCTGGCGATCAATACAAACGTAAATTCGCCATCGCCAAGATCCAAGGCGGCCACGGGCGAATCATGATCGTCATTGGCCATCGTCACGGCACGCGCTAGCGCACAGGGGAGCCCATCGAGTACTTGGCATTCGTAACCCGCCTGTAGCAAGTCTTTGGCGACGCCCGTGGCCACGCTCGTCGGCATGCTGAGCGTGGTCACATGGGCCGCTTCGTCGGTTGCTTCATGGGTGTTCCAGAAATCAAAGACACAGTCTGATTCGGCGTTGCTCGCCTCCGCTGCTAATTCCTCGTTAACCATGTCGCGCATCTCTTCCGCCGAAGCAGCGGGTAATTCAATCGAACGCAAGGTATGGAACGACATTGAGAGCGCAGCGGCACATTCGGATCGCGAGAACAGTTCACGCAATTCGGCTAGCCCTAACGGTTTTCCTGCCAACGCGTTGGGCATGTCCACGTTGCTTGCCAGCAAGTTTTCAGGACGCGTCACCGTCCATCGATTACCGAAATGAAACTGGTCGCCCACACGTTCGACTTGAGCAAGTTTGATCGACCGGCTACCAATATCGATCCCAATCCAGCCCCGCGAAGTAGCGGCAAACGGAGTCATCGCCCGCTGACGTAATTTTGTTAATACAGACATATCAGGCCCCCGAGTTATTGTGGCATCGACGAAACGTCTAGTAGTGGAAGGATCACAGAGAACGCGACCCCGGCGACGACCACACCGAGAAACACAATCACGACGGGTTCGAGCAACTTGACCACGTCTCGAAGTTGGCGTTCGCCTTGATCTTCGAAGTACTCTCCAACCATCTTTAGGACGTCCCCGAGCTTTCCGGTTTTCTCTGCGGTGGCGACCATATGCGCCGCCCCGGAAGGCAGAAAGGAAGACGAGAGCAATGTGGGGCCTAAACCTTCTCCACGTAGGACTTCGGATTCCAATCGTTCGTACATGGACCGAAACAGACTATTACCCGATGCGGACCGACATAGGCGAATACTATCGACCAGCGGCACGCCGCTACTAAGCATGGTGCCCAGTAATCGAAAGGTGCGTCCGGTGGATAGTGAACGCGTTGCTTTCTTGGCAAAGGTGAAATTGAGCGAAGCGTAATCCCATGCATTGCGTACGAATTCGGCGTTCCGCAATGAGTAGGTGACCGCGGCGAGAGCAATCAACAAACCACCGAGCAGAAAGAAGTTTCCTCGCACGAATTCGCCTGTGCTGAGCATGATCTGTGTGAACGGTGGCGGTGCTTTTTCGAGATCGGCAAAGACTTTGGCGAATTGTGGAAGGATGAAAAAGAACAATACGATCAGAACCACAACCGTGACGGCGCAAAGCACCAAGGGATACATCAGCGTGGAGATCACCGTTTGACGCATGCGCATATCGCTACGCAGCAGATTGGTCAATCGCTCCAATACCTCGGTAATCGCACCAGATTGCTCGCCTGCGGCAATCCCCGCGACAAACATTTCGTCGAAGACGTGGGGGTGCTTTCGTAGAGCGCTGGCGAAGGTCGAGCCTCCCTCGATATCTTCACTGACGCGATGCATGACGGTTTGCAACGCCGGATTAGGACATTGGGTGGCGACCGATTTTAGTGCCTCCGAAAGATCCACCCCGGATTGGCTCATGATCGTGATCTGCGACAGCATCATGACCACGTCGGACTTTTTGATGCGGTTCCGCAGCGAGAAGCCTGGTCGTTGTGCCGCAACGCCCTGGTCGACTCCGATTTGCAACAGGAACAATCCCTTTTGACGCAGCGCGGATCTCGCCTCGGCCAGCGAATTTGCTTCGATGTCGCCAGTCGTAATGTTGCCGTTTCGTTCTTTGGCTCGATAGGTGAATTTGATCATGAATTTCTTGCCCGCTTAATCGACGAAAGCCACTCGTGATACTTCCTCGAGACTAACTCTACCTTCCTCTGCTAAGCGAATTCCCTCATCCACCAAAAACGTCCCAGATTGATGGACATGTTGATTGCGGATCGCGTCGATATTGGCGCCGTCAGAGATGAGCTCACGCATCTTGCGGTCTACACATAAGACTTCGTAGAGCCCCGTCCGCCCACGCGACCCTGTGTCATAACAGGTGCGACATCCCTCACCACGAACGAACGTGCGGCGACGGTCTCCCTTGTATTGGAAGGCATCGAGCATCTCGGGAGCGGGGAAGTACGATTCCTTACACGTTGGGCAAACCATCCGTACCAACCGTTGGGCGATCACCCCGAGTAACGCCGCCCCGATCTTGAAGGGCTCGACCCCCATATCGCACAACCGCGTGACCGCGCTGAAGCTATCGTTGGTATGCAAAGTGCTTAACACGAGGTGACCGGTCAGTGCCGCTTGGATCGCGATGTTCGCGGTTTCCACGTCGCGAATCTCACCGACCATGATCACGTCGGGGTCTTGTCGTAAAATCGCTCGCATGGCGCCTGGGAACGACATCGGTTTGTTCCCACCCACGGGCACTTGGACGATTTGGTCCAAGTCATATTCCACCGGATCCTCGATTGTCACGATATTACGTTCGATCGATTTGATCAGTTCCAATGCGGAGTAGAGCGTTGTGGTTTTCCCGCTACCGGTAGGTCCGGTTACCAAGACGAGGCCGTGGGGCCGATGCAACATGCCTTTGATGTCGCCTAACAATTTGGGGGGAACGCCTAATTCATCGAGATTGAACGTGACGTTTTGGCGGTCGAGCACGCGGATCACGACTTTTTCGCCATGATTGGTCGGCAGCGTCGAGACGCGCAAGTCAATTTCGCGTCCTTCGACGGTCAAGTGAATGCGCCCGTCCTGGGGGATTCGGTGTTCGGCGATATCAAGTTTCGCCATCACTTTGAGTCGCGAAATGATCGCCGGGTGAAAATCGCGGCGAGGGCGTAGCGTCTCACGCAGCAGACCGTCAACGCGGAACCGCACCGATGTACATCGTTGCCCCGGTTCGACGTGAATATCGCTCGCCTTCTGACGAACGGCACTGACGATCATGTAATTGACGAGATTGATGATCGGGCTGCCGTTGGCCAGCGACTGCAGATCGGCAATGTCGATATTGAAGTGGTCGACTTCTAGGTTGACCGCATCGGGATCCATGTCCGCGGTCACCGCATCGACGGCAAAGTCGCTCTCGTAGCAACGAGGCAACATGCGTTCGATCACCGAACGCAGCGTCAGCACCGGCTTGACCTGGAGACCTGTGACGCGTTCTATCTCATCGATTTGCTGGAGATTGTGAGGATCGGCCATGGCAACGCTGAGCGTGCCACGGACCTTGAACATCACGATCGCTTGCAAGGCCTCGGCCTTCGCCTTTGGCAACAGTTTGACAACGGCCGGATCGACCATCCCATCGCGAAGTAACGCACAGGGGAATCCCCACTGTTGACTCAAAAATCGCAGCAGCGTGCCTTCATCGATCAAGCCGAGTTCAAGCAGGGTTTCGCCCAGCCGCGCCCCTTTGGCGGTGTGTTCGGTCAGCGCCGCTTCAAGCTCATCGCGGGTCAACACCCCCGCACGCACCAAACGCTCGCCCAGTGGCAACGCAGTGTCACTCGTCGTCAAGTTTGATGAAGCCGGAGGTGCCAGTATTGTGCTCATCGCGAGAAACTCCCCACGGCGGAGACCAGATCGTCCCAGATCGTGAAATCGCGTTGGAGTTCGGTCGCTTGTAATATTTCCTGGCAAAGCGGATTGGGTGCCGCAAGCTGAACCGCCCCGCCATGCCGCAGGCAGCGATCTCGAAGGTCCAGCAAAAATTCCAGCCCCGCACTATCAAGCAGCGGCACGTTGCGTAAATCAAAGACAATTTTAGGTTGGCCGTGACCAAAGCAATTGTCACAATGACCTGCTAACTCGAGCGTATGATCACGGCTCAACGGATCATTTCCCGAGAGCACAAACACACTGCCTTGCTTGGAGCACTGAAACATTCGATGATCTCCAATTAGTTCAGAGGTAAGGTCAGGGTGAAGCGTGATCCCACGTTGAGTTCGCTGGAAATGGAGATTTCGCCGCCATGCAGACGCGCGACTTCTTGCGAGAACGCGAGGCCTAAACCACTGCCACTGATCTCTTGAACGCGAGCGTCGTGACTGCGGAAGAACTTCTCAAAGAGCCGTGGCAACTCTTCCGCCGAGACTCCAATGCCGGTATCTTCGACTTGCAATTGAATCGATTCCGCATCGGTTTCGACCCGCAACCGTACCGTGCCTCCGTTGGGAGTGTATTTGGCCGCATTGCTGAGCAAGTTCACCAACACGCCCGCGATTTTATCTTTGTCGATTTCCAGCTTTGGCATTTTCGCTGGCAACTTACTTTCAAACGTCAACGCCTTCTCTTGCAACTGCGGTTGTACGTTTTCGATCACCTCGTCAATCAATCTTGCGACGTCGGTTTCGTGCCGAACCACCGAAATCGCACCTGATTCCATCTGGCTGACATCCAATAGGTCGTCAACAAAGCGAGCCAGACGAGTCGCTTCGGACATTAGGATGTTGTAGAAGCCTTTTTGTCGTTCCACGTCGATATCGTCGTTGTCGATCAAGGTTTCTGCGTAGGCTTTGATATTCGCCAACGGTGTGCGCAATTCATGGGTTGCGGTAAACACGAATTGGTTGCGCATCTCTTCCGCCAATTTCTGTTGCGTGACATCACGCAGCGTCCACAGCGAGCTGCCCGGCTCGAATGCATTGCCGATCAGCGGGGTTCGGTTCAATCGCCAAACGCCCGCGGAAAGTTCGCTGCCCAACAACAGTTCGAGTGTAAAACTGTTGGATTTTTTCTGCTGGTTAACGAATTCTGCCGCGCTGGTTGGGCTAATCGACATGGCGAGTAACTCGTCGAGTCCACGCCCCTGAATGTCGTTGGATGATGCGACGCCGAGCATCGCAATCAACGCATTGTTGGCCAATGTGATTTGACCGTTTGGGGTGCTTAACGCGACGCCTTCGGACAGCGCATTGAAGATCGATTCCCAGCGTTTTCCCGCAGAAGCGTCAAGTGTTTCGCCGAGTCGTTGTTCGAGTGATGCCAACGTACTCTGCTCATTGATTTGCTGTAGCAACTTGTTCCAACCGGTGGCAACAGGCGTCGATGCGACCAAAGGGGTCAGTTCCGTCGGCGACGTGTAAAGTCCAGAGGTAAATTGTTGCAGTTGATTTTCGATCGATTCATTGGCCTGCACCGATCGACGCATCACATAGCTGCCCGCCAACAGCAAGAACAAGGGAACCGCAACGGTCACCGAAATGGACTCGGTCAACGCGCCACGCCAAGCGAGCGTTAGCGCAACGCTGACCACGCCAAAGATGGCCGCCAGACCACACATCAAATAGCGGTCAACAATTCGACTGCTTAGAGACGGGAGCGCATTGGAGAGATTGTTCATAGAGGCGGCACTTTTATCACGGAGCTACGGCATTGGTCGCCGCGCTAGGAGCGAGAAGCTCGTTGACCACCGCGATGATTTCGCGAACGCTAAATGGTTTGAAAACGAGCTTGGCGATTTTCCAATCATCTTGAAGCTGCTCGATACTTAACTCCATGCCCTTGGCAGAGCACATGATGATGGGGAACTCATCGAGAGCAGGATTCTGCCTAACGAAGCGACATAGCTCTGCCCCGTCCACCTTGGGCATTTGGTAGTCCGTGATCAGCAGATCAAAGGAATCGGACTCGAGATTCTCAATTGCCATGTCGCCGTCGTAGGCAACCGTGACTTTAAAACCGGAACGCTCGAGATTGAATCGCAGCACATCGGCGAGAACGCGATTGTCCTCCGCTACCAAGATTCGTCTTTGGGGTTCGCTCATTCAAATGGCCTGAAAAGAAAGACCGCGTTCAACGAGCCGAAATCGGTGAATGCAATCGCTGAATCGTTTTATTAAATCAAGGGTGGAATCGCCGGAATTCGGCGATTCATTGCCCCTACCTACCATTTGGTAATGTATGCCGCATCATTGACACAGAATTCGCCGGTGTCTTCGTTGTAGATCCAGCCTCCCGAACCACTCACCTCGGTAATCGGGCTATCACTAGTCGAAATCACGACGGCATCTTGGTTGGTTCCCACCTGCGCCTGGGGAAAGGCTCCCTGCAAATAGGGCTTTAGAAGCGTCGCCAAGGTTGCCGCAGCAGGGTAATCGGTGTTTTCGGCGCGATACAAATCAATCGCATTGCGAACAACGACAAGTGATTGTCGCGTTCCGTTTTCACGCGCATTACCGGCGGTATCGAACATGCGAGGCGCGGCCACCGCTGCCAAGATTCCAAGGATTAGAACCACGACGACCAACTCGACCAGCGTAAAACCCTTTCGTACTGAATCTCGTTTCTTGAACACTTTAAACTACCCCTGCGAATATGATTGAAATGCCGAATGACCGTTTGCCCCGGCTTACTCTTGAAACATAGGACGTGTTTAAGGATTGCAACGAAAGTCGAGTAAATATTTCACAGGCAAATTTCCCGGTTCATGTTGAAAGTGCGGGCTAACCTTGCGCTATCGCGGGATGTCGATCGTCGAATTCACCCGCACGCATCCAACCGTTGGGAGTGTTGCTCATGTCCGAAATCATTGATCCCCGCCCGCTCCATGGCACACCCGCTCTCGACCGCAGACAGACCCATCGAGCAAGGGAAATCGCGACGCTTCTAGAGCGACATTTCCAGACGCCGTTCCATTTGGTCACCCACGACGGGACCCCGCTGGGGACGACACCGGCAATCACCTCCGATGGGGTGCGTTGCCCGACTCCTAAGCTCCCCGATGGTTTCTCGTTGTCAGAGGTGTTGGCGGCGAGAGAACTTCATCTACAGCCGATTTGCGGGGAAAACACGATTTTCGTGATCCCCCTCTGCCATCACAAAACGGAGCTGGCGCTGGTAGGAACGATTGCCGCCGCGGATGCGGGGTTGGCGATCCCCTTGGCGCAAACCTTGATTGAAAATTTTGATCAGCAGCAACGGCTTGATTTGTGTGCCGAACAACTCAACGAATACGCGTCCCAAGTGACCCAAGACTTCGAAGAGCTGTCCTGGCTGCGCTCGCTCGCGGAGATGCCCGAATTGTGGCATCCGCACAACGACTTGACCCACATCGCGACCGAGATTCTGCCACCCCTGTGCGACGTTCTGCAGGTCGAAGCGATTTTTCTGTTTCTTACGGATGCGCATTCCGGGAGTGATGCGCTGGCATTCCGCGCTGGGGTCACGGGGGTGAGTGACGCGTCGATGGCAACGTTGGTAAGCCAATTTGGCGTCCATGCCATGGAGCATCCGCTGGTTCGCAATTCCATTCCCATGGACCAAGGTGGCCAGCGACTCGAGGGAATCCAGAGTTGCGTCCTAGTTCCGATCGCCATCAATTCGCAGCGTTTCGGTTGGCTGGTGATGGTGAATAAGCTCGCCCGTGATGAGCCGACGTCGGATGCCTTGGGCGACACCGCGTTGGGGTTGCGTGAATTTGGCACGTTTGAAGCTGGATTGTTGCAATCCGCCGGCGTCAACCTCGCCGCACACGCCAGCAACCTACAGTCCTTTCGCGAGATCGAAGATCTCGTGGTCGGAGTGATCCGCGCGATGATCAATTCGATCGACGCAAAGGATCCCTACACCCGTGGGCACAGCGATCGCGTGGCGGCGATGGCACGAGTGCTGACGCGGCAATTAGGACTACCCAAACAGGAAGAGCACCATGTCTATATGGCAGGGCTGCTGCATGATATCGGCAAAATTGGTCTGCCCGACGCCGTGCTTAGCAAGCCAGGGCGATTAACCGATGAGGAGTTTGCCCAAGTCAAACTGCACCCCGAGATCGGCGTCTCGATACTGCAGCATTTAAAGCAATTGCACTTCGCGCTTCCCGGTGTCTTACATCACCATGAATCCTTTGATGGCAGCGGTTACCCTCATGGATTAGCGGGCGAGGAGATTCCTTTGATGGGTAGGATTTTGGCTGTAGCCGATGCCTATGACGCGATGACTAGCAATCGACCCTATCGCACGGGAATGCCGCGAGAAAAAGCGACGGCGATTTTGCAGGCAGGTTCAGGACAACAATGGGACGCACGCATCATTGAGGCGTTTATGCATTGTGCTGAAGAAATCAATGACGTGTGTCAATTCAATCGAGAGCATCCCGATGCTCCTTTGGATGCCGCATGTATGACCGGTTTCTCACCATGGGATGAGATTGGATTCGCCGTCAACTCGACGTTCAGTCAATAGCTTGCATGACGATCCGATGCGCCGGCCTAAGACTCTTTTTTTCGCCGCAATCTTATCCGTCGCTTGGAACTGCGACGTTCGAGTGATTTTGGCAGCGTCACCTCTTGTTTGCGGCGATCTTGCTTGCGGCGTTCGGGAGCGTCCCGTTTCTCCAGCAGATGCAAGAGTTCCTCGGGAACGTCAGGATCGTTGGGCATGGTTGCGTTTACTCCGTTCTAGAAATCCACTACTGCGTTTTAGGGGTGGTTGGGGGATCGAGGCGTCGATGACTAACGCGAAGCGGAATAAGATTCGTCGAGCACCGAATAATCTTCGACGATGACGGCCTCCGCGGACTGGTCGACGCGAAGCCGTCTGGCGGGCATGGCCGGCAATGTCGCTTGATGGGGTGACGCCGAACTCGATCGGCGTCGTTGGTTGTCGGTATCGGGTAGTTCGGGCTCCCACATGCGGCGGTCAACAGGCTGCAAGCCTTCATAGAACAACGGCGTGATCGCCTGATCCACCTGACTGGGATGCAAACTGCGACAACCCGGTACGTCGGGCAAGATCCGTGGCAGTAGCGCGATTATGATTTCACTTCGTTTGTGTTGCCGATCGTGGCGTTGGAACAGTTTGCCAATCAACCACAAGTCGCCTAACCACGGGACCCGGCTTTGCGTGTTGACGTTGGTTTCTTTGATCAATCCGCCAATCAACATCGCCTCGCCATCCGCGAGCATGATGCGAGTTTCTAATTGAGTGGTCTCGCTTTCGGGCAAATTGGTGGTGGTATTGATTCGACCGGTGGAAACCTCGGGACGCACCTGCATCACAATTTGACCTTCTGCGGTAATCGTCGGTGTCACCTGAAGAATGACGCCGACATCGAGAAAGTTGACGCTTTCCATCGTGCTGGTTTGAGTCGTGGTGGTGAGCCGATAGCCGATTTGCCCTCCCACTTGAATGCGTGCCTCTTGCCCGTTGAGCACTGCCACCTTAGGCGAGGCCAGCGTCTTCGAATCGGTCGTGCTCTTGATCGCTTCGAGCACGCCGTTGAGATCGTGTCCCTTGACACTAAGCAATCCAGCGGGCGTTTCTCCGGAAGTGAAATTTTTCGCTTCCAACGTGATCGGCGAACCGGCGATGCGTAGCGTATTATTCAAATCGATGCCGTGTCGGGCATCATCGCTGAGTTCCACTTGTAACACATGGGCTTCGACCAACACTTGGCGTGGGGCACGATCGACCTGAGCGATGTATTCCTCGACTCGCCACAAGTACATCGGCAAATCCTCCACCACCAACTGCTCTTCGGTTCGGCGTTGATCGGAGGTCAGGGCTTGATTGACGAACACTTGTCCGACGGGAGAGAGCATCCCCGAGACCACTTTCTGCACATCCTCGGCGGAGATGTAGTCCAGCGAAAAGACCCGCATTTCACGTCCCTGAAGACTTGCCGGTCCCTTGTTCTCTCCCATGATATTGGAGACCACGATGATGTTCTTCTGCTGGGTCCAGGTCAGACCGTTGGCGGGCAAGATGGAATTGAGCGCATCGGAGAGCGTCACGTCGGTCAATTTCACTGTGATTCGCTGGCTGACATCCCCGCTGGTAATCACATTGAGCCCCTGTTGCTCGGCGATCAAATTCAGCACGCTATCAACGGTGGCATCTTTGATGCTGCAAGAGATGCGATGGTTTTTCGCCGACGAGTACAAGGCTCCATCATCCTGCGAGGGTGGATTCACGCCAACGCCATGGGATGAGGCGGAGGAGGGGGGCGGCCAGACGATCGAAGGGCGCCCCGGCGCGGGCACAGCACCGAGTTGCCTTTGGACCTGCGGCGGAGCCAATCTGGGGTTGGCCGCAGTAGGCTCATCCGATGATGGTTTGTCGCTAAGCTGGATTTGCTCGGGAATGGGCGCGGAGAAGGCTGGAGGGTTCGCTCCCCCCATTCCGATCAGCAGGACGATCGCCAGTGCGTGACCCAATCCACGATAACCGAAGATGCCGGAGTTCGAATTTTGCAACGTCGGCAAGGTCATTTGCGGTTCTTAGCCCGTCAAAGTTAAACATCAGGAATCATCGCTACAACGCTTATCGACCCTTATTGCCGGCGTGACCAGAAAAACCGGAAGAATCGTTTCTCCTTTCCCCGCTTAGCCATTGCTAGCTTTTTGCGGGTTCGTCAATTGCGAGCTAGAGTTGCCTGGTTTATTGGTGTCGTTAGGTCCGTTTTCTCTGTTTCGCTAGGCAATTCGATGAGGGCTGTGAATCGTACGGCAGCATCACGTTTGTCGAGCGGTCCGGTTTGCTGCGGTGGGCGCGGTGGGGGGCGGATGCGCCCCGGGTTTTCGCTGATCGAGGTGACGATCGTGATGGTGATCCTGTCGATCATGGTCGCGGTTGCGGCCCCGCGTTGGGTCGCTTCGCTGCAACGGTATCGCGTCGCGAATGCGGCCAACCGGTTGGTGGCGGATCTGAAACGCGCCCAATTGACGGCGTTTCGTTCGAGTACCACCAAGACCGTCACGTTTGATGTGAGCCGCGGACAATACACCCTCGGAGATGTGAAGCCGCTTGAACGTCCCTCGGGTGACTATGTGGTGACATTAAGCGAGGCACCCTATAAGTCGTCGTTGATCTCCGTTTGGGGAGGCACGGGGACCCAGACGATCACGTTTGATGGATTTGGCATCCCAGACAAGGGTGGCAATATCATCGTCGCCTCAGGCAATTTGGAACGGACGATTACGGTGGATGCGATCTCCGGAACGGCGGTGATTCAATGACGTTGCCTTCCGTTACAACCGGTTCGTGCTCAACCGCTTCGTGCTGCAGACCGCGCTCGCCGCGCCACGGCATGCTGTTATTGGAGTTGGTGGTCGCGTTGGCCGTTTCTACGCTTCTTATCGCCGGGCTACACGCGAGTTTAGCGATTGCGATTCGCAGCATGCCGGATTCGCAAGGCAGCACTGCTTCGGCGCTGCGTGGCACTCGCATTGCCGATCAATTGACCACGGAACTCGAAACGGCGGTTTATATTACGGAGCGTTCCGCTACGACGATTGGGTTCACGGTGCCCGACCGCAACGGCGACGGTTTGGCGGAGCGAATTCGCTACGCCTGGACCGGAACGCCCGGCGGACCGCTGACACGACAATACAATGACGCGGCGCCACTGACCATTGCTGACGCGGTCGAGCTATTCAATTTGACACCGAGCTTTAAGAGCGTGTCGGAGACTTATCCGACGGTGGGGGTGGAAGACGCTTCGGAGTCGTTGTTGCTCGACTACTCGGGAACCAGCGGGCTCGATGACAACGACATTGAATCCTCGGACTGGGTGGGCCAGCATTTCACAATGACGTTGCCTGCGGGGGCTTATGCTTGGCGCCCGACGCGAGTCGAATTTAGGGCCAAGCGGACCTCGTTGTTCAGCAGAACTACGGTCCAAATGCGTCCTGCGACGATCAACCTAACGCCTCAGAGCACCGTCATCGAGCAGCATTCTTTATATAACCTTCTCTTGCCGAGTTACTATTCGTGGCCTTCGTTTGATTTTTCGGATATTCAACCGATCGCGTCGGACGGTTCGATTTGTTTAGTGCTCGAGCATGGAACCACCTCGAAATCGTTGACCGTCGAAAGCACAAATGCGGCATCGGGAATGGTCAAGACCGACAACGCAGGCGCATCGTGGTCTTACCACAATAGCAAATCCTTGGTCTCTCGCATGTACGGCAAACTCACTCGCTCTAGCGGCAGCCAAGCGGTGAATAGCACCTATTTGACCTCGATGGACGTCACGCTGCAGATGAAGGCCAACACGCCGACGCTACAGTGGACGCTCGCTTGTCTGAACCATCCCGAGCTACTGGCGAATCAATGGGTCACGAAATTCTTGCAAAATCCAACCCGCATGGATGTCAATGGAGATGGGAGCGGCGACTGGTCCGTCGATGGCGGAGGGACCTTCGATCAGGACTCGCTCGTCAATGAAGTGTGGCGAACCAGCGGGACTCAGTTGAATACCACCCCCAATTGTGACTTTGACACGACCACGGTAGTCGATGTGAAATTCCAGAATACGAGCGTGGGCGGTAATGGAGCCACGTTCAAAATCAATGCGCTGCGATCGGGATCCACCTGTGCTCCGGTTCGAGCCTACCTGCAGAAGCAAACCGATGGCAGCCAAGCATTGACGTTGGTGACTAAATCCAACGATGCGACCACTCGCCGTTTGATCAGTGTTACGGGGCTACCGAACCAACCGGTGCTCTTGCACTTGATTATCGAACCCGCCACTTCGAGTGTTAGCCTAAGTGTGAATGACATCCAATATGGAACGTTCGCGTTGAGTCCGTTCCAATCGAGCGATTCCAATCGTTCGGCTTGTTTGGGAACCGATACCAGCACTTCCGAGTTTTCGTACGCTCGCATCCGGGTGATGGAGCCGCAGCCATGACCATTGCTCGCCACGTTCCTCGCTCGGGCGCCGCCGGTTGCAGCGGATTTGGTCTGCTCGATTCGGTGATTGCTGTCATGCTCGTTGGCATCTTGATGGTGGGATCGTTGCAAACCATCGGGGCTTCCAAACGACGCGAAACTGCGACCCTTGACCGCTTGCTCGCACAACAGTTGTCGGGGGCGATGATGAATGAGATTCTGTTACAATCCTACAATGAACCGGAAACCGATGAAGCGGTGACGTTTGGTTTGGAGCCCAACGAATCGACGGGGGATCGATCACAGTTTGACGATGTGGATGATTTTCACGGTTGGGTTAGTACGCCGCCCCAGTCGCGTAACGGCATGACGATTCCTGGTTTCAGCCAATGGACCCGTAGTGTCGATGTCAGCTGGGCCGACCCCGCGACGCTAGAGGCGACCGCCGCGGTGCGAACGGGGCTAAAGAAAATCCGCGTCACCGTTGCAAAGAGCGGACGCGTGATCAACTCGCTCGTGAGCTACCGTAGCATCGGCTGGGTCGAGACGATTCCGTCGCCATCGGATGCGACCGGCAATCATGCCCCGGTCGCGGTCGCCACCTCTCCCGACCTGTCTCGTGACGTGGGAGAGACGACGGAGTTTGCCGCCGATGCTTCGAGCGACCAAGACGGCGATTATCTGTCCTACGTGTGGGATTTTGGGGATGGCAACACAGGGACGGGCATCACCACCACTCATCGTTACAACTCGCCGGGAAATTTCACGTGCACCTTGACGGTTTATGACGGCCGTGGCGGTGTCGGAGTCTCCGCGCTCACAGCCGTCATTTCCCTCTAAGCCAAATTTCATGGAACTCGATATGGTGAGCTGCCGACATCGATCAACCGCCAAACAAATGCGTCGCGGCGGCATTTCTGCGATTGTTTTGTTTTCTTCGCTAATCGTAGCGTCGATCGGCTTGGCTTCACTGCAACTCATGCGTTTGCAAGGGCGTAGTGCCGAGGAGAGTGCCGACTTCATTGCCGCTCGCGTGCATGCCCGAACGGCACTCGAGATTGGCATGCTCAAGATTAGAAATGACTCGTTTTGGCGAACGCATTTGGGCAACGGGGATTGGGTTAGCGACCAAGCGATCGGAAACGGTTCCTTCTCGCTTTCCGCCATCGATCCCATCGATAACGATGTTACGATCGGTGACAACCACCCCATCATTCTGACTGGGACGGGACGCCAAGCCGATGCGCTGTTCCGAACCTCGGTGCGTTTGGAAGTCGGGCCTCGCACGGGATCGTGTTTGGAGGTTTCCATGATCAGCGGCGACGACCTCGAAATCTTCGACGCCACGCTCACGAGCGACCAAACCGTTTGCGCCAACGACGATGTGGACGCTGGGGGCAGCTCAATCGTCAATGCGAATGTCGAAGCGTATGAATCCGTCAACGGATCGACCTATACAAAATCGACTCAGCGGCGTTCGACGCAACGAGATATGCCGGACCCTTTGCATGCCATGGACTATTATCTGGCGCAGGGGACCACCATCCACTACTCGGCGCTGAGAACATGGCCCCAGCCACAGATTCTGAAAAATACCACGTTTGAGACCGATACGCAGCATTGGTACGCCAACGGCAACTGCACGCTGCAAAGAAGTGGCGCGCAGGATAAAAACGGGAACTATTCCTTGCGCGTCACGGCGCGTTCGGACTCTGCGGCCGTTGCTGCACAAAATCTTTCCTTGGATAGCCTGCGAAGCGGTGATGCCTATCAAGTCTCTCTACATGTCTTTCCCACCGCGAATGCGCAGGCCCAAGCGGTCGTCACGCTCGAAAGTTCCGACTCGGGGACCCAAACATTCACAACACCCTTGACTGCACTGGAAATCAATAAATGGGGAAGGTTGGTGGGTACCATCACGCCGGTTTGGTCGGGCACGTTGACGCAAGCCACCGTGAGTGTGGCGATCAACAATGCCAATGACTACTACATGGATTCGGTCAGCCTCGACAACACGACCTACCCGTCGGGTTCGTATGTGCTCGACGGCTTGCTCAGCCCGGCGCACAATCCCTTTGGTGGAGGCACCAATGCCAAGGGGATCTACATCATCGATTGCGCCGGCAAGGACGTCCAAGTGGGCCGTTCGCGGATCGTGGGAACGCTCGTCTTTTTGAACCCAGGCGGTGATGCGATTGTGAAGGGGCCGTTGGTCTGGGAACCTGCGGTGCTCAATTATCCCGCGTTATTGACCAACGATACGCTTCGTATTGGTCTCGCCTCGGCGGGCTTCAACGAATCCGATGTGGGCACAAATTTGAATCCACCCGAGACGCCGTATCCCATGAACGGCGGTACCTCCAATTCGACCTTTTCCAATACGGACTCGTATCCTTCGAAAATAGCGGGATTGGTTTATTCGAGCAAAGACTTGAAATTTTCCGCCACTTCAAACATCACCGGTGTCGTCATCGCCCAAGAAGATATTAAGGTCGAGGCCACATCGTTGAACTTGAGCTACAACAGCATCTATGTGAACGATCCTCCCCCCGGTTTCGACGCCGATACCGTCACGATGAAAGTCATCCCCGGCACTTGGCAACGCACCGTCAATTGAATCGCTGCATGGCGGATCCGTACACGTTGCGAACGCTACGAGAGAGGCGATCTCGAGAGAGGCGATCCTAAGTGCGAAGCGGTGCAATCAAGCAACTCACGCCGAGCTTGATTGGTCTGAATTACCTGGATTCATATTGGAGTGACCCCAACGATCTCCCTGAACGGCGTTCGCGGTGTCGTGGAGTACTTCGCCTGCCTCGAGCCGCTTGGAAAGCGTCTTGATGTAATTTTGACGTTGCTCTTCGGAGTCGAACTCGATCGGCCGCTTCATTTCCAGCTCGAGGATCGACTTCAAGTGATGCTTGTCCATAAACATCCTCAGCCCGTCAACAAGCGTGCGAATCACATTGGGGCCTTCGCGATAGACCGCCGAGGTTACCATCGCCACATCGGCTCCCGCCAATAGCACTCGGATCACGTCACTCGGCGTGCCAATTCCTCCGCAAGCGGCCAGCGGCATTGCGGGGCAATAACTATGAATCCTCATGATTTTTCCCAGTGATTGGACGATCGAACCGGCCTGCGTTAATCCCCAACACGTTTTCAATTGGAAACTATCGAGGCAAATGTCGACATCGGGGGCTCGACCAAACAGCACTAATCCCTGCGCTCCCGAAAGCAAGCGATGGGCTAGATGGCTGGGGCTTGTGTAGTAACGATCGAGCTTCACGAACAGCGGAATGGTGATTGCTGCATCGATCTCAGCCACCAAATTAACGATCGCGTCCTCCAGTTCGCGTGGCCCCGCATATTCATTGGGTGGCGGATGATGCACATTGAATTCGATAGCGGCAGCCCCCGCTTCCTGGAGCTCTCCGGCAAAGTCGAGCCAATTGCCACCGCTTTCTCCATTCAGGCTGGCGATGATGGGGATCGATGATTGGACACTCGCACGATTGACTAGCGCTAAATACGTCTCGGCATTGTGCCCAGACGCATCCGATGGGACGCGTTTGGACCTGGCTAATAACTTTTGATCGTGCTCGGTAAACGGATGGCCGACTCGCTCGTTCCAAAGCAGGACTTGCTCTTGAAACAACGAAGGCAGCACAATCGCTCCTGCGCCGGCTGCCGCAATCGCACCATGGCTCTGCTCCTCGGCCGTCAGCGGACACGCGCCAACCACCACGGGGGAATTGAGTTTCAAGCCACCGTAGTCGGTGGTTAAATCAATGCTCATCGGTCTCTCAAATTAAAGGGGGGCGGGGTTTATAGCGTGTTGGCTGTTTTGACTGTCTCGGGGAGCTCCAAGACGTCAGCCGACTCGGACTGCGTCAACGGCTCGTGGCAGGCCAATTGTGACTCCAGCACGTTGATGTCCGCATCGGACGCATCGTCGTCGTTGACCTGCCGATCCGTAATCCGACGTCGCAACGTTTGCTCATCCGCATGGCAATCCAAAATCGCGAAGGTTGCTCCTTCGCTCGTGGCTAACTGTTGAAACCGTTGGCGGTCATCGCGTTTCAGAAAGGTGGCGTCGACGATCACGGAGTAACCGGCATGCAGGATGCCTTGCGCGAGTCGACGAAGGCGAGTGTAGGTCGCATGGTTGGCCGATTCGCAATACATCCTCTGTTTCGCTTTCTCGCCCGGGTGTTCTCGGTGCGATAAACCAAAATGCCGTTTTCGCTCGATGTCGCTACGCAGCCGGATCGCACCTCGGCGTTGGACAATCAGCTCGCTTTGGGTCGTTTTTCCACTCCCACTGAGCCCGTGGGTGATCCACAAACAAGGCGTTTCGGGTAACGAAAAGTGCTCGGCCAAATCGATCTGACTTAGGCAATCGTCCCAGGCGGATGATTGATCGCTGGGGGATATCCCGGGCTGCTTGGCGCGTATCACTGCCACTTTAGCAAGCACCAAGGCCCGGTAGACTAGGTACCACCGCAACAACGCAAGCGATGCATGGTCCCCGGTTTGGTCGAAGTAGCTATTGATAAAACTGCGACACCATTGCGGGTGCCCTTTGGCCGCAAAATCCATTGCCAAAAACGCAGCATCGCTCATCACGTCGATCCAACGAAATTCGTCGTTGAATTCGATGCCATCAAACGGCATCCATTGTCCGTCCCAGTCGACGATGTTTTCGAGATGGAGATCGCCGTGGCATTCACGAATGAAACCATTTGCCACGCGTTGCTGAAACGTTTGGTGATGTTCTGCGAAATACGTGAGCGTCCACGACTGCAATGCACGCAGGGTCGCCAAGGCATCGCCGCGGAGCTCTGGCTCGAGTTCCTCGAAATTGGCAATCGCTTGGCCCAGAACCGATTCGGGCGATCCCCACGGGGCGGCGTCATCGAGTCGTGTGGCTTGCTGATGGAAGCGGGCTACCGACGTCGCCAGTTGTTGCACCTCTGGCAATGACACCGATCTCGATTTCAATCGCGTACTGAGCAAGGCATCCTCAGGAAAACGACGCATTTTTACAGCGTATTCGATAGCCTCACCCGGCCCCTCCACACACGGTTTACCATCGACGAGCGTGATGGGGACGACGCCCAGATACAGCCCCTTGGCAAAGCGAGTGTCGAGCCGCAATTCCTCCTCACACAACTGACGTCGACGCTCCAGCGTTCGGTAATCAAGGAAACTCGTGGCAATGGGTTTCTTGATCTTGTAGGCAAATTCACCGACGAGAAACACCCACGAGATATGCGTTTGGTGCATCGTGACGGTTGCATCGTGGAGATGTGGATACGCCGACGGTTCACAAAGAAACCGTATCCGCTCTTCCTCAATGCCTTGGTTCGCACTCGGCATGGCTACCGCTCTCCGATGCTTTTAATACAACGCTTTTGAAAATGTAAACAAGACAGGCTCAATCGAAACGCATAAAAGATCCTGACTGTACCACACCACCCTTTATTCTATTCACAAGGCGACTACGGCCGCTATTCCTTTTCCTTCCGGTGCTTGCGTATGTACGAATGGCATTCCACACAGCGAACGGTCATCGATACGTACCCGAGTGTCGCCCGACTCATGTTTTTTTCGTTGGCGGCTTCGGCAATCATGTCCGCGGTGCGGCGAAAATCGTCGCTTTGAGTCGCATATTCTTTCGTTTGAATTACGTTCCAGCCACTTTCCAAGCTCAGTATCTTCAATGCCTTGGCGTTTTTGGCAACCGCTTCAAAATCCTCGAGCGTTAAACCTTCTAGAATGGATTTCGATTTTTCGAGCTTCATGAACATCAGCGCCGAGACGCGGTGTTGCGGCGGTTGCTCAGGTGGGTCCGCGCACAGCGATGGCGAACTGGTCGTCGTGAATAGAACGAGCATCAGAATCACAGGCAGCCATTTCATAGATAAAACTCAGGTTAAAGGGACGAACATGGTTAAGCCTCACAGGGGGGCTGATTTGGTGTCGGCTTGTTGAGGATGGGGATGATCGGGATGGTAATGTTGCCAACACTCCTGTTCACGGCCGCGCACAATCCGGCATCCTCGCAGCTTGCCAAATTGCGACGTGATCACCGTCCATCGCCCCTGGGATTCAGGATCGTCACGATAAAGGATCACCCAATCCTTGGTCGTGTTCAATTCGTGGGCGCGAGCGGTGTTGGAGTACATTGCGGTATAGTGCCGGCCGCCCCGTTCGCAATGCAGAATTGGCAGCCAAGCGATCGATCCAGGATTGAAATGACGCGGCGCGATCTTCACTAATTTTCCTGTTGCGGCGAGACGTCGATATTCCGTATCGACATCCAACAACTCGGCGACCGATGCGGAGCGATCGACTTGGTCCGCGACGCTTGGTTCGGATTGCGGTCGGTGGTCCCGCAGTCTTTCGGCCAAACTCTCGCGGATCCCTTGCAATCGCTTGCGGCCAATCCCAGGGACTTTTGCGAGTCGTCCATCCTGAGCCGCCGCCGCCAACTCTAGCATCGTTTCGATACCGAGCGTTTCATGAATTCGATGTGCGAGCTCCGCCCCGATGCTGGGCAAGGTGGCAAACAACCGCTCCGCCGTTTCTTCACCGCGAAGCCGATCCAACAATGGCATCCGATCGAGTCGGAAATACGTTTCGATCAGGTTGGCGATGGAACGGCCAATGGTTGGCAAGTCGATCAACCCCGGCATGCCGTCGCGGTCGAGCACATCACGCACCGGCGTCGACATTTCACGCAGCGTTTGGCTGGCGTTGCGATAAGCGAGAACGCGAAATTCGCTTGCCCCTTGGTCTGATAGCAACATTGCAATCTCTTCCAGCAAGGTGGCGATCACCTGATTTTCTGAAACGGGATGCGTCGTCTTCGGCACCGCTTCGATTTCCCGTGCGATTTCGTCGGGTTGATGGGATTGAATCGCGACCATCGCTGCCTTCCATCTGGATTGATTGGGAACGGGACCCCACTTGCAATGTGCCTTTGGGATCGCTCCTCTGCTTCCTCTTGTCATCGCAATTGGTGTACCGAACCTCGTTAGCTCGTCGGAATTAAGAGCAATTTCTTAACGCGTCAATTCGTCAAAAAAGGTCGGCAATGAATGCACCTTCCCTGACAATGTCTCGGCAATGACGAAGCGGATCATAGTTGCGATGGCTTCCTGCCCCGCCGTCGCGGCAGCATCTCAACCACGCGATCGGCGACCTCTTCGGTCGCCTTGTACGAGACGTCCAGGCATTCCCAATGATGCTCGAGCATGACCGATCGAATCTCACGGAGCTCGGCTTGAATGTCTCTCAAGTTGGCATAGTGTGGAACGGGACGATTGCTCATGCGGTCCAATCGATTCTGGCGGATGTATTCCAAATGGGCTGCGTTCATCGTTAAACCGATCACACGCCGCGAATTCAAACGCAGCAATTCGGTGGGCAATGGGTGGTTGGGGATCAGCGGAACATTGGCCGCTCGAATCCCGCGAAACGCGAGGTAGAAACACGTCACGCTCTTGGAAGTGCGCGAGGCACCGACCAACACGACATCGGCCTTCTTCAATTCCGAGATCCGTTTTCCATCGTCATGAGCCAAGGTGAAATCCATTGCCGCCATTCGGTCCAATTGGTCGCGGTGCAGCTCGTACAACAACCCGGCACGCCCGCGTGGTTGGCGGTGCAAGTGGTCGCCCACCAACGCCAACGATGGTCCCAGCACGTCAATGCAAGGCACGGCCAGACGCCGCACCTCGGATTGGACCGCTTGTCGGATTTTGGGGTCGACGAGTGAATGACAGATCACCGCCCCCATCGAGGATGCCTCTCGGACCACCTTCAACGCCTTGTCAGTACTGCGAATCCCTGTCTTAGGAATCATTTCGACTTCATTGTCGGGAAACTGGGCCAACGTGGCGCGGAGCAATTGTTCGGCCGTACGACCGGTACCGCCCGAGAGGATGATGATCGGTAATGATTGGGTTGTCGTCATTCGCGTCGCCGCCGAGATAGGTTCGAGATGAGTTTCTTGCGGGCCTCACTTGCAGATTCAATGCCAGCAACCAGCGGACCACACGAAATCTGGCTTCACACTCGACTGACGCCGTCTTGCATCGGAGCCCCATGGAATCTTTCCCGTCGTTATCTCCCCCCTTTGCGGAGGAACGAGACGCCATGGCGCGACGCAAAGCGATCTCCGGGGCGGAACTGGGGGGAATCGGAAGGGCTCCGCTGAGCGGGCTGTGCGTTGTGGCTGTGCGAATCTGACCCACCGAGTCCTGCAAGTGGTGTGTATTGTCACACCGAGATTCGCCGCGAACCGCGAAAGTCAGACGCTCGGCAAATGGAACGGACGTTGCGGTAGCCTGAGTGCAAAGCGATCCACGAATTCATCCCGTTCTTGACTCGTATTGTGAGCCTTCCCATGAGTACGTCTGTTGTTACGTCGGCCGGTTTGATTCGCTGGTTCGATCAAGTCGGGATGGATGATGTCGATATCGTGGGAGGGAAAAACGCATCGCTTGGCGAGATGTATCGCGAGTTGACACCGCATGGGATTCGCATTCCCAATGGATTCGCGACCACGGCGGATGCGTATCGCACTTTCCTTAACGAGTCCGGGTTGGATGAGAAGATCCCGCAAATTTTAAGCGGCATGAACGCCTCTGATGTGGACAGCTTGCAGCATCACGGCATTTTGATTCGCCACATGATCTTGGACACGCCCTTGCCGGATGCTTTGGCCGGGGCCATTGTCCAAGCGTACCACGATCTTTGTCGCCCGCGGGGTGACTTGGCCGACGTTGCGGTGCGCAGCAGCGCGACGGCCGAAGATTTGCCGGATGCCAGCTTTGCCGGTCAACAGGAAACGTACTTGAACGTCCGCGGCCAAGCGTCATTGTTGGATGCGTGTCGCCGCTGTTTTGCATCCTTGTTTACTGACCGCGCAATCTCGTACCGTGTCCATCACGGATACGATCACATGCAAGTGGCTTTATCGATCGGCATCCAACGCATGGTGCGATCGGATTTAGCGACCTCGGGCGTGATGTTTTCGATCGATACCGAAAGCGGATTTCGCGACGCCGTGCTAATTAATGCCGCTTATGGTTTGGGAGAAAATGTCGTCCAAGGCGCGGTCAATCCAGACGAATACTACGTCTTCAAACCCACGCTACACTCAGGCTTTCGCCCGATTATCAAGAAGTCGCTCGGGTCCAAGGCGTTGAAGATGGTGTACGACGTCGGCGGCAGTAAAATGACAAAGAATGTGCCCGTACCGGAGGAGCAAGCCAATCGCTTTGCGCTCCAAGACGACGACATCTTACAACTGGCCCATTGGGCCTGCGAGATTGAAAAGCATTACACACAGCGGCGAGGCCACTTTTGTCCAATGGACATGGAATGGGCGAAAGATGGGAATAGCGGCGAGTTGTTCATTGTCCAGGCTCGACCCGAAACCGTCCAATCGCTCAAGGTCATCACGAAGCTCCAGCGGTACCACCTGAAACAGCGGTCGCATCCACTTTTAACGGGACGTTCGGTGGGTGAGAAGATCGCATCGGGGCCGGTCCGGCTGGTCCGCGACGTTCATGGCTTGGCGGCGTTTCGCGAGGGAGAAATTCTTGTTACCGACAAAACCGACCCCGATTGGGAACCGGTGATGAAGCGGGCCGCAGGGATCATCACGAACCGCGGCGGCCGCACTTGTCACGCCGCCATTGTCAGTCGCGAGCTGGGGGTGCCTGCGATCGTGGGCACCTTGAACGCCACCAACGTCCTGCAAGATGGACAACAGGTTACGATTAGTTGCGCCGAAGGAGAGACCGGGATCGTCTACGAAGGGGAGTTGCCATTTGAGATCGAAACCACGGATCTGACCTCGATGAAACGACCGGAAACCAAAATCATGATGAACGTCGGTGCCCCCGATCAAGTATTTGCGTTGGCCGCAATTCCCAACGATGGGGTTGGCTTGGCTCGACAAGAATTCATCATCACGAACACAGTGAAAGTGCACCCCCAAGCGCTGCTCGAGTTTGACCAATTGGATCCGCCGACGAAGGCGTTGGTGGACGAGGCAACCGCCGGATATCGTGACAAACCGCAGTTTTATATCGATCGATTGGCCGAAGGGGTTGCAATGATTGCAGCCGCGTTTTATCCCAAGGACGTGATCCTACGACTCAGCGATTTCAAGACCAGCGAATACGCCAATCTGATCGGCGGGGCTGCCTACGAACCTCACGAAGCCAACCCGATGATCGGATTCCGCGGCGCATCACGCTATTACCATCCACGCTTCCAAGCCGCATTTGGCTTGGAATGCAAGGCCGTTCAAAAGGTGCGGCAAGAGATGGGGCTGCGCAACTTGAAGCTGATGATTCCGTTTTGCCGCACGATCGAAGAAGCGCACAAGGTGCAAGCCGAAATGGCAAAATTTGGCTTGGTTCGAGGTCAAGACGAACTCGAACTGTATGTGATGTGCGAAGTTCCCAGCAACGTGATCCTGGCCGATCAGTTTGCCGAGCTTTTTGATGGGTTCTCGATCGGATCGAATGATTTGACCCAGTTGACGTTGGGCGTCGATCGCGACTCGGAGATCGTCGCTGACCTATTCAACGAGCGAAATGACGCCGTCAAACGATCGATTGCATCGTTGATCAAAACGGCCAAGGCTCACGGGGTGAAGGTTGGAATCTGTGGGCAAGCGCCGAGCGATTATCCCGAGTTTGCAGAATTCTTGGTCAATCTGGGGATCGATAGCATGTCGCTCACCCCCGACGCGGTGTTGAAGACCCGTCTGCATGTGCTGAAGGCGGAAGAACAGCGATTCGAACCTACGTTTTAGTACCCTTCGATGAGCTTCGCGCCCCTTTACTTCGCGCCCCTTTACTTCGCGCCCCGTCACTTCGCGTCCCGTCACTTCGCGTCCCGTCACTTCGCGTCCCGTCACTTCGCGTCCCGTCACGCCCTTTATGCGTGCGGTATCGCACACGCAAAGGGACACTGCCGCTCACTCTTTCGAGGACGACCGGCGTCCTGTTTCACGGGACGGGAAGATTTTCCAGATCAGCTAGCGGGAAGAGAAGCGAACCGCGGAGCATCACCGCGCGAGTGTTTGTTCGAGTTCGTTGAGCACCCGTTTTTCATCGGCGCTTACCTTACCGAACCCCAGCACCCCGCCGGCAGCATTGGCGACCGCTTGGGCGCGTCCGATGAGATCGCTGCGGAGTGCCGCTTGCGTCTCGACGCTCATCTGATCCATGACGGCGGCGATGTAGTGTTGCCAAGTGGTGATGAGCTTCCGACTCGGTTTGACCGACAGCCATTGTTCCAACAATGCTGCAGCCGGGCTGTCACTCGTGATTCCCTTTTCTTTGGCTGCCTCGATGATCGGACTACGTTCCTCGGGGGCAACGTTTCCATCGGCCCAGGCCACGAGGACTAAGGGAACCAACGAGATCGCCGCGATCGACTCAGCCGACGCGCCCGCGGCAAGAAGTTCATCGAGCAGATCGGGATTGGTGATTCCGGTGGCTTCTTGCAATTGCTTGCGATCGGACTGCAACGCGTCCTTGGCCTTCAATTCGGCCAATAACCGCTTGTCGACGCGGCGGAAAAACTCGTCTTCTAATGCCTGGCCACGCTCACTAAACGCATCTTTGCTCATCATTTTTCCTTAGCAAGAGTCTGGCAGCCGCGGTTGTCGTCACTTGTGATGGATTGCGAGGGCCGCCGGTCGGTCGCGAGGACTGAAGTGCAAGCCTTGTGCCAATTCACGGCTCCGCCGCTTGCAATGGATCTCTTTGCGCTGCGGGCTGGTCACCATGGGAAGCAGTCGATCTAATTCAAAATCGAGCAAGCGGCACCGCTGCGCCGCATCTGCGCTCGCTCGTCCACCTTAAAACCAGTCCCACAATCCGATGCCCGCAACCCCAACCCATGCTGCTGAGACTGAGACCGCGGTAAGTCGAAAGCAAAGTTCGATTGCGCTGCTTGCGATTGTAGCGATCGTCGTACATCTGATCTTGCGATTCCTGATCCATGCGGATCCGTTTGTCACCGAATTACCGCTCAAGGTCGCGGTGATCCTCGGAGGCGTACCGTTGGTGTGGGAGTTGGGAGTTAAGTTGTTGCATCGCGAGTTCGGGTCCGATTTATTGGCAGGGATTTCCATCGTGACCTCGGTGCTGTTGGACGAGTATCTGGCGGGGGCACTGGTCGTGTTGATGCTCTCTGGAGGCGAAGCCTTAGAAGGCTACGCGGTTCGCAGCGCGTCATCGGTGTTGCATGCGTTGGCGAAACGAATGCCCTCGATCGCCCACCGCAAACAGGGTTCGACACTCCAGGAGGTCGAATTGGATGCGGTTCAGATTGGAGACACGTTGCTGGTCCTGCCACATGAAATTTGTCCGATCGACGGCACCGTCGTCGCGGGTCATGGCGTGATGGACGAATCCTTCTTGACCGGCGAACCGTACATGATGTCCAAAACACCTGGTTCGAGCGTTTTGTCGGGTTCAGTCAACGGCGAGTCCGCGCTGACGATTCGCGCCGACCGATTGGCCGTCGATTCACGCTATGCCCAAATCATGCAAGTGATGCAGTCGTCCGAGCAGCATCGACCAAGGATTCGGCGATTGGGGGATCAATTGGGCGCCTTCTACACTCCGCTTGCGGTGGCGCTGGGGGTTGCGGCATGGATTGTTTCGGGCGACCCAATCCGCTTCCTTGCGGTGATGGTGGTGGCCACTCCCTGTCCGCTTTTGATTGCCATTCCGGTAGCGATCATCGGATCGATTTCGCTTGCCGCGCGGCGAGCCATCATTGTGCGAGATCCCACGGTGCTAGAACAGGTCGATGCGTGCAAGACGATTATTTTTGACAAGACGGGGACTTTGACTTACGGCAAGCCACAGTTGACCGAACAAATTTGTGCGCCGTCCTACCAACCCGCTGACGTCCTCGCATTGGTCGCCAGCCTCGAGCAGTATTCCAAACATCCATTGGCGGAAGCCATTGTGGACGCGGGACGCGAAGCGCGAGTCGTGCTGCAGGAAACCAGCCAAATGAGTGAGCGTCCTGGGGAAGGCCTCCGCGGCATCGTCGCTGGGAAAGAAATCCGCGTTACCAGTCGGCAAAAATACGTTGCGCAAAATCCTGCGGTGGTCGATTCATTGCCGCCCCAAGTCGGCGGTTTAGAATGTCTGATTTTGATCGATGGCGTGTACGCTGCGACCTATCGATTGAGGGATGCGCCGCGCCAAGAGGGCGCCTTGTTTGTCGATCATTTAGCGCGTCGTCACGGTATCGATCGAGTCGTGTTGCTCTCGGGCGATCGTGAATCGGAAGTTCAGTACTTGGCGGACTTGGTCGGCATTGACGAATACTATGGTGGCCAGAGTCCCGAGGACAAACTCGACTTCGTGCGACGCGAAACCGAGCGGGTGACGACGATCTTTGTCGGCGATGGTATCAACGACGCGCCGGCCCTAATGGCAGCAACCATCGGAATTGCCTTTGGCCAGAACAGCGATGTGACCAGCCAGGCCGCTGGGGTGGTGATCATGGACAGCTCGCTTGCCAAAGTGGACGAGTTTATGCATATCAGCCGTCGGATGCGCTCCATCGCATTGCAGAGCGCCGTAGGCGGGATGGCACTCAGTGTCGTGGGGATGTTGATTGCCTCGGCGGGCTACCTGCCCCCGGTCGCCGGCGCGCTGGCCCAGGAGGTGATTGACGTCGTTGCCGTGCTCAATGCGTTGCGAGTGGCGATCCCTCCCAAATCATTGGTCGATTTCTAAGTCATTCTCGACGCCGTTTCGACGAGTGTGCCGTTTCCGCACATCTTGTTTGCAACACGCTCGTTTGTCGCCGTCAATCGTTGTGTAGCCAAAGCACAATCGAGTTGGCATGGAAGCTGCATGCGATCACGGTCGCCTGGCCCCCCCCTGTCCTCGATGTTGGTAGGCACCCTCGATGTTGATAGGCACTGGAATGCACTGGAGCGGCGCCGCGGTGGGGGACGCTAGATCAAGACGGAGCGGAATTTCATGTTTTTGTGTTTTAGAAACTGCGTTCATTTGAAAGGAAAAGAGGATGTCATTTTTGATCACCGAAACCGCTGTTGATAACATCATTGAGGTCCGAGCCACGGGGAAGTTGACCAAGGAGGCATACGAACAATTTGTGCCCATGACGGATGACAAGATCAAAGAGTATGGGAAGATTCGCATCCTGTTTGTGATGGAAGATTTTCATGGTTGGAGTGCGGGCGCGGCGTGGGAGGACTTCAAGTTTGACCTCAAGCACTTCAATCACATCGAGCGGTTGGCGATTGTGGGTGAAACCAAATGGGAGAAAGGGATGTCGGTGTTCTGCCGCCCCTTTACGACTGCGAAGATCAAATACTTTGATCACAGCGAGCTGGAAAAGGCGCGACGGTGGATTGAAGAATAGGGTCCACCGGGATTCGACCGGCGATGTTGTCCCCAGCCAAGCCACCATCGCAACTCGCCGCATTCTTTTTTGGACCGTTTTTCCCGCGATGGCACAGTTCGTGCTTTAGAAGTCCCTGTGCATGCATCCCGAGACGCGATGGACACGATTTAACGCCACTCACTTCACGCCAGCCACTCAATTCACGGCAGAAAATACCCATGTTCAGAAAGAAGAAGAGCCAAGTCGTTGCAACTTTGATTCGCGAACTCAAACAGG
Source organism: Novipirellula galeiformis (assembly GCF_007860095.1). Taxonomy (NCBI): domain Bacteria; kingdom Pseudomonadati; phylum Planctomycetota; class Planctomycetia; order Pirellulales; family Pirellulaceae; genus Novipirellula; species Novipirellula galeiformis. The sequence goes on along the minus strand of NZ_SJPT01000007.1, from coordinate 48,950 downwards.
AGCGTGACGAGCTGAAGGTGAAAGTGCATCTCGGTAAGATGGAACTTCAACAAGAATGGAAGGTTCTCGATGACAAGCTCGACTCCTTGGTGCACCGTTTTGATCCCTTGAAGCACGCCGTTGATGAATCGGCCGAGGATGTCTGGGATTCCTTGAAGTTGGTCGGTAGCGAGATCAGTGACGGATTTAAACGGATTCGCAAATCACTTTGAGCCCCTCGGGTATCGTCCATCATAGGATGGACGCAGCACAGGAGCGTTGTCGATGAAGCGGTTTAGGAAGATCCTCGTTGCTACTGACTCTCGTCTGGACAAGCACCCCGTTCTGAATGCGGCTGCGGAGGTCGCCATTCATAACGAAGCTTCTTTGCAGGTGGTGGATGTCGTTCCCGACTTTTCCTGGGCAGCCCGCTTGGCGATTCAGGACCATGAACACTTGCAAACCCTGATGCGACAAGAGAAAAGGGAGCAGCTCGAGGCTCTTGCCGCCCCGCTTCGTGACCGTGGTGTCGAGGTGCATACCAAACTATTGGAGGGCAAGACGTCGGTCGAGATCGTTCGTGAAGTCATCCGAGGCGAACATGATTTGGTGATGGCGGTCTCCAAAGGGGACCACAGTCGTCACCGCAGCTTCTTTGGTCACACCGCACGGCGTTTGTTACGACATTGCCCCGCGGTGACTTGGTTAGTCGCGGCCGATGCAGTGTCCCAAGTCAGGCACGTTTTGGCTTGCGTCGACACGTCCTCGGACCATCCGTTGGATGCCGAATTGAACGAGAAAGTTTACGAACTGGCTTCCTCTATCCATATTTTTCAAGCGTCAAAGTTCTCGGTCCTTCACGCTTGGTCGATCCAGGAAGAGTCAACTCTCCGCTCGCGGTTGAAGCCCGAAACGCTCGCGGAATACGAGCGGAACGAGCGAACCCATCGTGAAAAATTGCTGGACACGTTCCTGCACCAATACGAATCGAGCGATACCAGTGCCCATGTTCACCTCATCAAGGGCAAGACGTCCGAAGTGGTCGGTAACTTTGTCCGTGACAACGCTGTCGACTTGGTGGTGATGGGCACGGTCGCTCGCTCAGGTTTGATCGGATTGGTGATCGGGAATACGTCCGAAACGATCCTTGATCTGCTTCATTGCTCGGTACTCGCAGTTAAACCGTACCAGTTCAAATCTCCGATCCAGCTTTGAAACGCATGGGAGCCGAGGATTGGTCAAAAATTCGCCGACCTCACGCCGAGTGCTTACTGACGGCACTCGGGGGAGATCAAATGATACGAAAGTTGGGGGCCGATACGGTGTCGCTTCATTGGACGCCCATGTCACGATAACAGAGGAGAAAAAACGAAGATGAAAGTTCTACTTGCAAGCGATGGCTCGTCGATGGCCATCAACGCTGCTCGTTTTCTAGGTGAGCTTGAGTTCGATAGCAAGTTGCAGCTCACCGTGTTGACGGTTTCGCTGCTTCCGGAACTCAGCATTCGCGGCAATATTCAAAATCCGGAATGGGACCAACGTGAACGGGAATTCGTGGCGAGCCATCACGCCGAACTCGAAGGATGGTTAGCCGGTCGGTGTGAACGCGGCTTTTCTAAGCTGCGACAAACCGGCAATGCCGCCCAGGCGATCTTGCAAGTATCCAAACGAATCGTGGCCGATTTGATCGTTGTCGGTGCCGTGGGACACTCCGTGGTTAGCCGCATGTTGTTGGGGAGTGTGTCCGACAATGTCGCAACGCATGCCGATTGCTCGGTGCTTGTCGTCCGCCCCCGCGGAGAGGCAACCTCCGCGAAGGTGCCGGCAAGAAAAATTTCGCTCGCTTATGATGGATCGCCTGCCGCGCACGAAGCGGTCCATGAAATCATGAGCATGAGGTGGGATCCCGGTACCGAAATGAACGTGGTCTCGGTGGCGCCGACGTACGACTATTTGATGGGCGATGCGTTGACACCCGCTGTGCTGACGGACGCTGAAATGGAGTTCAAACGGATGCAGGACAAGGCGGAGTATCAGGCAAAACAAATCGCAACGACCCTGCCCCATACCCGGACTCAAGTCGTCAGTGCACAGCACGCTGGCGAGGCGATTGTGAGTGTCGTCGATCAAAACCAAAGCGACCTTGTCGTGCTCGGTGAAACCGGACACAGTCGGTTGCACGATTGGTTTCTGGGAAGCACCACAAAGTACGTACTTCGCCATGCGCCTTGCAGTGTGTGGATTTCTCGTCATCACCGAACGGCTGCGGGAGAGTGACGATGACGCGTTTCACTGGAAAACAAAGCGAAGCATCTCACCTTCCGCACTCGCTGTTTTGAGGTACCCGCGGCGTGGCAGTTGAGTTGTCAGCGGATGCCCCGTACGTTCCCAAACTCGCTCAAGCTCAGCCGTGGGGTTCGAGCGTCACGGGTGATTGAAAGTCTCGTGGTTTTATCGCCAAAATTGAACAGGAAAGAAGGGGCAATAGTCGCTCGGCGGTGTTGCCGGTGATCAAACCCGAGATGCCCGTTCGTGCGATCGTTCCCATCACCAGCAATTCGACGTTCTCCTCTTCGATACAGTGCCAAATTGCTAAGTCTGGGGCCCGGGTCGAAAAGTGCACTTGAGCTTCATGAGCCAAATGAAACTTGGCCAATTGCTCCGCGATCTGTTTTTCTGCATTCTGACGGTACTGTTCCGCCGAATCCAGCGAAACCAAGGTCGGAAAGATGTTGTCGTAATTCGCGTACTCGGCCGCATGCAACACATGCAACTTGGCGTGGTGGATTTTTGCCAACGAGCAGCCCAATTCCATCGCGTCATTTCCAACTGACCTCAAGTCGTGGGCGACCAAGATGGAGTGAAGGATCCGGTCGGGCGTGGGTCTTGTGACCCAAACCGCACAGGGACATTTTCGCAACAGTTTGATTGCGGTGCTGCCGGCCAAAAACGGTCTCGGCTGGCTCGTGTCCTTGGCTCCGACAATGACTAAATCATGATGTTTGCGAAGCACCTGCCGAATCGCCTCGACCCAGCTTTTCCCAAACACCACCCGGCTTTCCGCTGCGATCCCTTCGCTCTCCGCCTGATGAACCAATTTTGCCATCACTTCCTTGGCATGATCTCGAACCGTCTGCTGGCCGTGATCATTCTGAATCAAAACTTGAGTGTTGGCATCGAGATTGGCCGCCCAAGAAGGCAGGACATGCAGAAAGTTTAGTTGCGCATCGTTGGCTTTCGCCAGCCAAGTGCCGCGCGCGACGGCCTCTTCGGAGGCGGACGGCACTCGCTCCGAAACGAGACGATCTCCCTCCGCTAAAGCTACGCCGACCAAAATGGATTTGAATCGTTTCATTTCAACTCACCTTTGTTTCGCCGAGATTAAAGCCGAGGGTAGTGGCCGCTTCCTTGTTCTCCTGGGGCGATTGAAAGGCAAATGATGTGCCACCATCGTGCGCTGCCAGTCGGGGCGATCCCGCGCGGTAACAATAGCGATGGCCGGTTTATAGGTGTGCGGTTTTGAGGCATCTTGTATCGCAAAAGCGTCTGTGCACGTGCCAATCCGCACGCAGCGAATGACTGGACCGATGGGGGGACTCGACCGGCGTTTGCGAACGCCGGTTTGGCACGATGAATGCAATCAATCACTGCGATGTTATGGGAGACCATTGTCAACGTTCCGCGGTAACTTTCCATTGCCGCCCCGATCGTTCGTCGAAACTCAACCGCCCATATCCCATTGTGTTTGATACGTTCCAACACCGTTCACTCGCATCCACGCAGTTCGCCCCCAAAAAGGTTTTCGTTCATGCCGATCAGCAGCGTCGAATGTGCAGGGCTTGTGACCGGGTTCGCAGGCGGTTTGGCCCTGTTTCTATTTGGCATGCAACAGATGAGCGAGAGTCTCAAAACGGTTGCGGGCAGCAGCATGAAGAACCTGCTGGGGCGATTGACGGCGAATCGGTTCACTGCCGCCATCGCGGGCGTGATCGTTACCGCCGTGATTCAATCCTCTTCCGTTACCACGGTGTTGGTCGTTGGGTTTGTCTCCGCTGGATTATTGACGCTTGGCCAATCGATTGGCGTCATTATCGGCGCGAATGTGGGGACGACGATCACGGCGCAGGTAATTGCATTTAATGTCTATCAGTACGGCCTATTGCTGATTGCGGCTGGATTCCTCTGGAATGTCGTGACGACGGGTGAGCGGAGCAAGCAATGGGGAATGGTCTTGATTGGGCTGGGGATGATCTTCTTTGGGATGGAGTTGATGAGCGGCGCGACCGGTCCGTTACGTCAATGGCCTCCCTTCATTAACGCGTTACAGGGGATGCAGAATCCGCTGCTTAGCATTCTGATTGGCGCGTTGTTCACAGCCATCGTGCAAAGTTCCTCGGCGACAACAGGGATTGTGATCGTGTTGGCGGGCCAGGGACTGATTTCACTTGAATCGGGGATTGGGCTGATCTTTGGTGCCAACATTGGAACCTGTGTGACCGTGCTCCTGTCGGCTCTTGGGCGGCCGCGTGAAGCGGTCCAAGCTGCCTGGATCCATATCCTGTTCAATATCGGCGGCGTCTTGTTGTGGATGTTTTTTATTCCCGCGTTTGCACAATTGGTGCGGAGTGTTTCGCCTACAACTTCGGGCCTTGACGGGGCCGTTCGGTTGGCTGTCGACACGCCACGCCAACTCGCCAACGCGCATACGCTATTCAATGTCGGAAACGCCTTCGTCTTCATTTGGTTTACCGGGCCGTTAGCGAAGTTGGTCGATCGTCTTGTCCCCGAGCGGAAGGAACCCATTGGGATTTGTCCTCAGTTCCTGGACAAGATGTACTTGGAAAACCCTGCGGTGGCGTTGGATCAAGTGCGTCGCGAACTCGTCCGGCTTGCCGAATTAAACCGAGACATGTTAGAGCGATCGCTTGAGATCGCAACCAAGGGGACACCGCGGGACATCAACCGTCTTCGTCGGGCCGAAGACGATGTGGACACGCTGCACGGTGCGATCATTCTCTACCTGGCAAAACTGTCGCAGAAGAATCTCGTCTCTCCCCAATCGACGCAGTTGCACCAATATATCGGCATTGCCAACTACTTGGAAAATATCGGCGATGTGATTGAAAACAATGTGCTCGTGGACGCCTTGAAACGCATCCGATTGGGAGTCGTTGTCAGCACCGCAACCACGGAGGTGTTACGGACGGTTCACGAAAAAGTGCTGTGGTCATTTGATTGTTCGTGCGAAGCTTTGCGCCATGGAGATTTGGAATCCGCGCGTGTTGCAATCGAAAGCAAAACGAAAGTAAACGAATTAGCCGAGCTGGCAACCTCTCATCTCGCCAGACGACTGATCGCTTACGAACCCAATCGGCTCGCTGCGTTTAAAGTCGAAACCGACATCATCGAAAATCTAAAACGAATCCACACGCTGACGCGGCGAATCGCCCGCGTGGTATTGGCCGATGCAACGGAAACATCCGAATCGGAATCGCAACATCGCTAACCCCGCTCGAAACGCTCCCGATGACTTTGCCGATGCCTCCATTGACGTCGGTAACCTCATCACGCTGGCATGAAAGGTGCAATGCGGATGCGGGGTGCCGATGGTAAATCCCGTTGCCACTGGGATTTCGCATGAATTATTGAATTTGACATCATGAGAGAGAAATGGTGGGATGATGAAAATCACGTTTCTGGGCGCTAACCAAAACGTCACCGGGTCGCGTTACCTGTTAGAGGTCGCGGGAAAACAAGTCTTGGTCGACTGTGGCATGGTCCAGGAACGCGAATTTCTTTCGCGGAACTGGGAACCGTGCCCGCTCGCGGCGGACCGTCTCGATGCATTGGTGGTGACGCATGCGCACATCGACCACATCGGGCTGATTCCAAAATTGGTCGCCGAGGGTTTCCGAGGTCGTATCTACGCGACCCGGCCAACGGTTGCCTTGGCCGATGTGATGTTAAGGGACTCTGCGAAGATTCAAGTGGAGGACGCTCGTTACAAACGACGTCGGCATCGCAAGGAAGGACGTAGCGGGCTGCATCGTGTGAAACCGCTCTATACGGAAAAGGATGTCGAGAAAGCGATCCCGCTTTTTCGTGGGGTCGATTATCGCGTGCCAATGGAGATCGTGCCTGGGGTGACGGTGACTTGGCACGATGCAGGACACATTCTTGGTTCGGCGTCTCTTGAAATCTTACTCCAGGAATTGGATTGCCAGCGGACGATTCTGTTCTCCGGGGATCTAGGGCAGCATGATAAACCACTGCTGCACGACCCAACCTATTTTCGAGGTGCGGACTATGTCGTGATGGAATCGACCTACGGGGACCGCGACCATGGGGATCACAGTAGTGTGGAGCAGCAACTCGAAGCCATTGCCAATGACACGTTCAAACGTGGTGGGAATTTGGTGATCCCCGTGTTCGCGGTGGAGCGTGCTCAAGAGATGATGTTCTATTTAAGTCGCTTGGTGCACCATCACCGCATCCCTGCGGTTCAGGTCTTTCTTGACAGCCCGATGGCATACGACGTCACGAACATCTTCCGTCGTTTTACGAGTTGGTTGGACGAAGAAACTCGTCGTGCGATCGAGGCTGACCAGCCGCCACTTCAATTTCCTGGGCTGAGAATCACGCGCACGGTGGAGGAATCGAAGTCGATCAATCGCGTCAAGGAACCCTGTATCATCATGGCACCCTCGGGGATGTGCACGGCGGGACGGATCAAGCATCACCTCCGCAGCAACGTTCGACGTGACGAATCCACGATCTTATTCGTCGGTTTCCAGGCGCGTGGAACCTTGGGACAGCGGCTAGTTTCGGGCGAAAAACAAGTTCGTATCCATGGTCGTGAATATCAAGTGGATGCAAAGATCGAACAGATTTTGAGCTTGTCGGGACACGCCGATCGAACCGGTTTGCTTCAGTGGCTTAGCCACCTCGAGCAACCACCGCGGAAAGTTTTTCTCACTCATGGTGAAGCAAACGTTGCACTCGCATTGAAGAAAAGTATCGAATCGCGGTTCGCATTTGACGTTTTCATCCCCGTCTACCGCAGCGAGCACGTGTTCGAAGTCGCGGGGGAAACGTTGGTCGCGGACCGCGACGGGAATGCCATCGCGGTCACGCGACGGTCGACTCCCGGCGCGGGTGGCGAGACTGGAAACGATGCCGACGATTCGATCGGCGATATCGAGGCCACCAACGGCCGGTTCGACGTGGATCACGTCCACGTGGACGAATTGTTTCCAGGCGTGACTCAGGATCCTGACTTAGAGTTTTTGGACAGCGCGGGACGCCGTCCTATCGATTTTTTACACGATGATCCATGGCGTGTGTTGCGCATTCAAGCCGATCTAATTCAAGGCATCGAGGTGATGACACGGGCGCTGCAAGGACGCCGTCGAGCGGTCGCCTTGTTCGGAAGTTCGCGACTGTCCGAGAGCGACCCGTCGTACCAGTTGGCTCAGCAAACGGCCCAAGCGTTAGGGGAACGTGGGTTCGCGATCATCACCGGTGGTGGCCCTGGATTGATGGAGGCGGGCAACCGCGGGGCGCGTGATGGCGGCAGCCCGTCGATTGGATTGAACATCGAGCTGCCGCACGAACAGTCGTTGAACCCCTATTGTGATGCCTCTTATACTTGTCGCTATTTCTTTGTTCGCAAAATGATGTTTGCCAAGTATGCGTGTGGCTTTCTGATCTTTCCGGGCGGTTTCGGCACGTTGGACGAATTCTTCGAAGCGCTGACCTTGATTCAAACCCGAAAGCTCGCCGCGTTTCCAGTCGTCTTGGTGGGAACCGAGTTCTGGCATCCGCTGGTCGATTGGCTGAAAACGACCGTGTTGCAGAAAACCTGTGTCGACGAGCTGGATTTGCTGCGGTTCCGAATCATGGATGATCCTGATGCGATCGCCGAGTGGTTCGATCAAATCATCGAGGGAGGGTTGCGTTAAACAGGTAACGGTGGCTTCGCAATCCAAAGGAGCTTACCAACGGGTCAACGCAGCTCGCTCCAAGGTCAACACCATGCCTCCCTGCTGGAATAACGTGACCGTTCCAGTGGACTGGCTGACCGTGACTGCGGTCGCTCGCGTCGCCCTCGTGATCGACGCGGCGGCTTGGTGCCGGGCGCCCAAACCACTGGCCAATCCTTGCGCGATGGACTGGGGGATCAAGTACGAACCCGCGGAACGAATCGAACCGTCCGCATCGATGATAAAGGCGCCGTCGAGCAACGCGAACTCTTTGACCGTTTCGGTTAAACCCGGTTCCAGCACATTGCGCAAATTGCGGGCAAATCCATGAAACGGATTGAGCACCAATTGACGAGATTGGCGTGCCACCTGCCGCGTATCGCCGATGACAAACATCGTCCCGATCTGACGTGACTCACGCCCTTCGGATGCGATTTCGATCGCCAACGAGAGCACACGGAGAATGACTTCGGGGCGAACGGTCGTTCCATTGGCTTGAAGCGGGCGGGGGAACACGGCGCGGAAATGGGGCGCCGGCCGTGTCACCGTGATGCTGTCCAAGGCTTGTGCCTGCGATCCGGTGACACAGACAACGTCTCGTTGTTCGTCGACCAATCCATTCGCAGCCGCCAACAGTAATCCCAACTTGGCGCGGTCCATGCGAGACAAACTAGTGTGCATGACGTCCAACAGATGGATGTCCGCTCGTCCCGGCACGAATCCCTCGCACTTCGTTGCGGTCACAATCAGCAATCGTCCAGCCCAGGAGTTCAACGGGGACCATGGCACGGCTTGCCCCGGGTCGAGTACGACCAGGATCGCTTGGGCTGATAACGACGTGGCCAACCCGACGGCGTGGTTGGCAATCGCCAAACTTTGCTGGGGAATCTCCGCTATCGATGCATCTCCTCGGGGGGGCTGCAGGACGCGGTCGATGAACAATTGCTTCAGCTCGCGAGGGTCACTCGCGGTGCTCAATGCGCCGCGAAATTCAGCGTGGCCAAATAATTCGGCCACAGAGCCTAACAGGTCCAAGTGCCTGGACAAGCTCTCCCGACCGACCACCAGCAGCCCAACCAAATGCGGGCTGTCACCCTCACGCACTTGGCTCTCTCCGCACCGGCTCCGCCCGAGCACCAAACGGAAGTGCCCCGGCCAATCGATCTTTGCGTGGTGCAGCGTCAGCCCCGTGTCGGGGATCCCTGGCGTGGTGGCTTCACACCCTTCCATCGCTTTGACCACCTCACTCGGCGAAACGCATTCTCGTTCCCAGTTTACTGCGTCAAACAACTCTTGTAACACACCTTGTCGAGTCGTACCCGACAACTCGACAATGTGCAACGCATCAATGAGTTCTTGAAATTCCACTCTGTTTTCCATTTGCCACCTCGCGGGCGGTCGCTCTAAACGCAACTGTCCGAGAGACGATATCGCAGTAGACAACCGATGCCGCCGAGCCGCTGTAACGGCTCGCTCTCGTTCACGACTTCGACGATACATCCATGGCGCTCCGCCATCCGCACAATGGCTTCCTTGATGTCAAAGTCATGCAGCGCGCGGGCGTCGCATTCTGGACACGACGTGTCCGGTCGAGGCTGTTCCAACTCCGTGAAACCGCACTCTCCACAGGTCCACCCCAGCCCCGGAGCATACTGCTTCGCGATCACCACCACGTCGGCTTGGCCGCAGTACAGTGCTCGGTGCGTAGCCTTGGTGCCCGCGGCAGCCAAGTGTCCTTGCCGCAACTGATACAACAACTCATCGACCGTTTCGTGTGATTCAGTTTGCTCGGCGGCAATTAAGGAGGCGATCGTGCTCTGGACCACATCGGTGTCATCACGCGAAGTAGACGATGCGGGGATGACGCCAACCAATTGGGCCAACAAATGCTCGGGCAGCTCGCGACGAAGGCGATCGGTGATCCGCCGATCGCCAGCCAAGATGAGATGCACATGCCCCTCCGACGACATCAGCCTTTCAAGCACGGCTACCTTTTCCTTTAGGAATTGCTCGGCGCGGCCGCGGCGGTGATGTTGGTAATGTCGCTTCGTCCACGTACGGCCCACACGCTGTCGTGTTTCCGGGCGTTGCCTCCATAACTCGGCAGTCACCGCCCCCAGATTCACTTCCAATATCCGCGCCCGAGTTTCGGAACAAATCATTAGTACATAACGGTGGTAGCTGTCTTTCAATTCGACCAAGTGAAAGAGGTTGGGGGTACTGTCCGCGACAATCCAATTTGGCAACGAGATATGGACTGGGAGCGGTAGAAAGTAGGGGGTGTCGCCAGCGCGAGAAAACACCGCCAACCCCTTTGCTTCGGGTGACAACTCCGTTGCCAAATAGGCTTCGATCGGCTTGATTGCGTCCGCGAGATCCCGACGACTCATGCCCCTTGAACCAATTTTTAACGCAGCGACTTGAGCCTCAAACTCGTTGCGGTCTGCGACTGCACCTGCCGAGAGGGCTAGATAACAACTGACCACCGGCGCCTCGGTCTCGGGCAACGTCGCTAAAGTTAGGATGTGTTGTTTCAGTTGTCTTAATTCCATCGTTCGCACGTCGATTTGAGGCATGCTTATCAAGGCTGAAGCCGATCTCGTGGAGCGACGCGACCGATCCCGACCGTTACCACGTCCCCAGGATTCCAATCCCTTCGCTTCGAGTAGGCATCGACCGGGCTAGACATCAATCGAGTTCTGCATCCAAAGCAAGTGAGAAAACCCGATGGGGGGAGACGCCGGTACGTCAGTGCATTCAGGTTCGTCAGTGCACTCGGGCGTTCGTGCTCACTCGGTTTGCCTCACTCGGTTTGCCCACCCGCTCGGATGGCCTACTTGAAAGTTACCTGCTTAAAAGGTAACCGTTCAGTCACAAAGACCTAAGACTATTTTACCCTCTGGACGCGCGTGAATCGGGGAAGTGTCTTGGGATTTTGGACCGCATGGCTCCATTTTCAGCGTGTGTTGACGTGGGCGAGGGAGTGCGAGACTCAAAAGCGAGCGACACGAAAGTGGTCAAAGTAGATCGCCCGGTCGCCGTGCGGAGCCCCTCTCCGCGGCGTTGCTCCGCGGAGCGGCTGACCCTCGGCTCCCCTGCGATGGCGATGATGCTAAGCGTCAACACGTGAACCCAATGCGAATCGGCCCGTGATGCGTTAACGCAACGTTGAGCAAATCGATTTCATCTCCCCTGGCATCCTGGAAACTTTTTTTTTCCGCGACAAAACAAGCTGGAAATCACACTCCGTCGTACCTCTCGCCCTTCCCACTGAAAGTGACGGGCTTGCCTTTTGCGTTGACTCGCTGCTGCGGACCTTCGTTAACGGAAAGAACAAACTCGTTAAGTCACGGTCCACGCCATATTGCCATCATGTCGCAGGAGTTCGGGTTTTGAAAGTTTTCACGTTGCAACCAGCCATTCGTATCGCCGCCGACACGATCGTGGATCAAGAGCGGACCGCTTCTGGATTGCCTGCGACGGGCCGCGAAAAAAAGAAACGCGACATCACCCAGAGCTCCTTCCGCGTCATCGGTTTCAGCGACACGAACCCTGAGCACGAGTCCAACGACGAACGAGCAAACGGCGAGCAAAACGAAGGGGAAGCGGCCAGCAGCGAAGTCCTGCAGGAATCCGAAACCATGATGGGGGACCATCGCCCATGCGATTCCATCCTCGTCATCGATGCGGCCCATCCGCGTCCCTATTTCAACGCGGTTTCAGCTCCGAGCGACGTTTCCGTTCCCTGCAAAATCGCGGTTCCCCAAACGCAATGCGACGATCGCGGCGTGGCGGACAAGGTCAGGGGCGTCACGCAACCGACTCGACCACAATCGTTTGAGCCCCAGAACTATACGTGGTTCGGATTATTCGTTTTGGTCGTATTGTTGTTTTCGAGCATCGCCTCGGCTTGATCGAGCTTGCCTCCTTTGCCCATGCGTGCCGACTTGGCTCGTTGACGTTGGTTTGATCGTTGACGTTGGTTTGATCGTTGACGTTGACGCTGTGCAGATTGCAGATCGCACAAGACATCATTGCCTCGCCAAGCTCGCAAAACGGTGTTCGCTACAGCGAATCAATGAGCCCGAGTCAAGGAGATCGTCACCCCGAGAAAGAACCTCGGACTTTACGTGACAGCATGGGAAGCGCAACACGCTGCTATTTTGGACCGGCATTCTGGGCCGGCATTCTGGGCCGGAAGTTTGGACCGTCATCGAGTCCGCTTTCGCTGATCTCAAACGGGGCTGATCGTTAATCGCGATCTAGGCAAACGCGGACGCGGTAGCGCGGGAGCGAAAAAACGTACGATTAACGAGTGTCGATTCTTGCCCTTTTTTGGCAACGGATCAGCCTCACTTTTTCATCCGCATCGGAAACGTATTTCACTCGGCGATCTCCGGCATTTTTCCCCCTCCGCTGACCCGGCAAAACGGGGCGCTTTTGCACTGCCGCGAGCCGATTTGTGGTCGCCAGTCTTGGTTGACACCTCTGAGGACTATCGATAACCTAGTTCAAACAATCGAGCATTCGCTGTGCCCGGGCCCCCAAAGGTTCGGGCAGTTTTTTTAGAGCCCTTATCGAAACCATATTATGAACCCACAAGACATCCTTCGCTATGTTGATTCGCTTCACCGTGAAAAGAACATCGATACGGAGCTTGTCTTTTCTGCGATTGAAGCAGCCTTGCAAACGGCCGCGAAACGCCAGTATGGCGAAGATGCCGACATCACCATCACATTGAACCGCCAAAACGGACGCATCACGGCAAAACATGATGGCGAAGAGCTGGGCGAAGACCAAATTGGCCGCATCGGTGCCCAAACCGCCAAGCAAGTCATCATCCAAAAGGTCAAGGAAGCCGAACGCGACTCCTTGATGGCCGAGTATCGCGAGCAGGTTGGCCAGATCGTGGCCGGCATCATCGGTCGCGCTGATGGTGGCGTTGCAACCGTCAACCTCGGTAATGTGGAAGCCATTCTGCCACGCAGCGAACAAATTCCGGGCGAGTCCTTGCACGCCGGCGAGCGGGTTCGCGCAGTCGTTTTCGAAGTCAAGGCAGCGGGTAACCGCGTTCGCGTGGTGCTCAGCCGAACACGCCCCCAATTAGTTCAGCGTTTGTTTGAACAGGAAATTCCAGAAATCTCCGAAGAAGTCATCTCCATCAAATCGATCAGCCGCGAGCCAGGCTACCGCAGCAAGGTCGCGGTGAGTAGCGTTGACTCGCAAGTCGATCCGATTGCGGTTTGTGTCGGTTTCCGTGGCAGCCGGATTAAGGCGGTTCGCGAAGAGCTAGCCGGCGAGCACATTGACGTGGTTCGCTACAGTGAAGACCCGGAAGTCTTGATCCCCAATTCGCTGCAACCCGCTGCCGTCGAGCAAGTGTTGCTGTGCGATATGATTGGGCGCGCGATCGTGTTGGTCCAAGAAGACCAATTGTCGCTGGCGATCGGTCGCCGCGGCCAAAATGTTCGCCTCGCCAGCAAGCTTTGCGGGTGGGACATCGAAATCATGACCGGTGGCGAACTCGAGGAGCAAATCGAACGCGCCGTTGCTGGGTTCAGCCAGATTGATGGCGTGACCGAAGAAATTGCTCAATCGCTCGTCGAGCAAGGCTATCTGTCCTACGATGACCTGTCGGTGATCGAGCCCGATCTGTTCATGGAAATGAGCGGCTTGACCGCCGAGCAAGTCGACTTCATCGTCGAGACTGCCGAGGCTCGAGCCGAAGAAGCAGAGAAAGCGGCATCGGACGAACGGCGCGCTCGCAAAGAAAACGAACGCTTGATGCGAGAAGCCGAAGCGGCTGGAATCGTGGAGCCGAAACCCGAAGCAACGCCTCCTTCGCCGGCCGGCGATGCTCCCACCGAGGCAGTGCCAGCCGAGGGGGTGCCAGCCGAGCCCGTGCCAGCCGAGCCCGTGCCAGCCGAGCCCGTGCCAGCCGAGGGAGTGCCAGCCGAGGGAGTGCCAGCCGAGGGAGTGCCAGCCGAGCCCGTCAGCGCGGAATCGCCTGCGGCGGAAGAAGTACCCGAGCCTGCGGCTGAGGAAGTTACGGAGCCCGCGGCCGAAGAAGGCGAGTCGGCTGAGAAAAGCGATTTGACCGACTCGGATTCGTCGGCCGTTAAGCCGAGTTAGCTCCTGCGGCTTTCCCGCTCGAACCTCTCCCTCTCTCTCCGCAGCAAAGCACTGCGAAGAGAGCCGCGATGCTGATGGGAATCTTCCCCGGTTAGGAACCGCCCCCTGTTGAGGTGGGCTTGGTTGTCCCCGCTGTGGTGGCGACAAGAGGGGGCCGATAGAGTATAAAGGTCAAATTGTTAACGAAAGCAAAGTTGCCCGGCAAAGTCATTTGAGTCCTCTTGCTGCTGCCAAAGTGGCGGATAGGCCTGTTTTGCAGGCAAAACGGTCGTCAACTGCCTCGCCTAACGCTGCGAAAGTGGCATGCGAAGGTAAAACTTTGCGGTTTGAGTAAGAATCAGGTCAAGTGCCACTCTGCTTGAGACACTTTTTTCGCTATTCTTTACCTCGGACAGGGACCCTTGCGGACCCACAAGCATCACTTGAGTCATTCCCCGGCATTATTCTTCCAGCGATTTATTCACTGCGTGGAAGTCCATAATGGCGATGGAGGAAATCATTTATGTAACTTCAACCACATAGCACGAGTCGGTATGCCATCAACCCAGGTGTGATACGCCAAACTCTATTGATCACCTACTGTCGAATCAGACGCCGTGTAAAGAACACGGGGAATTCGGCGGCGTGTTAGTAAGACACGCAAAATGTTGCTGCGTTCAGTGGATCGCCGCAACGTACACTTTCCGTCGTGTTGAAAGGAAAGCGTAGTTGGTCGTACCGATTCCCAAACGAAACTGACAGGACTTCTACCCCGTGCCCGCACGCATTTACGCGCTCGCCAAAGAACTGAATTTAGACAGCAAAGATCTCGTCGATATCGTCAGGAAAGTCGGTATTACCGGCAAAGGCTCGGCGCTTGCCAGCCTGACCGATGAAGAGACCCAGAAGGTTCGCGATCATCTCGCGGGCTCTGCAAAAGCTGCTCCCCCCAAAGCACCCGTGGTAGCCAAGGCAACCACTTCCACGACGGCACCCGTTGCGGCGGTTCGCGACTCGGTCGTGCCCGAGAAACGCAAGCCGGTTGCGATTCAAATCGGTCGGCCCAGCAAAGCGGCCAAGCCGGAGGACGTCGGCGGTTCGAAGCCTGCGGCTCCCGCTCCGATTCGCTCTCCACGCTTTGACGACTCCCCGACCAGCAAAAAGACCGCGGCTGAAGCGGCGGCGAAGGCCGCTGCCGAAGCGGCCGCTGCAGCCGAAGTAGCCGCAGCGAAGGCGTCGGCCCGCAAGGCTGCTGAGCCGGAAGCCAAGCCCAAAAATACGCCCAAAGACAAACCATCGCGAAAATCGGGCGTCAGCGGTATCGCCGCTCGGGTCGCTGATAAAATCGGCTTTGGTACACGGACGATTCCTACCGGAAATGTGGATCGAAGCGCCCCGGTGGCCGCGGTCCGCCCCGATTCGGCTTCGCCCTCCGGCGGTGGGATTCGCTCCCTCGATCGTCCCGCATCGAGCGGGGGCGGGGACAAAAAAGGTTCCAAGCCCAAGCGACGCGAACCCCGAATCAATGTCAAAATGGCGGCGCTCGGCGATGCCCCCGAGGCGGCCGTTCCGAAGTCCGCTCCAGGCGAACCGAAGGCGCAAAAGCCCGACATTAAGCTCAGCAAAGATGTGATCGCCGGCCACAAGCAAGGCATGAAGGCTCCGCTCGAGCAAATCGCTCAAGATGACGCTGATAGCAAGCGTGGCGGGACTCGTAAAATCGGCAGTGGCGGCCTGAGTGGCTTCACTGGCGAAAAAGGTCACAAGGGTGGCAAGGCGGTCGAAGAAGAGGACAAGCCACGCAAGAAAGGGCTTTCCGGGATGGCCAGCGCCCGCGCCGAACGCGCTCGCGGTTCTTCCGGAGGCGGGGGACGACGTCGACATAATGATTCGTTCGATCGGGGTGGACGTGAATCACCCTACCGGCGTCGTACGCTCAAACGCAAAGGCACCAATACCGCCGCCCCGCGTAAAGAAAAGATCCAGCTTGAATTGCCTTGTACCGTGCGCAGCTTCTCTGAAGCCGCCGGGGTTCCCGTCGCACAGGTGCTTCGCACTTTGATGGGCATGCAAATCATGGTCAATATCAACGCTCAACTCGACTTTGAAACGGCTGAGTTGGTCGCTGCGGAGATGGACCTTGATATCGAACTGAAGGCTTCCGAGACGCTCGAAGAAGAGCTGATCACCGAGCTTGAAGAAAAAGAAGATTCCGAAGAGTCGCTGGTCGCTCGCGCTCCGATCGTGACCTTCCTTGGCCACGTCGATCACGGCAAAACAAGTTTGCTCGACTACTTGGTCGGCATCAACGTCGCTCGAGGCGAAGCGGGCGGAATCACGCAACACATTCGTGCTTACGAAGTCGACAAGGATGGACGTAAAGTTACCTTTGTCGATACGCCCGGTCACGAGGCGTTTACCGAGATGCGTGCTCGCGGTGCAAACGTCACCGACATCGCGGTTTTAGTCATCGCTGCCGATGACGGCATCATGCCGCAAACGGCCGAAGCGATTAGTCACGCCAAGGCGGCCGGAGTGCCGATCGTCGTGGCCTTGAACAAAATCGACCTCGAAGGGGTCGACGTTACCCGTGTGCTCACGCAATTGACCGAGCATCAATTGACCCCCAGCGAATGGGGCGGTGATGTCGAGGTGGTTCGCACCAGTGCCACCAAGGGCACCGGCATGGACGAGTTGCTCGAGACGTTGTTGACGATCGCGGAAATGCAGGAATACCGAGCCAATCCTACGCGGAAAGCACTCGGGGTCTGTATTGAATCGGAACAACAGGGCAACCGCGGAGTGGTCGCCAAGTTGGTCGTTCAAAACGGTACCCTGCGAGTCGGCGATATCTTGGTTTGTGGACCTTCGCACGGTCGCGTTCGCTCGATGAAGGACACGTTGACCGGCAAGAATATCAAGCAAGCCGGACCGAGTACGCCCGTCAATATCACGGGGCTCGACCAAGCTCCCGGAGCGGGCGATCGTTTCCACGTGCTCAAAGACATTGGTCAAGCTCGAGAGATCGCAGAAACTCGCGAGTCCGCCTCCAGTCGCGAAAGTTTGTCCGGCATCACCACGAAGGTCTCGTTCGAGAATTTCCAAGAGATGCTGGCCGGCGGCAAGATTGGAGTGGAGGATCGAGTCAAGTTGAACTTGATCATCCGCGCCGATGTGAAGGGCTCGCTCGAGGCGATCGAAAAAGAACTCAGCAAGTTCGATCACCCCGAAGTGGAACTGCGAATCTTGCAAAAGAGCGTCGGCAGTGTGTCGCTCGCTGACATCACGCTCGCTTCGGCATCCGATGCGGTCGTGCTGGCATTCAACGTGATCCCCGACGACAAGGCTCGTTCGCTGGCCGATGATCGTGGCATCGAAATCCGACGCTACCAAGTCATCTACAAGCTCGCCGACGACATCAAGGCGTTGATCGAAGGCCGTCTGAAGCCCGAAGAACGTGTTGTCGAATTGGGCCGTGCCCTCGTCAAGCAAGTCTTCCAAATCAGCCGTGTCGGAACGATCGCAGGGTGCTATGTCGCCCAAGGGGTTATCCAGCGTGGTTGCCGCATCCGTGTCAATCGCGACGGTCGAACGATCGGCGACTACCCGCTCGATACCGTCAAGCGAATCAAGGAAGACGTCAAAGAAGTGCCGCGAGGCATGGAATGTGGTATTCGCTTGAGTGGCTTCAACGACATCAAACAAGATGATGTTTTGGAAGCTTATCGCATTGAAGAGGTCGCTCGAACGTTGGATTAAACCAAAGTTTGAATGCGGCGGCATCGTGCCATCGTCACCGAACTCGCCTGAGTTCGGTGATCGCCTGAGTTTGAATTCGCCCCGCGATCACTCAAGCTCAGGTAACGCCTGCGAACAAAACATTGTCGCGGGGAGCGGGTTTCACGCCCGCTGCGAACCAAGCGAGAGTACATGACCGAGTGTTAGCGACAACCGATTGTCGCTGCGGCGATCCTGAAACTCTCGTTCCTCCACCGAACCCTCTCACTCCTCAATTCCGTTCCCCATGTCTCGTCGTTTACTTAAAGCTGCCGAAGCG
This sequence comes from Novipirellula galeiformis, assembly GCF_007860095.1. Taxonomy (NCBI): domain Bacteria; kingdom Pseudomonadati; phylum Planctomycetota; class Planctomycetia; order Pirellulales; family Pirellulaceae; genus Novipirellula; species Novipirellula galeiformis. The sequence goes on along the minus strand of NZ_SJPT01000007.1, from coordinate 30,821 downwards.
ATCCGCGAAGTCGTCGCGTCGACCATCCTGACCGAAGTGCGTGACCCTCGCATCAAGGATGTGACCGTGATCGGGGTGCAAGTTTCGCCCGATATGCGTGAAGCGAAGGTCTCTGTCAGTGTGATGGGGAATGAAAACCAACAACAGTTGGCGATCCGTGGACTGCAAAACTCGGCTGGCTTTCTGCAGAGCAAGATCGCCAACCGAATCGAAGCACGCTACACGCCCAAGCTCACCTTTACGCTTGACAAGGGGCTACAAAATGCGCTGGTCGTGAGCGAATTGTTGAATAAGATCAAGCAAGAGAAGACGGGAAACGAGTTGCCCACCGAATTGGAATCGGGCGAGATCGCTGAGCCGATAGAGAACACCGAGGTATCGGAAGATTCGAGGTCACCCGAAAGTGATTCGCAACCATAGCCGCCATGGTTGGCCACGGATGGTCATCGTTGACTCCCCTCACTACGTAACACTCAACAACTCTTAATTGCCGCAAGATGTCCGCAACTAACCGCGCTGCCCTGATCACGAAACTGTACGCTGCGTTAAAGAAGCACTACAAGCCAACGCCGCAACAGCCCACTCGCCCGTTGCTCGAACACATTTTGTATGCGTCCTTGTTGCAAGACTGCTCCGCGGAGCTGGCCGATGAAGGCATGGCAAAGTGTGAGCAAGATTTCTTCGACTGGAACGAGGTGCGTGTCACCACGGTCAGCGAGTTGAGCCAAGTCCTTTCGCGTTTGCCCGATGCGACGAAAGCGGCGACGCGTTTGAAGGCAAATCTGCAAGCGGTGTTCGAAGAGTTCTATACGTTTGATCTCGACCATCTCAAAAAAGAAAATCTTGGCAAAGCGGTCGCCAAGTTCGAAAAGATGCCGGGAATGACCCCGTTCGTGCTCAGCTACACCATCCAACATGGACTGGGCGGACACTCGATCCCAGTCGATTATTCGGCGATGGTCGTGTTGATGGTCACCGACATTGCTTCCCAAGCCGAGGCCGCCGCTGGGAAGGTCCCGGGACTCGAACGCGCCATTCCCAAGAGCAAGGGCATTGAGTTCTCCGACCTGTTGCATCAAGCCGCTGTGGCCTTGAACAACAATGCCAAGGACAAGAAGTCTCGCGCCTTGGTGGACGATGTCGCCAAGGGGTCAAGCAAGCGGTTGGATGAATGGCAAACGGGCTTGAAAGCGGCCAAAATCCGCGTTGCTAATCGCAAGGCGGCTGCCGCGCACGCGGCCGAAGAAGAAGGCGATGAAGAGGCAGCGGAAGCGGTGGCTGTGACGAAAAAGTCCGCCGACAAGAAAACCACCGAGCCGGCCGCCAAGCCCAAAAAGTCGAGCAAGGCTGCGGAGGTGGTTGCCGAGCCCGCTAAAACCAAAAAGTCGACGTCAAAAAAAAAGATAGTATCGAAGCCCGCTGAGGCGGCTGCAGAGCCTCGCTCCGAAACAAAGAAAAAGGCGACGGGCAAAGATTCAAAAGAAAAATCGACCAAGAAATCCGCGTCCAACGTCGATGAAAAGGCCTCCGCACCTAAGAAATCCGCAAGCCGGAAGCTAACCAAACGGAAACCGCGATAGACCCACGACAATTCTTTACTTCTCCAACAAACCTTCTGAGCAATCATGGCTGGGCACTCAAAATGGGCCAATATCCAACATCGTAAAGGCCGAGTTGACGCGCAACGCGGCAAGATGTGGAGCAAACTGAGCAAAGCGATCATCGTCGCTGCCAAAATGGGCGGCGGCGACCCCGAGGCGAACATCCGCTTGCGCAAAGCGATCGAGGATGCCAAGGCGATCAGCATGCCTAAGGACAATATCCAACGCGCAATCAAACGCGGGACCGGCGAGCTCGAAGGCAGTGAAGTCGAGGAGTTGCTCTACGAGGGATACGGCCCCGGTGGCGTCGCGGTGATGTGCGAAGTCATGACCGACAACCGCAATCGCACCACGCCCGAGCTGCGCAGTATGTTTGGCAAGTTTGGCGGTAACCTGGGGAATACCGGCTGCGTCTCATATTTGTTCGAGCGTAAGGGATTGTTCGTTTTTGATCCTGAGACGGCCGATGAAGAAAAGCTGACCGAGATCGCCTTGGAAAACGGCGGCGACGATGTCGAGCCGCTCGATGATGGCAAGATCCAAGTCACCTGTAACCCCGATGTCCATCAGACGTTGGCGGACGCGTTCGCCGAAGCCGAACTCGTCCCTGAGATTTCGTCGATCAGCCAGATTGCCCAGACGATGGTGGAGGTCGAGGGATCGATGGCCAAATCGGTGCTGCGGTTGCTTGAGGCGCTTGATGATCACGATGACGTGCAAAACGTCAGTACGAATCTGAACATCACCGATGAGATGTTTGAAGACTAGCGGTTTTTTTCCCGCTTCGCCCGCCGCGCGTCTTCATTGCGCAGGTCGCCAAGGCTTTTGTTGATCGCCCGCAGCGTCCTCCGCCCACTTAGCGGAGCGGCGTGAGCTGTTGGTGTTTTTCGAATGTTTTTTCTTGCTGTGACGGGGTGTCTTGCGCCGCACCGCTACTAACGCATCAATTACTAGCGTATCAATCACCGTCCCGCGAATTTGCCCCCCGCTCCTTCGCTTTCGAATTGTCAGATCTCGCAAACCTGGTAGAATACAATTCGCTTCGCGGACGCGTTTACGTTGTCCGCACCAGAGCCGGGGGCGATCTGGATTCGACCGGACGTTTTGAAGCGATGGTTGCATGTCGTGGTTGATCAGTTGGCCACGTAAAAAGCTGATCACAATTTTTAGTTGCAGACGAAAGTTTCGCACTGGCCGCCTAAGAACAGGTAGCCCGGGCTGATGGGGGCCGCCAGAGTCGCCTGAATGCCCGTCACAATTCTGGATCGCTGCCCGTCCTACTCGAGACGCGGGGAGCTAAAAAAGTTTCGAGTTAGCAAAGCTTGGAGCCTGTCAGGCAGCGCCAAGGTGAGCGAAGAGTTTCCTTCGAGGAGACACAAATAGTTTGACTAAGCATGTAGACGCTGTCGTGGATGCATCGCGGGACGCGGGTTCAATTCCCGCCGCCTCCATCTTAAAGCCACTTACGCCATTTGACGTAAGTGGCTTTTTTATTGGCTTTGTCGTGGTTTCCGGGGGGGGCAGGTAGGCAGGTAGGCACGTAGACAGGAATGAGTGGGTGAAATCCCATTGGCCGCTTGGACGCTAACCCCGGTTGTACGGTTGGATCCGCGACTGGCGCTAAAACGGCTAATAGTGGCCGGCGCCAAAATCGCTAATATACCGAAAGATTCCTGCCTACCTGCTTACTTTTCGGCGGTCGATACGGTCGACGTAGTTCGGAGCAAACGCCATCCTACGCTGCTAGAGCATCGCGAGCGCTGCCGCCTGATCCCCGCCCTGTTAACCCGAACCGATTAAAACGACCTTCACTATGCAAACACGACTGATCTCAGCTATCTGTACGCCGCTCTCTGCTGACGGCGATCTACATGTCGCAGGGCTCTCCGCTCACATCGAAGCCCAAATCGCCGCTGGCATTGATAGCTTGTTGGTCGGCGGCACGATGGGGCTGATGCAACTGCAAACCGACGCGACTTACGAGCAGTTAATTGACCACAGCATCAACATCGTCGGCGGACGAACCGAAATGTTGGTCGGAGTCGGCGACGCCAGCTACCAACGAACCTTAGCACGCATCCGAATCGCCGAACGCCAAGCGGTCGACGGGTTGGTGGTGTTGACCCCTTATTTGATGAAGTTCACCGAGCCAGAGCTGGTCCAATATTTCCTGCGATTGGCTGACGCGGCGAACAAGCCTCTCTTTCTGTACGACCTCCCGAGCCTGACCGGAACGGCCCTTACGATGGAATTGATCGAGCAGGTGGTCGCCCATCCCAACGTGCACGGCCTGAAATGCTCTCGCGATCTCGAATGGACGACTCAATTGTGGGATCGCTTCCGTGGTCGAACACGGATCGTGCCGGCGCAAGCGCTTCATGTGGCGGAAGTCGTGCGGATGCAGATTCCCGACAATTTGGATGGACTGTTTTCGGTCTTCCCTCAAATTAGTCACGCTCTCGCGCGCGCCGCTGATGGTGGCCAATGGGAAGAAGCGGCGCAGCTGCAAGCCGACCTGGCCGACTTTCTCGAGATTGCGCTCGCGAAAAATCTGTTTGCCGTCGTCACCTGCACCTTGAACGCACTTGGCGTTCCCGGTTTGATGGCGCCAGCTCCTTGCTCTTCGCTTTCGAGCGACGAACAGGCGGAACTCCTTAACAATCCGACGATTTGTCGCGTCATTGAAAAGGAAACGCAACTCTCCGTCGCCCAAGCAAGCTAAACGCAAATCCTCAAACGAGGGCTGCTAAATACATTATCATGCTCGGCGGCAGACCGCCGGGCATTTTTCTACTGGCGGTCTTCACGGCGCGTGCCAATTGGATTGGCGCGCCGGTCGGTTAGGCGCCCGAGCGCTGGCGACTGCGTAGGTTCAATTTGACTCGGCGCTGCACGTCTATTTGGCCGGAGCGGCTGGAACGCTGACCTGCGAGTTTGTCGGCTATGCCGTTCGTTGCCTCGTTGCTCAGCCGCCACGCGATCTACCGGGACAGGGCATTGATACGATGGCTCCACTCGAGACAGAGCAAACTAGCTAGCGACCCTATGCCCAATTAAAATTGGCGTCTGTTCCTTCCTGGGCGTCTTCGACTCGCTCGCATCGTCGATGATGCGTTAACTGAAAAGGTACGTCACACATGATTCATGCTGCTAATGCATTTGCTGTCCTTCGCCTTGCCGCCATCTTGGTCGGCTTGATCCTGCTTGTTCCGGCGCTTTCGGAAGCCCAGGAAGTCGCACCGCTGAAGCTTCCTGAGATCCAGCAGCGGCTTGCCGACGGCCAGCCAACCAAGATCGTTTGCTTTGGTGACAGTATCACCGGCGTTTACTATCACACCGGGGGAACGCGGGCGTGGTGCGACATGCTGGGGATCGTATTGAAACAAGCCTACCCCAACGCCGATCTGGAAATGATCAACGCTGGCAAGAGCGGGCATACGACGATCAATGCGCTCGCCCGAATCGAAGCAGACGTCATTGCGAAAAAGCCGCAATTGGTCGTGGTAATGTTCGGCATGAATGACGTCGTCCGGGTTCCGCTGGAGACGTATGAAAAGAATATGCGTGAAATCATTCAACGCTGTCGCCAAGCGGGAGCGGCGGTCGTCCTTTGCACGCCGAACGCTGTTTCCGAAACCGCAGCACGGCCGCAAGCGAAGTTGGCAAATTATGTCGACGCGGTTCGAGCGATTGCGGTGGAAGAAAAATTGCCGCTGGTCGACTGCTTTGCCGCTTGGCAAGCGTATCGCAGCGAAGATGCGCTCTCTTGGTCGCTGATGATGAGCGACGAGATTCACCCGAACATGACGGGGCACCTGCGGTTTGCTGAGTTGATGGGATCGGTCATTTCCGGTCGGCCTCTTTCGTTTGACGAAACGCCTGAGCCGAGCGAGTCGCTTGACAACGTGTTTGATCATCTCGCAAACAAACAGACAGTGAAGTTGGTTGCCGCAGCCCCCTACGATACGCTGGTGCCTGAGCAGCTGCGTCGTCATTTTCCCGACGCCAAGTTCGAGGTGATCGTCTGGCCTGTCGAGAAGCAAACGATCGCTGAAGCGTCTGCCTGGGCGAAGCGGATTCGTCAGTTGCAACCTCAGTTGGTGATTCCGACGATTCCGCCGGCAGCGTCGAAAGCTTCGCCATCAGCGTTCATTCGTGATTACCAATGGGTGCTGAACTTTAGCTTGCCGTTTTCCGGCCGAGCTTGCAGCGTCGTCCCTATCTTGCCGCTGGAAGCGCAGAGCGAATCCGACGCACAACAACGATACGTGGAACTAGCAAGCCAAATCATCCGCGGCAAAGACCTCCTCTATATCGCACGCCAAGCGGACGACGCACGTTCACCCAGCGAGATCGTCGGCTCGTGGATCGACGCGCAACAACAAAGCTGGCAGGCAACGCGAGCAGCGTCAAAGTCTGCCAAGTAACGATTGCCGTTGGATCAAACCGGCGTCCCGTGAGGCGAGCAATGTCGAATGTTTCGGGGACGAATGTCTTGGGGACAATGTCTTGGGGACAGAGCAAATTTTCGGGTGGTTTGAGGTCAAGTGTGTCTTGTGGCCAAATCCACCGACTGGCAATACGCAAGCCGGAGATCGCATCCGAACCACGAAGAATCTCTCCACCGTTTTCTCCGGAAGGAGTTACGACTTTTGAGTGATGTGTGCAATCAAAATCCTAGCCCGCCGCGTTAGCGAGGGAATTTACGAAGGGACGCTCGCTAACGCGTCGGGTGATGCAATATCCAGGCTAAGCCGCGCAAACGCCATCGCTGTCGGCGGGGCTCGCCGTAACAAACCGGCCGTCGATATTGAACTGGAGTTGAAGGCCAGCGACGGTTCTCACGATGCGATTGCAGTTGGAAACACGATTATTGACTCGGCAGTTGAAATTCGAGGAAGAGACGATTCGATGCCCATTTCTGAAGACAAGTGGCAACGAACGTCGTCAATGGTTCGTCATCGAGCGATGAGGTATCAGCAATTTCGGCGATCGCCTCGTCGAGGCTGACGTTGCTTGACAACCGTTCGAGCAACTCAAACTCCAACTCCTCCACAGCAATCGTGCGGACGACATACCGCAGTCGCGTTACGACCAGGAAGGTCGGATTGGCCCTCGGTAAATCATCCCGGGTCGCAGTGCCCTGCGAGCACGGTCAGCATCCATTCCTGAACCGCTCGTTGCGATGGTGCGCGTCGGTAAGGTGGATCAGACGTTGGGACGCCGATGTTCGCGGATGCGTCTTTGCTTCAGCAAAAACTACTACTCAATCTCCGCCATCGTGTAATGAGAAGGCTGCGGGATTCCTGCACGATAATTTGTCTCTGCCGCTGTCACCGGGCTCGTGCTGCGTCAAACCTTACTTTCGGGGCTAGCCGTTTGGCGTTAGCCACGGTTTTAGCGACAGAACCGTGGCTAACGCCAAAGCGGCTAGTAGCTTCAACCTCAATTCCTAGGCTAGACAAAGCACTAGTTCAATCGGCGGACATCCTATCCACCGTGCCTAGCGGCGTATGGTCCTATGCTCTTGCGTGCTCGGTCCGGCCTCCAGCCGAAGAATGTGAGGAATCGTTCCTCCTCAGAATAAAGGCTGCCTAGCGGCGGCCTCATTCAGCGTCGCTCCACATCGGTGCAGCGAGTGGTAGCACTCGTCAAAGAGACATGACTCATTTGATCGCGTCTGACCGATTCTCCAATGCCGCTGGGAACCGGGCCTAGTTGGCTGATCAGCACACTGGAACCCATCTTCGTCAAAGCTCTTCGTCAAGACTCTCGATTGATTTTCATTCCAAAATGAATCTGTTGGGCGATCTCTTCGAAGCCGATGGAGCGATACAGGTGATTGCCTGCGGAGTTGTTGGTGAGCGTTTCGATACGCGCAACGGTGAGTCCCAAATCTGCGAAATGTGAGATTGCCTTGTCGATCAACAAACGACCGATCCCCTTGCCCTGATGATCACTCGCGACGGCCAGGTTGGGGATATAACCGACGCTGGATTGCTTGTCATGCCAGGTGGTGATGAATCCGCACAGATCATCGTCGTCCATAGCAACAAACGTTCCTTCAGGATCACCACGAACGTCTTCGGCAATGCTAAACGCTTTGCGGTCCGTCCAATCGGTTTCGCCTAACAGACCAAATCGTTGCTGCAGCTTACGATCAATCGAGACCTGCTCGAATCCCGCGATTGCGATTCGCTGCATCGCGTCGAGGTCCGCCGGTTGGTAGAGACGTAAAATCATGGCGTGGCGTATTATTTGAGTAAATCAATGAACAATATTTTGGCGGAGATCAATAACAAAACGATCAAACCGATACCCGCGACCGCATTCGTGACAGGACCGTTCGTCTTCTCTCCCATCACCGACTTGCGATTGGTGAGCCACAACAGTGTCGCCGCGATCAATGGCGACGCCACGACCGTTGTTGCCTGAGCCGCCACGATTAGCCCGGCAGGTTTGCCGACGCCCGTCACGATCATGTAAAGTGCCACTCCCATTCCCGAAAGCAACACGATGGCGGACATGATCCGGGGGCCACGCTCATTTGGTAGGTTCCCCAACTTCAAGGCATCCGACAGCACAAACCCTCCGATCATCGAGTTGACGATGAACGACGAATACGCAGCGGAGAATAATCCAATGCAGAAAACATATCGACCCGCTGGTCCAAAAAGTGGCTCTAATTGATTGGCAATTTTGGAAACATCGTTGATGTCTTCGATCGCCATCTCGCCAGCGAGCAGTTGTGGATGAAAAACCGACGCGGACGTACACATAATCATCAAGGTAATGACGGCCATGATCGTCGCGCCCACGCGTGCGTCGAACAATCCGAGCTTCATATCGGCGACGTTCCAGCCTTTGAATCGCACCAAGTACGATTGATAAAGTGCGTTAGAAACGATGAAGGTCGTCCCGATCAGCCCCATCAGTGGCAAGCCAAACTCGGTCGACCCGGAAAACGGATTGAGTCCTCGGAGCAGCGCCATCGGGTCAGGCCGTGCAAAGGCAAGGTTGGTCGCAAACGCAACCAGCATGACGCCAACCAATACCGCCATACAGCGTTCCAGCATCGCGTACAGGTCTTTGAAACCGAACAGAAACATCAAAGCAAACGCATTGAGAATCACGACCCAGTAGTTCCAAGGAATGAAACCGTTGATTGCCGCGTGGACGCCTAGATTGTTCCCGAACTGGTAAGCCGCTGCGATGAAGAAGACGGACACCCCAACAAGAATCGAAAGAAATCGGCCCGCTGCGTCGGCGATCACATCCCCGGCCGATCGCTGAGTGACCACACCCAATCGCACTGCGAGCGTTAGATAGACGGACATAAAGATCACCGAAACGATGACCACCCAAACGTTGGCGAATCCGGCAATCGCACCGACCGAGGAACTGGTCACAATGCTGCCAGGTCCAATCACGACGCAGGCAGCAACAAGTCCAGGTCCGAGAATCTTGAAGAACCGTCCAAAGAGTGAAACGGGTTTGACGTCAGCTGAGTCACTCAATTTGTTCTGTCCAATGATGGTGTGGTCGGCACCCGTTTTGACGCGTAAGACGCCGGCCCCGTAATCGTATTGCAAATTTCATACTGGTGAGCCAAGGAAAAATCGGACGGGAGCGGCCAGCGATGATCCAGTGATCGCTCGGATCGTCGCGTTATACAAAATGCGAGAGAAAAAACGAGTGAAGCCCTCCGTCCGAGAGAATTATTCGTCGCTGATAAGCAGGGAGGCAGGAATGATTGGGTGAAATCCCATTAGCCGCTTTGGCGTTAGCCACGGTTCAAGCGGGGCTAACGCCAAAACGGCTAATCTACCGAAAGACTCCTGCCTACCTGCTTAGACTTCACCTCTAGACTTCGCATCCCTACCACGAAGCAGGACGTTGGCTTGAACCCGCTTCATCGTTCTTGATCCTTTCCGATACTCGGATCGAGTTTACCATGCCTAATCCAATTCCTTCACCCCACTATCAAGCGACTGGGCGACGAGGCGACTGGGCCGCTCTGCCGTAATTGCTCTCGTTTGCGTCGATACAACAAATTGGTTCCCAGTAAGCCGAGTCGGCCAACCAGCAAAGTCGCCGAATGGCCATCAAGCACATCTTCACCGAATCGCGTTCGCCGCCCTGTTGCAACTGACTCGGCTCGCAGTTTGCGTTCCTCAGCGTACTTGAAATCATCCAGCTTGCGATTCAGGCCAAAACGTCCGAACGCGGTCGGTGGGGGCTGCTCTCTCCGCCCCGGCGTGTGCGTTTCGGGCCATCAACTGCGCATCGGTGCACAACTTTCGGGAATCACGCATGAGGGCCAACCCACTCAATCCTCTGTTTGTCGACACTCTCTATGGCAACGACGAAGACTTCGGCGAAGGTTGTGCCCGCGGGTGGGAGCGTAAGGGCTACCGGGTGGCTCAGTCCACCTGCGGTCAAGACGGCATCGAGCTGTGCCGCCATTATGATTTCGACATCGCCATCCTCGACATGGAACTTGTCTGGATTGTGACCGCGACGAATCGCAACATGGAAAGCAGGTTTCCGAGGGGGACTTTTGCGACGCCTTGCCCCTACCGCGTCAATGTGATTCCGTCGCGCAATCCACCGCTGGCCCTTCCAAATTTCGCAACCACCGTTGTTGTCAAATAAGCATGAAAAAGATCATTCGTTTTATCCTCTTGGTATGTTTTTTCGGGGCCGCTGGGACAGCATATTGGTATTGGCGATCTCAGCAGAGTCTGCAGGAGAGTGGCGAACTCGTCCTGTACGGCAACGTTGATGTTCGCCAGGTTGAGTTGGCGATCAACGGTAGCGAACGGATTGCCGAGTTAAATGTCGAGGAGGGGGATCGTGTTACCAGCGGGCAATTGCTCGCCAAGTTGGAAACCACGCGGTTGGAGCAATCCGTCGCGCGGGCCCAAGCCATCGTTGACGCTCAGAAGCAGGTCGTCGCTCGACTCGAGGCGGGCTCGCGACGTGAAGAGATCGCGAAGGCTCACGCGGATGTCGAGGAAGCACAAGCGACCGCGGTCGACAAGAGACGAAGGGAAGAGCGTGTCCGAAAGCTTCTGAAATCAAATGCGGCGTCGCAACAAGAAGTCGACGACGCGTTGGCGGAATATGAGTCGGCCAAAGCGAGCATCAAATCGTTGCAAGCGGTTGCGGACCTAGTCGTCGCTGGGCCGAGACAGGAAGACAAGACCGAAGCCAAGGCGACGCTCAAACGCTATGAAGCAGAGTTGGCACAGGCGGAACATGATTTAAGCGACGCGTCGCTATACGCTCCGTCCGTCGGCATCATTCAGGCCAGGATTCTGGAGGTGGGCGACATGGCTTCACCGCTGAAACCAGTCTTCACCATGGCACTGATCGATCCCGTTTGGGTGCGTGCTTATGTTTCGGAGCCCGACTTGGGCAAGATTTCAGAAGGGATGAGCGCCACCGTCATCACGGACAGCTTCCCGGACAAAGAGTACGTGGGATGGATCGGGTACATCTCACCGTCTGCCGAATTCACTCCGAAGCCCGTTGAAACTCGTGAATTGCGCACCAAACTGGTTTATCAGGTTCGTGTCTTTGTCAAAAATCCCGACAATGAATTGAGGATGGGGATGCCTGCGACGGTCAAGATCCAGCTCAAACAAACTACCGAGAAATCCGTCGCGGATGACCCCAGTGCGGGCGGCTCCACAGCGACCACGGACGCAGTGGCGCAACAATGAAACGCCAAGGACTTGTTGGCTCGTCCACGACGACAATCCATGACCACTCGTTTCCCAACGTCGGCGATGTTGCTTTGCAATTGAGCGATGTCACCAAGAGGTTCGGAGCGGGAAAGCGGACGGTCGATGCGCTGCGAACACTGCAGTTCAGTGTCGCAACGAGAAAGATCACCGGACTGATTGGACCGGATGGTGCCGGCAAAACAACGGTCATGCGATTGGCTGCGGGGATTCTGCATGCGGATCACGGAACGGTCACCGTGTTGGGACTGGATCCTGCCGAGCAATCGCTGCAGGTCCAAGCGGTCGTGGGCTACATGCCGCAGCGGTTCGGTTTGTACGAGGATCTAACGGTTCAGGAAAACCTGGATCTGTACGCCGATCTTCAAGGGGTTCCCGCTGACGTTCGACCGGCGCGTCTCAACGAGCTGATGCACATGACCGGACTGGCCCCGTTCACAAAACGGCTGGCGGGAAAATTGTCCGGCGGCATGAAGCAAAAACTGGGGTTGGCCTGCACGCTGATCCATCCGCCAAGACTGCTCTTACTTGATGAGCCCACCGTCGGCGTGGACCCCGTGTCGCGGCGAGAGCTGTGGGCGATCGTGGAACGCTTCGTGCGGGAAGAAGGAACCACGGTGCTGCTCAGCACGGCCTACTTGGACGAAGCCGAACGCTGTGATGAAGTGATCCTGTTGGACGAAGGTCAGTTGTTGGGCCAGGGCCCGCCCCATCAGTTCAGCGAACCTTTGACTGGGCGTACCTTCCAGGTGCAAATTCCTGGTCGCAAGAATCGTGATGTGCAAGAACGGTTGTCCGGCCAGCCAGGCGTGACCGACGCCGTGATTCAAGGGGATACGGTCCGATTGGTAGTGGGACGCAACGTGCAGTGGTCGGCCGCGCAATGGTTGCCCGATGATCCCAATGCTTCGATCACCGCGGTGCCGCCGAGATTTGAGGACGGGTTCATCGCCATGCTCCGTGAGCGTCACGCAAAGGGTGATCACGACCAAGAACGTCACGAAAGCGGATCGAAACCCGAAACATCCCTGCCGGCGACTCCCCTCGCTTCGCTCGACCCGCGCGAAGGGAGGGGGAAATCGGAATCACCGACGGGTGGCGATCCCATTGCTGGCGAAGATAGCCGTATTATCAACGTTCACCAAGTCGAGCGACGATTTGGCGATTTCTATGCCGTCAAGGGTGTGACCTTCGGCGTCAGTCGTGGCGAAGTCTTTGGCTTGCTGGGGGCCAATGGTGCTGGCAAGACAACCTTGTTCCGAATGCTTTGTGGCTTGCTTCCCGCCACCGGGGGAACCTTGCAAGTTGCGGGGGTCGACGTCCGCAAAGCGGCTGCTGAGGCGCGCGCGAAGATCGGCTACATGTCTCAAAAATTTTCGCTGTATGGAACGCTGAGTGTCGCCGACAACCTGCGGTTCTTCAGCAGTGCCTACGGGTTGAACGGACGTCGTCGCCGCGACCGAATGGAATGGGCGACCAACGAGTTCGAACTCGGGACGATTGCGGACGACAACAGCGGTGATTTGCCGTTGGGTTACAAACAGCGGTTGTCACTCGCCTGCGCGCTGATGCATGAACCGGAGCTTCTCTTTCTGGATGAGCCGACCTCCGGCGTCGACCCGTTGACTCGGCGGGAGTTTTGGCATCGTATCAATTCGCTCGCCACAGCCGGTGTCACAGTATTGGTCACGACGCACTTCATGGAAGAAGCGGAGTACTGCGATCGGATGGCAATCATGATGTCAGGTGAAATCCTGGCACTAGGCAGCCCCGCCGAAATCAAACAGCAATCTGCCAGCAAAGCCAATCCAAAACCCACGATGGAAGAGGCATTCATCCAGTTAATTGAATCGCCAAAATGACACGATCACACAAGCAATATACGGACCGGCAATTAACGGGCCAGCAACTAACGGGCCAGCAACTAACGGGCCAGCAACTAACGGGCCAGCAACCGGTGTCCCAACCACCGCAAGCCCAACACCGTGGCGGATCGTGGATGCGGCTACGGGGGCTCGTTCGCAAAGAGTTTTTGCAGGTTTGGCGTGATCCGAGTTCCTTGGCGATCGCGTTCGTGTTGCCCGTGGTTTTGCTGCTCATGTTTGGGTACGGAGTGTCACTGGATGCTGAACATGTACCGATCGCGTTGGTGGTCGAGAAAACGACTCCGGATACGACCAGCTTCTGTGCCGAACTCGAGCACTCGCAGTACTTCAGCCCAGTCTATGTTCATGGGATGCCAGCGGCTCGCCAGGCGATGATGGAGCGCCGGGTCGACGCGATCTTGCACCTGCGGGAAGATTTTTCCGCAAAGCTACGGCGGCCGGGCGGAGCAACCATTCAATTGGTCCTCAACGGTGTCGATGCGAATACCGCTCGAATTGTCGATGGATATGTCACTGCCGCGTACGGCAAATGGCTGGAACACCGCGTGACAGCGCGAGGCGAATCGCTGGTTGAGCCCGTCGTCGTGCAACAACGGATTTGGTTCAACGCCAATGTCCGCAGCCGAAACTACCTCGTCCCCGGTGTCATCGCCCTGGTGATGACACTGATTGGTTCGTTGCTAACCGCGATGTTGATGGCTCGTGAATGGGAACGCGGCACGATGGAAGCGATGATGGTGACGCCCGTCTCGATGATGGAAGTGTTGTTCGGAAAAATCCTGCCGTACTTTGTACTTGGCATGGGCGGGCTGACACTCTCGGTGGCGATGGGAGTGTGGCTTTTTGGCGTGCCGCTGCGCGGTTCCCTTTGGGTTTTGATGATGAGTTCCACTCTGTTTTTGTTGACCGCTCTTGGCATGGGGCTTTTCATTTCGACGGTGACCCGAGTTCAGTTCGTGGCCGGTCAAGTGGCGATCCTGACCACGTTCTTACCCGCGTTCATCTTGTCAGGTTTTATCTTTGACATCGGCAGCATGCCATGGCCGATCCAATGGCTGACGCACCTCATCCCAGCCCGCTACTACGTCACGCTGCTGAAGACGACCTTTCTTGCCGGTGATGTGTGGAGCGTCATCCTGCCCAATTCAGCGGCACTGGCGATCATGGCAATTGTTTTCTTAGGCCTTACTCTCATGCTTTCTCAAAAGCGACTCGATTAGCAGGTTTGCCCGTGTTCCGCTTGATCGCACTCATCCACAAAGAATTCCTGGCCCTGCTGAAGGATCCTCGCAGTCGCTTCGTCATCATTGCGCCACCGATCATTCAGCTATTGGTGTTTGGTTATGCAGCAACGTTCGATGTGACGGATGTCCCGCTGGCGGTCTACAACGAGAGTTCCGGAGAGGCATCGCGTGAATTGGTCGCACGTTTTGAAGGCTCCGCCAACTTTCGGCGCGTAGCCACGATCACGGAAGACCAGCAGATCGTCCCGCTCGTCGATAGCCGCACCGCGCTAGTTGTGCTGCACATCGGTCGCACCTTTAGCCGTGACTTGCACCGCGATGGCCAGGGCACGATTCAGATCATTCTCGATGGGCGTGATTCCAACACCGCCCTGATCACGCTGGGGTACGCTCGACAGATCGTCAAGCAGTTCAATGCCACCTGGGCGGCACAGCACGGCTTAGGTGCATCGCCCGCCCAACTGGAAGTACGCTCTTGGTACAACCCGAATCAACAGAGTCGCTGGTTCATCGTGCCGGGCATCGTTGGATTGTTGACGCTGGTCGTCACGTTGCTGGTCACAGCGTTATCCGTTGCACGCGAACGAGAACAAGGCACGTTCGACCAGTTATTGGTCACGCCGTATCGCCCCTGGGAAATCCTGGTCGGCAAAGCGACTCCTGGATTCATCATTGGCATTGCCGAAGCAACCGTGATTATCGTGGCAACGATCTACTGGTTTCAAGTTCCATTTCACGGCAGCCTGTTGACGCTCTACTGCGGAGTCGTGCTGTTCGTGCTGGCAGTCATCGGAATTGGGCTGATGATCTCGTCGCTGGCGGTGACCCAGCAACAAGCCTTGTTGGGGGCGTTCCTATTCCTCGTCCCCGCGATCATTCTGTCGGGATTTTCCACGCCGATCGCGAACATGCCTCCGTGGGTCCAGACGCTGACCTACCTCGACCCACTGCGTTACTTTATGATCGTGGTGCGTGGCACGTTTCTCGAAGGCACACCGTTCCATTTGCTGATTGAACAGTTTTGGCCGATGGTCTTGATCGCCTCTGCAACGCTGACCTCCGCAGGATGGCTGTTTCGTCGCCGGATGTACTAGCGTTGTTCGCTCGAAAGCCTCGCTACGGTGCTAGTCGTCCCGTCGCATTGGACTGCATTTTTAGACCGACCATCGTGGACTTCCGGCCGGGCGATTCTGGGACCACTTCGCCAAGGATCGATGAATGCAACTTTCATCTTCGCGGCGAATTGGGGTCGCCCTCAACTTCACAACGCCTCAAAGCCTGAAACGACGTCGAAGAGTTCCTCGTCGATGCTGCTTTGTCGCTTGCGGTGAAATGATGCGTTGAGTGTCGCAAGTAGCTCTTCAATGTTTTTGTCAGCACGTTGCATGGCAGCCAATCGACTGGCATTCTCGCTGGCCAATGACTCGGCACAGGCGCGAAACAGGGACACGAAAAGGTATTCGCCGGTTAACTTGCGAATCGTTTGTAGATTGTTACCCAAAACTTGTGGCGGATTCTTTGTCGGCCACGGAATTTCAGATCGCTGACGACGCCATGCGTTGTCCAGTGGCAGAAGGCGTTGACGGACGGGTTCGTAAAGTGAACCCGCCGTAGGTCGATTGTAAAACAAAAAGAGTTGGGTTTCTGGGTGGTGTTTGGTTTGCGTCTCGTACTCGACGAGAAGTTGACCTACTAAAGGTGCAATCGCTTTCACCGTGTTCGGCACGTTGAATCGACCCGCAAACTGCAATTGTGAATCGCCAAGAGACGGATGCACTCGCTCGCCAACGGTCCAAGTCATCTGCTCGCCGGGCAACTTCGCGAGCGTTCGTAACGCTTCGTCAGCAACGATCGTGTTGAATTGTCCGACCAGCCCTTGATCGGAACCGAACACGATCGCTGCCGTCATGTTCGTGGCCGGTGTCTGGGCATGCTGGAGTTTGCTGCCGGTGGATTCGGCTGCTCGAATACCCACGCCTAAACCGAGCTCGACGGTGCGGCTATAATCGGCGAGCGCGCGTACCGAGTTTTCGTACTGGACGATGTTAGAAGCGGCCATCGCCTTCATCGTCCGAACCACCGATTGCAAATCGGTGGCTGCCCCGATCTGGCGTTTTAGATCTGCTGTGGTTTGACTCAAGTGGCGGCTACCTGTCTTGAAGGAATCGTCTTATCGCTTGGCTGAAATGATTGGAGTGCATCGCGGGCGATTTTCAGGATTTCGTCGCGGTCCGCAGCGCTTAACGCGTCCGCGGTCTGTAGACGATCTTGCAGCTCAGCGGAAAGACTTCCCGCAGCGTCTCGAACCGCGGCTTCGGCCTCGGTCATTTGGTCCATCGGAACCGGATCAAAGTAGCCGCCCGTCAGAGCCAACAGGACCATCACCTGCGCCGGCACCGAGGCAGGGGAATGTTCAGCCTGTTTCAAACAGGCACGGATGCGCTGGCCGTGCTCGATCACTTGGCGAGTCGATTCATCGACCCGAGCTCCAAACTTGGAAAAGGTTTCCAGCTCTTCGAACTGTGCATACGCCAATTTGAGATCGCCAGCTACCGCACGGTAGGCCGCCCGTTGTGCCTTGCCGCCGACCCGCGAGACCGATTTGCCAACGTCAACTGCCGGCAAAATACCCAATTCAAATAGCGACGGCGATAAATAGATTTGGCCGTCGGTAATGGAGATCAAATTGGTTGGAATGTAGGCGGAAATGTTTTGCGCCTCGGTCTCGATGATGGGAAGTGCCGTCAACGAACCACCGCCCAGCTCCTCACGCAGATGAGTGGCGCGTTCTAAAAGTCGTGCGTGGAGATAAAAGATATCACCGGGAAAAGCCTCGCGACCTGGCGGACGCCGAAGCAACAAAGACAACTCGCGGTAGGCTCGGGCGTGGTGAGTCAGATCGTCATAGACAATCAGCACATCGCGGCCTTGCTCCATAAAATACTCCGCGATGGATGTTGCCGCGTACGGAGCGACATAGGCGAGTCCCGGCGGTTCGTTCCCTGCGGCGACGACGACGACCGTATAGCCCATCGCATCTTGGTCTTTTAGAGCTGCCACCACTTTTGCAACCGCTGATGCGCGTTGACCGATCGCGCAGTAGACACAAACGACGTCTTGATCTCGTTGATTAAGAATCGTGTCGATGGCGATCGCTGTTTTACCCGTTTGGCGATCTCCCAGGATGAGTTCACGCTGACCGCGACCGATCGGTATCATTGCGTCAACAACTTTCAGCCCCGTTTGCAGCGGCACGGTGACAGGGGCGCGATCCATGATCGAAGCCGCAGGGCGCTCGACGGGCTTACGTTGGTTGGAAACGACGGGGGCTCTTCCATCGAGCGGACGGCCTAGCGGATCGATCACACGGCCTAATAAACTGTCGCCGACCGCGACGTCCATGACCCGGCCGGTTCGGCGTACTTCCGCGCCCGCATGAAGCGTCGTGTAGTCACCGAGCAGTACGACGCCAATTTCTTTGGCATCGACATTGAACGCGATGCCAAGCGTCCCATTGGGAAACGTCACGATTTCGTCGTACCCAATTCCCGGCAATCCGGTGACTTGAGCAATGCCCGTCGAGACACTTGAGAGCGTTCCGACCTCCTGCGGCAGCAACGTTGGCGAGAACGATTGACGGCCACGGGAAAGACGCTCGAATGCTCGCTCAAATGTGAGTTGCACTAGGTCAATAGGTTCGTTCATGGGGCGATTCCTGCTTGCACATCCGCCGTTTGCGCTGAATCGTCGTCAAGCAATTCGCCCACACGTTTTTGAAGTGTATCGAGATAGTCACGGATGCTCCATGCGATCCTTTGTCCGCCGATCGTCAATTCAATCCCACTGGCGAGTTCCGCATCCGTGTCAAATCGAACAGGCATCTCCGTTGAGAATACTTCATTGAGTTTTCGCTGGATCGCGTCGTGTTGCTGAGCAGTCAGCTCCAGCGCGCTCCGCACGATTGCGGGATCGGAATGGGAAACTTGGATTTCAGCAACTTTATGCTTCACGCCATCATCGAGTGATTCCAAGCGAGCAAGAAACACATCGCAGATTCGGCCTTCTAAGTCGGCATCGGCTAAATCCGATAACGCATGACGCGCGATGGCAAACACTTCGGCTTGCGTCCGCCGGTTGATCTCTGCCTGCAAACTCGTGAGCTCGCGTTTCAACGATTCTTGACGTTTCGTTCGCAAGGCGTCGGTGTCGCTTCTCGCTTCGTCGAGCATCCGCTGTCGTTGAGCCTTGACGTCCTCGGTTGCCTTCGTCAACAATTCGTTCCGGTGTTGGTCAAACGCTTCGTTCTTCTTTGTGAATTCGTCGCGTTCCTGCTTGGCTTCACGTTTTTTCGCGTCTGCGTCAGCAAGTTCGTCCGCGATTCGCTGCTCCCGCTTGTCGATAGCATCCAAGATGGGCTTGTAGAGAAAACGCTTCAGTAGCCAGACTAAAATCAGAAAGTTGACAGTCTGTGCAGCGACGGTGAACCAGTCGACGAGCATCGTTTAGTTCCCTGTCGCTTGGGCGATAACGTGATTCCAAAATGGGTTGGCAAAAATTAGAATCATCGATACGACGAAGCAATAAATTGCGGTCGACTCGATCATTGCCAAGCCAACAAATAATGTTCGCGTGATCGTCGGCGAGGCATCGGGCTGTTGCGCGATTGACGTCAGCGCGGTTGCGACCGCTCGGCCTTCGGCAAACGCCGGTGCCATCGTGCCAAAACCCGTTGTGATTCCTGCAATGACAATCGACGTCACTGCGATCCAAGTTGTGCTATCCATGTTGTTTCCTTTAAAAGTGTCTCATTCGGTTGTTATGGTGGTTTCCGTTTCGACCTTGGGCTGGCGAACACGAGTCGCCGCCGCAATGTAGACCGCTGCCAAAATGCTGAAGATGTATGCCTGGACCATCCCGGTCAGTAGTCCTAGCAGTGTCATCACAATCGGAAAGAGAAAGGGCGTGATCGAAAGCAGAATGCCGATGATCATCGCCCCGCTCATCATGTTGCCGAACAGGCGGATGGCGAGGGCTAGCGTTCGTGAGACTTCGCTGATGAGGTTGAACGGCAGCATAATGAACGTCGGTTCGATATAGGATTTCAAATAGCCGCCAACTCCCTGGTCTTCAATTCCAAATATCGGAACGGCGACAAAGACGCATAACGCCAGCGCACAGGTGGTCGAAAGCGATCCCGTGGGAGGTTCATAGCCGGGAAGAATCGTGAACAGACTCGCGGTGGCAACAAACAGGAACAGCGTCCCGATAAAGGCGAGGTATTTCTCAGGTTTGCGAAGTCCGATGCTTTTGATTTGCTCGACGATTCCAGTGACGATGATTTCCAACAGGTTTTGCCAGCGAGTACGCTTGATCTCCGGCGACAACGTTCGCGTAATCAGCAGCGATCCGATGGTAAGCACTAGCATGATTGCCCATGTGAATACAATCGTGCCGTTGAGTTTGACAAAACCTGATTGCCAAAGGATCCATTCATCGGGGCTGAGACGCATAGTCGCTCTCCTTCGCGGGACGAGATCCTGAGGTTTCAGCGTTTCGCGTCAGACGTGTCACGACCACTCTCGCGATCAAAAATCCCGCTAGGCATAGCAGGACTCGCTGCCATTTTCCGTCAGCGACGAAGTAGAAACCAACCAGTGTGGCCACCATTCGCGACAGTTGGCTGATCAAAAACAAAGCCGCAGGATGATCCGAGGTCAGCCCTTTGCGAACGGTCCACCATAACCCACCAAAGAAAAATGCACCTAAGGCCAAGCCAGAAATGAGGGGCACCCCCGTGTTGAGTAGCTCATTCATTTTCGTCGTCCTTCTCTTCGTGCATCGCTTTATCCTCTTTGGAAACCCACATCCAAGCATTGAAACAACCGATCAGCAAACCGGCCACCAACAACATCAACGTCCACGACTGAGCACGTGGGAAGTGACGGTCAAGCCACAGACCAACGGCCGTTCCCACCAACGTCGGCACCACGACCGACCAACCGATTAGCCCCATCATGCCCAGTCCGAACCAAACGCCGGAGTCATGTCGCCGCATCGCTTTCATTTTTCGCTTTGCTTTTGTGTCTACTTGGCGAGCAAACGTAGATGAGTGGCTCGTTTGATTCGCTTGGTTCGTTCGATTTGGGTCGGGTTTTTCATTCATGATGCAAATTCGCGATGCGACGAACGAAATCGCTTTCCATTTTTGCCAGCACGGCGCGAACGTTTTGCTCTTGTTCATTCAACGTCAAGAATTCTCGTTGGACTGCTTCACGCAGCTGGCTCAAGTCCGCGCCCACGATTGCGTTGCGAACCGAAACCAACACGTTCATTCCGGTCTTTACCATCGCGCCGTCGTCGACCGCCACAAACGACTCGCCAGCGTCTTCGGTTTCGTAGACTAGTATCCCGGGCGTGATCGCGGCCACGCAGTCGAGTCGGTGCGGCAAGAGTCCAAAAGAGCCAAACTGAGTTTCCGCGACCACCCGCAAAACACGCGTATGCTCGACGAGCACTTCAAACGGCAACAAAATCTTAAGCGTCATGTGTGCTGAGATTGGCATGCTCGGTCTCCTTGTCGCTGTGCGGATCGGATCCGTTGGGTTCCGATCCACTGGGGTTTGGGGAGTTGGGCATTTTGGCTTCGTCGATCTTGCCAATCATGTACAGCGATTTTTCTGGGTAGTCCTTGAATTCATCGTTCAGAATCCGCCTGCATCCGTCGAGCGAATCTTCCAAGCTGACCGCTTTGCCTTTCAGCCCGGTGAATTGTTCGGTAGTGAAGAACGGTTGGGTCAGGAATCGTTCCAACTGCCGAGCGCGAGCGACGACGTTTCGATCGTTCGGCGATAGTTGTTCCAGCCCTAGCATCGCGATGATGTCTTTCAAGTCGTCGTATTGAGCGAGCGTACGTCGAATTTCTTGAGCCAATTCATAGTGCTGCATACCGACGATTCCCGGTGTCGCCATTTTGGAATTCGATTGCAACGGATCAATCGCCGGAAACAAGCCTTCGCTCGCTCGTTTACGTGACAGCACAATCGAAGCCGACAGGTGCGAGAACGTGTGGACGGCGGCGGGGTCGGTGAAGTCGTCGGCTGGGACGTACACGGCTTGGATCGACGTGATCGCGCCCGAATCGGTGTTGGCGATCCGCTCTTCTAACCCAGAAAGCTCGGTTCCCATCGTCGGTTGATAACCCAAGCGCGAAGGCATTTGACCCATCAAACCAGAGACTTCCATGCCGGCTTGGATGAAGCGAAAGATGTTGTCGATCAACAACAACACGTCGCGATGTTCTTCGTCACGAAAATACTCAGCCATCGTCAGGGCTGCGTGGCCAACACGAAACCGGCTGCCCGGTGGTTCGTTCATTTGACCGAAAATCATCACCATGTTGTCCAGCACACCGGCGGACTTCATTTCGCGGTGAAGCTCTTCACCTTCGCGACAACGTTCTCCGATGCCACAAAAAATGCTCGTCCCTTCTTCGTGGCCGACCATATTGTGAATCAGCTCAGCCAACAGCACCGTCTTGCCAACTCCGGCGCCGCCGAACAGACCGGCTTTGCCACCGCGTTCCAAAGGCAGGAGCACGTCGATCGCTTTGATTCCCGTCTCGAACACTTCGGATTTCGTCGATCGGCGGACAAGTGGAGGTGGGGCTTGATGCACGCTTCGCCACTGGACGTCTGCCAGAGCCGGGCCCCGATCAATCGTGTTGCCAAACACGTCTAACATTCGCGATAGAATCGGTTTGCCCACGGGAGCCAACAAGGGACTTTGTGTGTCCTGCACTTTCATCCCACGTGCTAATCCTTGCGTGGGCGTCAGCGCAATCCCACGCACGAGATGGGCATCGAGTTGGGCGAGCACTTCAATCGCGATCTCCTGGTCGGGCCCAGCTCGCAACATCGTATGGATCGCAGGCAACCGTTCATTGAAGCTAACATCCACAACGCTGCCGCGCACTGCGACCACCTTGCCGAAATGCGATCCCGGTTTTGAGGTGTCAGTCGATGGGGTGCGGGTTGTTTCGTGCGATGTCGTCATCAGTCGCATTCTTTGCAGTTCTGTAGCAAATTAGCGCCCACTCGATCAGGCGAGGCGCGTTCGCACTCAGCTAAGCAGGTAGGCAGGAGTCTTTCGGTCGATTAGCCGTTTTGGCGTTAGCCACGGTTCAAGCGGTTCAACTGAGGCTAACGCCCAAGCGGCTAATGGGATTTCACCCAATCATTCCTGCCTCCCTGCTTATCCGTTGATCGCTATTGGAATGACGATCATAGAATTGCGAGTCGAGGTGCAAATCCCTTGATTCGTCATCGAGCCGGAAGCCATGCCCCAGATGTCGGATTCTACCATGGACGCAGCCGTGTTGGGGCGTCTTTCGCTCCGCGGAAGAATGCAGAAACGCTACTTTCGCAAAACGAAAGTCGACATCGATTTTCCGCTCGATCGTCGCCCTTGTGCGAACCGCGAAAGTTCGGCGTTCACGAGCGTCAATGTTTGAGTATCGCCATTGACGGCTTGCACCCTTTGAAAATCTCGATTCGAGGTCGAACGGTTGATTCGCCAAGCGACAATCTGATTTGAATCATTTTGTCGCTGCGGGAGTCGCATCGGGGAAATCGGCTCCACGGGATACCGCTTCCCATGCCGCGAACTCGTCACGCAGTTCGTCAAGCTTTGAAATCGCGCCATCATAGGCATCGTTACCAAGCAGCAAACGGTGGGGTGGATTGGGGGACTCAACAGCCTTTACAATCGCTTCAGCGGCACGGACTGGGTCGCCATTCTGATTGCCTGAATTGGCACGTAGCTGACGAATGTTCTTGTCCGCCGTGTTCGCATAGTCTGCGATCTGGTGTTCGGTTTGGTTCGCTGATCGTCCAGCCCAATCGGTTCGGAAGCCGCTCGGTTCGACCAGCATGACCTTAATGCCCAGTGGTTCCACTTCCTGCCACAGTGCTTCCGACAATCCCTCGACCGCAAACTTCGTCGCGTTGTAATAGCCAAGCGCTGGGAACGACCGTAGTCCGCCAATCGAAGACAGGTTAACGATATAACCCTGGCGACGCTTTCGCATTCCAGGCAGCACGACGTGGATCATACGACTGAGCCCAAACACATTCACTTCGAACATGTTTCGGACTCCCTCCTCGTCGCTTTCCTCCACAGCGGCGAAGTAGCCGATGCCCGCGTTGTTGACCAGCACATCGATGCCACCGTAATGGTCCTCAGCAGCTTTGACGGCTGCTTCCGCTTGTGACCTGTCCGTCACATCCAGCTTGAGAACCAAAGCGTCTCCGAGTTCCGCCAAGTCACGAACATCTTCCGGATCGCGAGACGTCACGACTGCGCGATAGCCAAGTTCCAGCACATGCTTGGCGATCTGCCGCCCAAATCCTGTGGAGCATCCCGTGATGAACCAAACGGGCGTCTCGGATTGCTTGCTGTTCTTTGTTGCGGATGTCATTGCTTTACTTTTCTTTGTTCAGGAACCATCAAACGGAGCGTTTTCAACTGAGAGTGCATTTCAGTGCATTTGGCGGGCCACTTTGGATCAATCATCGAAATTGCTTTCGGATTGTCAGCTAAGGTCTGCAAACGACAGAGGTCACGATGGATTGGTTAAGCAGCAGGTTGAAACTTCGTTCCTGATTTAACGGTTCCCTCCCACAACGCGTTTTTTCGCATTGAGAGGTTCACGAATGCACCTTGGTGGATACCGCCATGGAACCGTGGGGCACGCTTTGGATTGCGTTTCGACGCGTTAATGCGAAAATAGCAAATGTTGGTTGCGATTATCAAATCAGAGGGATCCAAGGCGATTCCAATCGATTCATTGCCTTACGTTTCGAGCAATCGATGAGAGTAAAAGTACAAATGCATGCGAATCACTCTGAACTCGCAATTTTGCAGCGGTCCAACAATGCGAGCGTTTGAGTACGAACACGATGGGGATGTATTTGGTCGGACCACTGGAAAGAACTTCGGCTAGCTCGTCGTCCGCATCGGCAAGGATGACGAGGGATTTAGTCGCCGACGATAACGGCCGTTTGCATTCACTTTATTGGAAGACCCGACCCATGCTCGAACACACATTCCTTTCCGCCGATGGGGGGTGCATTCTCGAGCCCTCGGGACCGTTGGAAACCGCTCACCGCGTGTATCCCGACGTCAAACACTTTTCCAAATCCGAAAACGAAGTCACGCTGAGTTGGCTCAAGAGCAACGTCGGAGTACCACAATGACACTGCGTTTATTCCTTGTTCGACATGGTGAAACCGCGTGGTCGCTGTCTGGACAACATAGCGGTCGTGCCGATATTCCGCTGACCGAGAATGGCGAGCACGAAGCGCG
The DNA here is from genome assembly GCF_007860095.1 of Novipirellula galeiformis. Classification (NCBI taxonomy): domain Bacteria; kingdom Pseudomonadati; phylum Planctomycetota; class Planctomycetia; order Pirellulales; family Pirellulaceae; genus Novipirellula; species Novipirellula galeiformis. The sequence continues at coordinate 5,979 of NZ_SJPT01000007.1, read as the reverse complement.
TCAACTGGGTGATCGGATTCGCAGCTTCACTTTTAGCCACGTCATGACCAGCCCGTTACAACGTGCGCAGCGGACGTGCGAATTGGCGGGTTTGCCGCGGCCAGCGGAAATCGAATCCGACTTGATGGAATGGGACAACGGCGACTACGAGAGCCGAACTCATCAGGAAATCGTCGCGACGCATCCGGGATGGAATCTGTTCCGAGACGGCTGCCCCAACGGTGAGATGCCCGAGCAAATTTCGGCCCGGGCCGACCGACTGATTCACAGACTGATTGAGTTGGATGGCGATATTGCTCTTTTTTCGCACAGTCATTTTGGGCGTGTCCTGGCCGCACGTTGGATCGGTTTGTCGGCCAAGCATGCTCAGCAATTTCTGCTCAACACCGCGTCACTGAGTATTCTCGGCTACGAACACGATCGGCCAGACCAACCCGCCATTGCGTTGTGGAACTCCGCACCGCTGGAAAGATTCGGCGGGGGAACGCTATGAAAAAACTAGTTACCTTCGGCTTGGACGGCACGCTCGCTCAGACCAAATCCCCGCTCGACGACGAGATGGCGGAACGGCTCACCGGGGTGCTCAGCATCGTCGACGTCGCAGTGATTTCCGGTGGTGCTTGGCCGCAGTTTGAAAAACAAGTGCTCGCACAATTACCGGACCACGCCAAGCTCGAGCAGCTGTCGATCCTGCCGGCTTGTGGGACGAAGTTCTATCGATTCATCGGCGAGTGGACGCCAATCGATTCGGAAGACTTTGACGCAGCACAGAAAGCAAAGATCATCAGTGCCTTGGGAAATGCGATTCACGTCACAGAGACTGAAGTTGAAAATGTCTGGGGTGAACCGCTCGAGGACCGTGGAAGTCAAATCACGTTTTCAGGGTTAGCCTCACAAGGCTCCGATCGACGCGAAAGAAAAGTGGGATCCGAACTTCACCAAGCGAAATGAAATGAAATGAAAGCGAGCCTTCGTGAACTGATTCCTGAGGTTGCCGTGAACCTTGATGGCACGACGTCCATCGACATCACTAAGCCGGGCATCGACAAGGGGGATGGCATCCGAAAGCGACGCGACACACTGGGGATTGAAATCAGCGATAGGATCTTCGTGGGCGATGCAATCTTTCCCGGCGGCAACGACCATCCGACTACGCAAAGCGGGACGCCGTCGATCTGCGTCAGAGATCCCAATGAAACGAAACGTATTATCGAAACGATCATCGCATGCCTGAGTGATCCGATAACCGCGAACACCACGGAAGTGACATGATGCATGACTTTGAACTGAAGCGTCTTGGTCTATTGATGGAGGCTGAACCTGGCAATCCACAGGAAGTTGGCGGAGTGCTGAATCCGGCTGCGGTTCGTGGACCGGATGGCAATCTGTACTTGTTTCCACGCTTGGTCGGGAAGAACAACTTCTCACGCATCGGCATCGCGCGAGTGCAATTTAGCGAAGCCGGCGACCCTTGCGGAGTCGAGCGGTTGGGGATCGCATTGGCACCGGAGGCGGATTACGAACTGCAAGCGGACGGTCGCGGCGGATGCGAAGACGCTCGCGTGACTTATGTCGAACACCTCAAACGCTACGTTATGACCTACACCGCATTCTCCAAAGTCGGTCCCCGGATTGCATTGGCCGTTTCGGAGGACTTGTTTCATTGGCAGCGACTTGGGCTCGCCACTTTTGAACCGTTTGGTGGGATCGATTTCGTGAATGTGGACAACAAGGACGCGAGTCTGTTTCCGGTTGCCGTCCCGAACCATCAAGGAAAGTTGCAGCTGGCGATGATTCACCGTCCACTTTTCATTGGATCGCGGCCGGAAGAAACCGAGTGCGAAGCATGTTCTCGAATGGTCGACCTTGATCACGAGAGTATTTGGATTTCGTATTGCCCGATGAAATTAGATGGCGTCGGCTCACAACATCTGGGATGTTTCAATTCCCATCACCGCCTGGCTACCCCTATTGAACCATGGGAGTCACTCAAAATCGGCGGCGGCACACCGCCGGTGCTGACACGTCTGGGCTGGATGATTCTGTACCATGGTGTTCATACATCAAATGAAATGGACGGAATCGGAAAACATCTCTGCTATTCGGCCGGTGTCATGATTCTATCCAAGGACCATCCTCGCACGATTCTGTACCGGTCCGCCGAACCCGTGTTGACCCCTAACTTTCCCCACGAACGAGACGGCGTTGTCGCAAATGTGGTTTTTCCCACCGGCATCGATTGCCGCAGTGACATTGGTCATCCGGATCGCTTCGATATCTACTACGGCATGGCCGACTCGCGAATCGGCGTAGCGAGTATGACGCTTCCACGGGAACTTCCCATCACGATCGCACCGAGAGTCGATGCACCGAACGCAATCGTGCCAATCGTCGCGAACCGACCTTCGCGGAATTGATGGCGGGCCGCGAGTCAAGACGCCAAGCGGCACAGCGTATCAGGGGGAGGATACGATGTCCCATGGATGAATGAGGTCGTCGCCGAGCGAACCAGACTTTGGTGTACGCTTTGCGCCCATCAATCGGTCCTGGCGTCGTGCACTGACCGAGGAACCCGAGGCAAAACGCCCCCGTCGCCTCAAGCGTTTAAATATCGCCCAATCCTGTGGAAAGCGTCGTTTGCCTAAAGTGCATTTTACAAGAATGTCGGTACAATTTAGACCGCCCAAAAAACTCGCCGCTTACCGATTTTATCAATATGAAAACCCTTCGATTCGTCACTTGCGTGTGCTTCTGCTTCATCGCGTTGCGTGCTCAAGCCGTTGAGGTCATGCAGGTCAACGAAGTTAGCTTTAACGCGTCACGAAGTTACAGCAACCCGTACCTTGACGTGGACCTGTGGGTCACACTTTCGGGACCGAGCGGCGAAACGTACTTGGTGCCCGCCTTTTGGGATGGCGAGGATGTGTTTCGCGTACGCTTGGTCGCAACCTCGCCGGGCCAATGGTCCTGGTCAACCGGAACCACGACTAACGATTCAGGACTCGATAATAAGAGCGGATCCTATATTGCCACCGCAACGACCAAAACTCAGAAGCAAGAGAACCCGAACCGTCGTGGTTTTATTCGTACCCGTGGGGCGACCTTGGAGTATGCCGACGGAACCCCTTATTTCTTTACCGCCGATACGGTATGGGTCGCATTCACAAAAATCTTTCCTTGGAACGCGGAAGGCATCGCCGGGATTTCCTTCCAGGATTACTTTTCGCAGCGGAAACGTCAGGGGTTTAACGGCGTCAATGTGATCGCCAGTTATCCCACCGATACAACCACTTCGGCCGAGGGCGTTTGGGCGCGAGAAGTACGCGGTCAAAAGGTTTCCGAAACCGGTCTTACTCCCTTCGAAATCGTCTTGGACCAAGCCGATTACACACGCATCCATCCCGAGTATTGGCAAGAGACGGACAAGAAAATGGAGTACTTGTCCGACAACGGGTTCGTCCCGTTTTTTGAGTCGGTCCGACGTCACGAAGTGTGGCCGCGAAAGAGCACGGCTCAGAAAAACGCGTTCACGAACTATACGAGATACCTGATCGCTCGCTATGGTTGCTACAACATGATCTACAGCTGGCTGCACTGGGATACCGTCGATCGTGTCTACCCTGATTGGTTGCCGCTAGTGAAGAATGCACACGCTTATCTCAAAGCTAAAAATGGCACGGGCAAGTTGCCCTACGGTCAACCTCGCACGGCGATGGCTTATGGAAGTAGTCTAAAGACGTGGGCGAAGGACGAGCCGGCACTGTTGGACCTGCACAATGTCAGCAATAAATACCGTGACGAGCGAATGTATTTGTGGTTGCGAGAGATGTATCGCAATTCGCCACAACATCCCGCGATGAACGTCGAACCCTACTACCCGGCGGTTCCCGTTGGTGAAGTCGAAGGTCTGGATGCTACGGAGATGGCTCAGTTCCAAATGTATGGATCGGTGCTCAATGGCGGCTTCGGCGGGCACGCATGGGGAGATGCTTATTTTGGCGGAGTCGCGTTCTGGATCGATAAAAAGTATCCGATTCCAGCTGACGAGCGTCAGCAGAAGCATGCGCTCACCAAGTGGAAGTCCTCGGGCATGATGCACTTAAAAAATTACGTGCTGGACGAAGGACACGACTATCGGGTTTTGAAACCGGCATCGGATACCCACCTGGGAAACAGTCATGGGGACATGCATGCGTTGGCGATCTCAAGTGACAACAAGAGCTTTGCGTTAGGTTTTTGTACAAAGGGATTCCCTGCCTCATTTGTCAAAGGCCTTCCACCGAATCGTGACTATCTCTTTGCATGGTGGGACGTTGAAACAGGCCGATGGCAAGACGCGACTACCATCAAAACGGATGAAAACGGCAAACTGCGCTGGCCCCGCGTACCGGACCCATTACGGAATTGGGCTTTCCGGATCCGACTCAAAGATTCACTTTAGGTGGGTTAGGCGTCAATTTGAACTGCAGCTCGTGTCGCCTTAACGGCGGAATCGTCGGCGCGGAAGCGTTGCTGCTGAATGGGAAACCAATGATTGAAACGGAATTTTGATGTCGGATCTCGATGCAGCGTTAGTTTTGGTGACGACCCATTTTCGTGGAGTTCGCGACAAGAGCGGCGCGCCTTATGTGCTGCACTGTCTGCGGGCAATGATGGGAGTCCAGTCGCTTGATGCCAAGATCGTCGCGGTGATGCATGACTTGGTCGAAGACACTTCGGTGACGATGGATGATTTGCGGCAACAGGGCTTCTCTGAATCGGTACTCACCGCGGTGGAGTTGGTCACGCACCATCCGACGGACTCGTACGAGGACTATGTGGCGCGTATCAAAGCCAATCCGATTGCTCGCGAAGTCAAGCTTGCCGATCTTCGCGACAACACCGATCCTCGACGGGTGCTCTTGCGTGAAGGCTGTGAAGGGCGGGATACGGTGCGAATCCAAAAGTACTTGCTTAGCCACCAGTTCTTGACTGACGAGATTGATGAGCCGAGCTATCGCCGACGGATGAAAGCCTTGCCGACCATTTAGCCTCCGCGGTGTCAATCAAAGCAACCGCGTAGGGCAAAGACAACGGGCCCAGTTTGTCGAGCGGCCGCGGGGGGGTAACAGGATGGAAGGGAGGAAACGGAGAGCCCCGTGTGGGGCTCGATGCATCCACCACTTAGGATGGTGTGGCTCCGATCGAGAAACCGCGGTCCGCCTGAGCCCAATTCCAAACGATGGCGAGACGAGTCTCGGGGGTGCAAGGGCCCCATCACGCGATGGCCGAACCCCCGTATCTGGATACTCGCAGCCTGGATATGTTGCGGTGGACTTGCCCGGATGAGGCCCAGCAATTCATGAATCTTTCAACGAATCCAGGAATGAAAACGGATGGGACAACTTAATGACGTGGGCGAGGCCGACGGTTGGCGATGTTGGCTGTGTGACGAACCGGTCCAGCGCGAGATGTCGCCCAACGATCCTCGCGCAGCCAGTGTAGACACTCGCATCACCAAGGGCCGCGCGAAGAAAAGAAAGCAGGACAAGGGCGACTTGCCACCCGAGCGTTTGGCACACAAGGGCTGCAACACCGGCAAGGGCGCGAATGATCCCGTGGTGCCCTGGGCGGATCACCTGATTGTCGTGGACCCGGCACCGATCATCGCAGCCGCCGAGCGACTGGAGCGAATGGGGGGCCGCGAAGCGATGGCGCGTTGCCCCACGCGGGAAGACGCCGACGCCGCAGCGGCCTGGCTGATTGATCGACTCTCGCGTCTCACTCCCGACTTGGAGGTGCGCACGGAAATCGCGACCACTGGAGGCCAATACCTAGTCAGCTTGCACACGAAGTGAAGTAAGGCCGGTTCCTACCGGCCGTCTCCCATGCGTGGCCGACGGAATCGATCCTCGATCGGTCGCCGTCGGGGAGGTTTTGCCGACATCAAATAACGAACATCGAAGCTCCGTTTGCTCCTGTTCAATCAGCATGCGAACC